>JADHZE010000129.1 GCA_026934365.1 Isoptericola sp. QY 916 | reverse complement strand
CGGGGGCACGGGGGCGTGCACCGTCGCCGCCCCCGCGGGGGGCGTGGCGGGCGCGGGCGCCGTGACCTGCTGCAGCGGCACCTCGGCCACCGGGTCGGCGCCGACCGGGCGCTGGTACGCGGACGCGACGCGGCGCACCCCGGTGGCCGGCGACGTCGGCGGCACTGCCGGCGGCACGCTCGACGGCACGGTCGACGGCCTGCCGTCGGACCCCGGCGGGGGCGGCGGAACGGTGCCGGACATCTGGACTCCCTCCAGTCACTCCTCGGGCGTCGTGCGCCGGGTGGCGGGGACCCGCACGGCGGCGACGCACCGGGCAGGATGTCACGATCGGGTCTCGGCGGTCGAACCCGCCCCCGCCCCGTGCGCGGCCGAGGCCGGGAATCCCGTGCGTCCCGGCAGGCCCGAGGTGGCATCATCGTGCGCGAGCCTGCGCGCCCATCACGCGCTGCACCACCTGGAGACAAGGGAGAACCCGTGCCCGGAGAGAACCTCACCCGCGCCGAGGCGATCGAGCGCGCCGACGTCGTCACCGACGTCGAGTCGTACGCCGTCGACCTCGACCTCACCACCGGACCGACCACGTTCGCGTCCACCACCGTCATCCGGTTCTCCGCCACCCCCGGCGCGAGCACGTTCGTCGACCTGGTCGCGCCGTCGGTGCGCGAGGTCGTGCTCAACGGCGTCGCCCTGGACCCGGCCGAGGTGTTCGCCGACTCGCGCATCGCCCTGACCGGCCTGGCCGCGACGAACGAGCTGCGCGTCGTCGCCGACTGCGCCTACATGAACACCGGCGAGGGCCTGCACCGCTTCGTCGACCCGGTGGACGGCGAGGTCTACCTCTACACCCAGTTCGAGGTGCCGGACGCCCGCCGCGTCTTCGCGACCTTCGAGCAGCCCGACCTCAAGGCGCCCTACCAGGTGACCGTCACGGCGCCCGCGGCCTGGCAGGTCGTCTCGAACCAGCCGACGCCGGAACCGACGCCGGCCACGCACGCGACGGACGCCGACGTCCCGGCCGCGACCTGGACGTTCGAGCCGACGCCGCGCATCTCGTCCTACCTCGTGGCCCTCGTCGCCGGCCCCTACGCCGTGCAGCGGGGCGAGCTGACGTCCTCCGACGGCCGCACGATCCCGCTCGGCGTCTTCTGCCGCTCCTCGCTCGCCGAGCACCTGGACGCGGACTACATCATGGAGACCACCCGCAAGGGCTTCGAGTTCTACGAGTCGACGTTCGGCGTGCCGTACCCGTTCGACAAGTACGACCAGCTCTTCGTGCCCGAGTACAACATGGGCGCGATGGAGAACCCGGGCTGCGTCACGTTCACCGAGTCGTACGTCTTCCGCTCCCAGGTGACCGACGCCGTCCGCGAGCGCCGCGTCGTGACGATCCTGCACGAGCTGGCCCACATGTGGTTCGGCGACCTGGTCACCATGAAGTGGTGGAACGACCTCTGGCTCAACGAGTCGTTCGCGGAGTACGCGTCCACGCTCGCGACCGCCGAGGCCACCGAGTGGGAGGCCGCCTGGACCACGTTCTCCGCGATGGAGAAGACGTGGGCCTACCGGCAGGACCAGCTGCCCTCCACGCACCCGATCGTCGCCGAGATCCGCGACCTCGAGGACGTGCAGGTCAACTTCGACGGCATCACGTACGCCAAGGGCGCGTCCGTGCTCAAGCAGCTCGCGGCGTGGGTCGGGCGGGACGAGTTCCTGTCCGGCGTCTCCGCGTACTTCCGCAAGCACGCCTGGTCCAACACCGAGCTGAGCGACCTGCTGGTCGAGCTCGAGGCCACCAGCGGCCGCGACCTGACCGCCTGGTCGAAGGCCTGGCTCGAGACGGCCGGCGTGAACACCCTGCGCCCCGAGATCGAGGTGGACGCCGAGGGCCGCATCACCGGCTTCGCGGTGCTGCAGTCGGCCCCGGCCGACTACCCGACCATCCGCCCGCACCGGCTCGGGATCGGCTTCTACGACCTCGTCGACGGTGTGCTGACCCGCACGCACCAGGTGGTCATCGACGTCGACGGCGAGCGCACCGAGGTCGCGGACCTGGTGGGCCGCGAGCGCCCGGCCCTCGTGCTGCTCAACGACGAGGACCTCGCGTACGCGAAGATCCGCCTCGACGAGGCGTCGCTCGCGGCGGCCGTGGAGCACCTGTCGCGCATCTCCGACCCGCTGGCCCGGTCCCTCGTGTGGGGCTCCGTGTGGGACGCCGTGCGCGACGGCGAGACGCCGGCGTCGTCGTACGTGGACCTCGTGCTCGGCAACATCGCCGCCGAGACGGAGTCGACGACGGTCCGCACCACGCTGAACCAGCTCGGCCTGGCCGCCCGCTCGTACGTGGCGCCCGAGCGTCGCGCCGCCACGCTGGCGCGGATCGGCGACCGGCTCTGGGGCCTCGCGCAGGAGGCGGCCGCGGGCTCCGACCTGCAGCTGCAGCTGGTGAAGTTCCTCGCGCAGCTCGCGTCGACGCCGGACCACGTCGCCCCGCTGCGGGGCCTGCTCGACGGCACGGTCGCGCTCGACGGGCTCACCGTGGACACCGACCTGCGGTGGGAGCTGCTGGAGAGCCTCGTGCTGCTCGGCGCGGCCGACGAGGCCGAGATCGACGCGGCCCTCGCGCAGGACGACACGGCCACCGGCCGGCAGGCGGCCGCCCGAGCGCGTGCGGCGACGCCGACCGTCGCGGGCAAGGAGGCCGCGTTCGCGTCCGTCGTCGACCGGGCGGACGTGCCGAACGCGATCATCCGCTCCACGGCCGCCGGTTTCGTGCACGTGACGGACCCGGCCGTGCTCGAGCCGTTCGCCGCCCGCTACGTCGACGCGCTGCTGCCGATCTGGACCACGCGCAGCTACCACATCGCGGAGGAGCTCATCGAGGGGCTCTACCCGGCGCCGCTCGCGTCGGCCGCGCTGCGCGACGCCGTGCGCGGCTGGCTGGACGCGAACGCCGACGCCCCCGCGGCCCTGCGCCGCATGGTCGTGGAGCAGCTCGCCGGCACCGAGCGCGCGCTCGCCGCCCAGGCCGTCGACGCCTGACCGCGAGATAGAGAACCGCCCCGCCGAGATAGAGAGGCGGGAGCTGCGGGATAGAGAGGCGAGGTCCGCGAGATCTCGACCGGACATGCCGATGCCCCTCGAGACCAGGTCTCGAGGGGCATCGGCGTCCCGGACGACGGTCTTTCGGTCAGTCGTCACGGTCAGGCAGAAGGCGCCACCTCCCCGCGAGTGCACGCCGGACGCGGACGTCGAAGCCGTGCGGCGCGTCGATGTCGGGCCACGCGTTGCGCACGAGGTTCCAGCCCTCGGCCTCAATCGCCTCGTGACGCTCGCGCTCACGACGTCGCACGGCGTCCGGGTCGCCATCGGCGAGATCGGTGTACTTGACCTCGCCGTCGAACTCGATCCCGACCTTGGGTTCTTCCCAACCCAGGTCGATCCACTTGGTTCCGAGCGTGGTCTCCACCGGGATCTGCGTCGACGGTCGGGGCAGCCCGCAGTCGGTCACGGCCAGACGGGTGAGGCTCTCGCCCGGTGACTCGGAGCCAGCATCGGCCAGGGAGAGCACGCGGCGTGCCTGCACGACGCCGCGCTTACCGCGCGACTCGTCGATGATGCGGGCGATGAGCTCACGGTCCGCCCGGTGGTGCAGCGCGCAGTCCATCACCACGAGCGCCGCCGGCAGTGACAGCAGCCGCGCGCAGTCCGCGGCGGTCCGTTCGATCGTCGTGACGGGGACGCCGTTGACGAGCGTGCGGTCCCGCAACGGCAGCGCCGTCCAGTGGCGCGTCAGGTGGAAACGGTGGTCCCACGAGTCGTCCTCGCGGCGGACCTGTGGCGGGTACAGCTGCGTGAGGTGCACACGGCGCGAGAGCCGGTAGGTCCAGAGCCCGTGCAGGGCCGCCGCGGAGTCGAGGCTGAACCAATACTCGCTGTCGAGGTGGGCGCGGGCAGCGGCGATCCGGGCGAGCAGGACGTCGCGCTGCGCGATCGCGACCGGCGACGCCGGGTCCGTCGTCGTGAAGAGGCCGGGACGCACCCGCACCAGCTCGTCCTCCAGGTCCGCGATGCGTTCGGCGTCGGGGATGCTCCGCGCGGTCAGGAGCCTGGGGAGCGTGGGCGGTACGAGCGGCGGCGGAGCCGGGCGGGCGAGTTCCATCGGCCCACGATGGGGCACCGGTTGTCAGAGCAGGCCGCCGCAGGGCGGATCTGTGGACAGCCTGCCGGGCCGCTCGCCTGTGGACTGCGTCAGGTTTCACTCTCGTCCGACACAGGTCTCTATCTCGAGCGGGAGGTTCTCTATCTCGAGCCGCACAGTTCTCTATCTCGAGCCGAACAGTTCTCTATCTCAGGCGGAAGGTTCTCTATCTCGCGGTGCGGACGGCGTGCACCAGGGAGATCAGGCGGGCGTTGTCGAAGAGGTCGTCGACCAGGACGACGTTGCCCGACCCGTCGGCCAGCGGCACCTTCCAGTTCGGGTACTCCTGGTCGGTGCCGGGCTGGTTCTGCGTGCGGCGCTCGCCGACCGCGTCGGTGAGCTGCACGCCCACGAGGGCGGCGGGCGTCTTGCGCAGGTACCGGTGGAGCCCCTCCACGATCTCGCGCTCGGACGGGTGCTCGGAGACCAGCCCGCGCACGGCGAGGGCCAGCACCGCCTGGTCGCGCTCGGTGCGGGCGGCGGCGCGCAGCTCCTGCGCGTCGTCGGCGAGCAGCCCGAGGCGCTCCCGCAGGTCCACGTGCTCCCCCGCGAGGTACCCGGCGGCGGGCGGCATGTCGTGCGTGCCGACCGTCGCGAGCGACGCGCGCCGGTACTTCTCCGGCTCCAGGGGGCGGCCGTCCTCCTTCTCGAACCACAGCACGGAGGTGCCCAGCACGCCGCGGTCGGCGAGCTCGTCGCGCACCCACGGCTCGAAGACGCCGAGGTCCTCCCCCACGACGACGGCGCCCGCGCGGTGCGCCTCCAGGCACAGGATGCCGAGCAGCGCCTCGTGGTCGTAGCGCACGTACGCGCCGTCGGCCGGCGAGGACCCCTCGGGCACCCACCACTGCCGGAACAGGCCCAGCACGTGGTCGACCCGCAGCGCGCCGGCGTGCCGCAGCACCGTGCGCAGCATGTCGCGGTACGGCGCGTAGCCCGCGCGCGCCAGGGCCCGCGGGTTCCACGGCGGCTGCGACCAGGCCTGGCCCTGCTGGTTGTACATGTCCGGCGGCGCGCCCACGGAGACGTCGCGGGCGAGCACGTCGCGGTGCGCCCACGCGTCCGCGCCCTGGGGGTGGGCGCCGACGGCCAGGTCGTGCATGATGCCGATCCGCATCCCCGCCTCGCGGGCCACGCGCTGGGCGGTCTGCTTCTGCTCGTCGGCCACCCACTGCAGCCACACGTAGAACTCCACGCGCTCGGCGAGCTGCTCGCGCAGCGCGGCGACCGCGGGCGACGCCGGGTCCCCGAGCTCGTCAGGTCGCGGACGGGAGCCGAGGTGCTCGACGATCGCGCACCACGTGGCGAAGTCGCGCAGGCCCGCGCCCTCCTCCGCGACGAACTCCTGGTACGCGGCCTCGCGCGCGGCACGCCGCGGCGCGGTGAACACCACTTCGAGGGCCGCCTTCTTGGCCTCCCACACCGCGTCGCGGTCCAGCGCACCGGGATCGGCCACGAGGTCGCGCACCGGGTCGGCCGCCCACTCCACGAGGGAGCGGTCGGCCGCCGACAGGTACGCCGTCTCCGGGATGTCCTCCACCCGCACGTACAGCGGGCTGAGGAACCGCCGGCTGGTCGGCAGGTACGGCGAGGGGGTCACCGGGGTCACCGGCTCGGTCGCCGAGAGCGGGTTGACGCCGACGAAGTCCGCCCTCGCGCGGTGCGCCGTCAGCCACGCCAGGTCGGCGAGGTCCGCCAGGTCGCCCACACCCCACGACGTGCGCGAGCGCACCGAGTAGAGCTGGAGGAGGAACCCCCACCACTGGTCGTCGTCGAGCCCTGCCGGCAGCTCCAGCCGCCGCGGGGTGACGACGACCGTGACGCGGGACTCGTGGCCTTCGGTGAGCGCGTGCAGCGAGTGCCAGCCCAGCGGCAGGTCGTCCGGCAACGCGAACGTCGCGCGGCCCACGCGGCGCCCGTCCACGGAGCGCGGCTCCACGAGGACGTCGAGCTGCTCCAGGTCGCGGCGGCGGCGCACCGCGTGCTCGCGCGCCGCCGGCTCCGCGCCGTCCAGCTCGAGCCAGACGTGCACGGCGGCGCCGTCGGTGACGTGCACCGGGACCTGGGCGCCGTCGCCCTCGCGCACCACGACCGTGGGCGGCAGGACGGCCCGCCACTCGTCGTCGCGGGCGCGCTGCAGGCTGTGCGTCACCTGCTGAGGCGTGCCCGCCGGCACGTCCAGCGCGCCCAGCACGGCCACGAGGGTCGACGAGGGGGCGACCACCACCTCGCCGCCGAAGCCGTGGTGCTCGCCGAGCACGCCGTACGCCTCGGCGAGCTCGCGCAGCTCGGCGCTCGGCTCGTCGGCGTGCGCCGCCTCGGACGTGCCGCCCGTATCGTCCCGGGCGTCGTCCGGGGTCTCGTCGCGGGCGTCGTCCGGGGTGGTCGGCTGGTCCTTGCTCACGGAGACGATCCTGCCATCCCCGTCCCACCAGGGCGTCCGCCCACGCGGCACGACGTCACGCCCGCCGACGTTTCGCCGCGACGCCCCCGCTCGCTACCGTGGGCGGGTGACCCCCGTGATCTCCACGCTCCGGACCGCTGCCCCGACGGCGGTGACCCCCGCCCCCACGCCCAGCCCGAGCACGACGACCACCGAGTCCGCCGTCGAGGACACCATCCAGGCCGCCGCGGACGCCGGTTCGTCCTTCTGGGAGTGGTTCACCGGCTGGCCCCTGCACATCCTCATCATCCTGGTGGTGGGGCTGCTCGTCCTCGCGCTGCTGCGTCGCGTGATCGGCCACGTCACCGAGCGCATCGCCACCGGCTCGGGCACGACGACCACCGAGGGCGGCCCCGCCTGGCGCCGCTACCTGCAGCGCACGCCGTTCGTCGAGGACGCCCTGGCGATGGCGAACCCGCTGGCCAGCCAGCGGCGCGCGCAGCGGGCACGCACCGTCGGGTCGGTGCTGCGCTCGACGGCCAACATCGTGGTCGGCACGATCATCGCGCTGATGATCCTGGCGGAGCTCCAGGTCAACGTGGGCCCGCTGGTCGCCTCTGCCGGCGTCGTCGGCATCGCGCTGGGCTTCGGCGCCCAGGCCCTCGTGAAGGACTTCATCTCCGGCATCTTCCTGCTGGTCGAGGACCAGTTCGGTGTGGGCGACGTGGTCGACCTGGGCTCGGGCGCGCTCGGCACGGTCGAGGAGGTCCAGCTGCGCGTCACGCAGGTGCGCGCCTTCGACGGCACGCTCTGGTACGTGCGCAACGGCGAGATCCTGCGCGCCGGCAACATGACGCAGCAGTGGTCGCGCGCCGTCGCGGAGGTCCGGGTGCCGCTGGACGCCGACCTCGACACCGTGCGGGCCGCGCTCGGCCGCGCGGCCGACGGCGTGCAGGCCGACCCGGAGCTGGCCCCGCTGCTGCTCGAGGCGCCGTCGGTCCGCGGCGTGGACGCCGTCTACGACATCACCATGTCGTTCACCCTCCACGCGCAGACCCGGCCGGGCGAACAGTGGGAGGTCTCGCGCGAGCTGCGCCGCCGCGCGCAGGCGGAGCTGCGCGCGGCGGGCGTGCTCCTGCCGCCGGCCGACGTCGAGCCGGCGGTGATCGAGCAGGGGACCGAGGGCTGAGTCAGGAGACGAGCAGGGGGTCCATCTGAGCGGCGAGGTCGTCGGCCTCCGGGCCCACGATGACCTGGACCACGCGGCCCGAGCGCACCACGCCGAACGCGCCCGACGCCTTGAGGCCCTGGTCGTCCACGAGGGCCGGGTCGCTCACCTCGACCCGCAACCGCGTGATGCAGGGCTCGAGGTCGACGACGTTCCGGCTGCCGCCGAGCGCCGCAAGGATGTCGTCGGCCTTGTGCGGGGCGATGGTCATGGGGGCCTCCCGTGGAATGCGTCGTTGCAGGTCCGTGACCAGCGTAACGCTCCCGGGCGCCGAGCGGGAGGAGCAGCACCGCGGGTGTCTGGGAGGATGGCCCGGTGACGGACCAGACTTCACCCGTGACCCCGCCGGAGACGTTCTACGACGCCGTCGGCGGGCACGCCACGTTCGAGCGCCTCGTCGACGTGTTCTACGAGGGCGTCGCCACGGACGAGGTGCTGCGCCCCATGTACCCGGAGGAGGACCTCGGGCCGGCGAAGGTGCGGCTCACGCTGTTCCTCGAGCAGTACTGGGGCGGCCCGACGACGTACAGCCAGCAGCGCGGCCACCCGCGCCTGCGCATGCGGCACGCGCCGTTCAAGGTCAACCCGGACGCCCGCGACCGCTGGCTGGCGCACATGCGCGCCGCCGTCGACGCGCTGGACCTGGCGCCGATCCACGAGTCCCAGCTGTGGGACTACCTGGAGCGCGCGGCGTACAGCATGATCAACACGTTCGACGAGTGACCCCGCCGCGGTCCGCGCGGCACACCCCGCGACCCACCCTGCGAATCGACCTGGAGTGCGTGTGAGCGAGACGTCCACCACCACGCCCGCCGCCGCGGGCATCCCCGACGCCCTGGACCGCCTGCTGTCGGCGCTCGACCTGCGCGAGGTCGACGGCTGGGGCCCGCGCGGCGAGGACGACCTGTGGCGCGGCGACAGCGTGCCCGGCCCCGGCCGGCGCGTGTACGGCGGCCAGGTGCTCGCCCAGGCCCTGCTGGCCTGCGGGCGCACGGTGGACGACGACCGGCTGCCCCACTCGCTGCACGCCTACTTCCTGCGCGAGGGCGCCCTGGACACCCCGATCGACTTCGCCGTGGAGCGGCTGCGCGACGGACGGTCGTTCAGCGCGCGCCGGACGCACGCCATCCAGCACGGCAAGCCGATCCTGTCGCTGACGGTGTCGTTCCAGACCGACCAGCCCGGCTACGAGGCCGCGGAGCCCGTGCCTGCCGGCGTCCCGGCGCCGGAGGACGTCCCGTCGGCGATCGAGGTGCTCCACGGCATCGACCACCCGGCCGCGAAGTTCTGGTCGCACGAGTCGGCGTTCGACCTGCGGCACGTCGGCGGCTCGCTGTACCTGGGCCCCGACCCGGAGCCGAAGCCCACCCAGCAGGTGTGGGTGCGCGCCCGGCACGCGATCGCGTCCGACGACCCGCTGCTGCACCGCGCGCTGCTCGCCTTCGCGTGCGACCAGGTCATGCTCGAGCCCGTGCTGCGCCAGGCGGGCAGGTCGTGGATCGACGTCGGCGGCGCCGTGCCGATGGCGAGCCTCGACCACGCCATGTGGTTCCACCGCGACGCGCGCGCCGACGACTGGCTGCTGTACGTGCAGGAGTCGCCAGGCGCGCAGGGCGGGCGCGGCCTGGGCCTGGCCCGCGTGTACGACCGCGAGGGCCGGCTGGTGGCGAGCATCGCGCAGGAGGGCATGATCCGGCTGCCCGGCTGACGTCGGGCGCCACGGCCGAGGCGCTGCGGGGAGCGCGCGGCCGCCGCACACTGTGCGCGTGCGACTGCGCCGCGTCTCCGCGTCCTCCCCCGGCTACTCGCGCCGCGCGAAGGGCGGCGGCTGGGTGTTCCTCGACGTCGAGGGCGCGCCCCTGGACGACGAGGCCGAGGTGGCGCGGTGCACCCGCCTGGCGGTGCCGCCGGCCTGGACCGACGTGTGGATCTGCCGGTACACCGACGGCCACCTGCAGGCGTTCGGCCGCGACGACGCCGGGCGCGGCCAGTACCTGTACCACGAGGAGTGGCAGGCGCGGCGCGCCCGCCGCAAGCACGACCACGTGCTCGACGTGGGCCGGCGCCTGCCCGCCGCCCGCGCCGGGGTGACGCGCGACCTGGGCCGCGACGGCGTCGGCCGCCGCCGGGTGCTCGCGCTCGCGTTCCGGCTGCTCGACGACGCGTACTTCCGCGCCGGCGGGGAGGTCTACGCCACGAAGCACCGCAGCTACGGACTCGCGACGATCCGCAAGGAGCACGCCACCGTGCGGCGCGACGGGAGCGTGCACTTCCGCTACCCCGCCAAGTCGGGGCAGCTGCGCGACGTCCTCGTCGAGGACCCGGTGGTCGCGTCCCTGGTCACGACCCTCAAGCGGCGCCGCGGGGGCGACGACCTGCTCGCGTGGCGGGAGGACGGCGAGGCCGACTGGCACGACGTCACCAGCGCGGACGTGCAGGCCGACGTCAAGGAGCGCCTCGGCGACGGCGCGACGCCGAAGGACTTCCGCACCTGGCACGCCACCGTGCTCGCCGCGCGCGCCCTGGCCGACGTCGGCGCGCCGCCGCGGTCGCAGCGGGCGCGGCGGCGGGTGGTCGCGGAGATCGTGCGCGACGTCGCCGAAGAGCTCGGCAACACCCCGGCGGTCGCCCGCGCGTCGTACATCGACCCGCGCCTGGTCGACCTGTGGGAGCACGACGAGACGATCGGCCCGACGCGCACACGTTCCGCCGCCGAGCGCGCGGTGCTGGACCTGCTCGGCTGACCGCGAGGTGGTACCGGTACTACCTCGGCGCGATCCGTACTACCTCGGCGCGATCCGTACTACCTCGCGGTCAGCCGCGGCGGCGGAAGGCCACCGGCTCCTCGAGGTAGGCCTCCCAGGCCGCGCGCTCGTCGTCGGCGATGCGCCGCGGGGCGCCGGTCGCGGCGTCGACGACGACGATCGTCGTCGCGGCCTTGACGTACGCCTTGCCGCCGGACGCCGGGCCGGTGCGGTCGAACCCGCCGGGGACGCCGTCGTGCACCTCGTAGCAGACCTCGAGGCTCGCGCCCCCGATCGCGCCGATCCACATCTCCACCCGGACCGGGGTGCGGGAGAAGGCGAGCGGCCGCAGGTACTCGATCTGCTGCCCGGCGACCAGCGTGTGCGACGTGGCGTGCGGGCCGGTGTCGAGGACCGCGGTGGGCCACTCCTCGCCGTCCGCGGCCTCCGGGTGCCGCCAGAACGCCGTGATGCGCGCGTCCTCCAGGAGACGGAGCATCGCGACGTTGTTGACGTGCTGGTAGGCGTCGAGGTCCGACCAGCGCAGGGGGACGGGCACGTGCAGACGGGTCATGGTCCGCATCGTCGCACGGCGTCGCCTCCCGAACGGCATCGCCCGGGACCGGCGTCAGCCGGCTGCGATCGCCGCCGCGGCGCGGCAGCGGGCGAGGGCGGCGAGCTCGTCCCCCACCGGCACGCGCACCAGCCGGTCCGCGACGCCCGAGACGGACTCGCGCAGCCGGCGGCGCACGCGCGACGCACGACGCCGCGCGCCCCACGCCGTGAAGACCCGCGCGACGAGCGCGAGCAGCAGCCCCGCGAGGAGCCCCCCGATCGCCAGCAGGGTGGGCCACGGCACCTCGAGCACCCCGCCGCCCGAGGCCGTGAGGTCCACGGTGAGCACCGGCAGGATCAGCGGCGGCAGCCGGAAGTACTCGACCGCCGCGGCGGCGCCGAGCCACAGCAGGCCCACGACCGCGGCCGCGAGGAGCAGCCACTGCACGGCGCCCACCGCCGCCCACCAGCGCGGCCTGCGCGCCGCCTCCAGGCGGGTGCCGACGACCGCCTGGTCGAGGTCCCCGGGCATCCGGTCGATCGCGTCCTGCGCCCGGTCGCGCGCCACCAGCACCCACGGGTCGGGCGCGCCCTCGGTCACCTCGTCGACGTACCGGCGCACCGCCGACGCCGACGCCGCGCGGACGGCGGGGCGCGTCGTCGGCAGGGAGCTGCGCACCAGGTCGGGTCGCTCGGGCCCCGTCGCGGTTCCCGACCCGTCGGTCGCCGTGCCGTCGGGGCCGCGCCGCAGCCCGAGCCGTCGCAGAGGGTCGCGCCTGAGCCGCGACACCCACCGGGTGACCGGCCATCCCGTGGCGAGGTGGGCGTCCCGACGGTGCGCGGCCGCCACCGCGTCGACGACCGTCGGCGTACCACGTGAGGCGGGGACGCCCCGGGTCCGACAGGACGAGATCCATCATCTGGGAGATCGTCGTGGGGGTGCGG
>JADHZE010000128.1 GCA_026934365.1 Isoptericola sp. QY 916 | reverse complement strand
TCGACGTCGCCGTCGCCCACGAGGTCTACGCCACGCTGGAGGCAGCGGGCGAGGGCCGCAAGACCCTCGACAGGCGCCGGGTGCGCACGGGTGCCACGATGCGAGACGGCGGCGGTCGGCCCGCCGGGACGGCACGTACCATCGACGGGCAAGCACAAGCCCCGGCGGACCGTTGAGAGAGACGGAGGCCGGCCAGCAGAAGGTTGTGACATGGCACTTGTCGTGCAGAAATACGGCGGATCATCCGTCTCCGACGCCCACAGCATCAAGCGCGTGGCGAAGCGGATCGCCGCGACCAAGCGAGCGGGGAACGACGTCGTCGTCGTGGTGAGCGCCATGGGCGACACCACGGACGAGCTCCTCGACCTCGCCGGGCAGATCACCCCCCTCCCCCCGCAGCGCGAGCTGGACATCCTCCTCACCTCGGGTGAGCGCATCTCGATGTCCCTGCTCGCGATGGCGATCACGAACCTCGGGGTCAAGGCGAAGTCCTTCACCGGCCAGCAGGCCGGGCTCATGACCGACGCGGTGCACGGCCGCGCGCGGCTCGTGGACGTGGTGCCGCACCGCATCCGCGAGACGGTGGAGAAGGGGCAGGTCGCGATCGTCGCGGGCTTCCAGGGAGTCAGCTCCACCAACGACGTGACGACGCTCGGCCGCGGCGGCTCGGACACGACGGCGGTCGCGCTCGCGGCCGGCCTCGACGCCGACGTCTGCGAGATCTACACCGACGTCGACGGCGTGTTCACCGCCGACCCGCGCATCGTCCCGAGCGCCCGCAAGATCGACCGCGTCACCTACGAGGAGATGCTCGAGCTCGCGGCGTCCGGCGCGAAGGTCCTGGCCCTGCGTGCCGTGGAGTACGCGCGCCGCTACGACGTGCCCGTGCACGTGCGCAGCTCGTTCAGCAGCACCACCGGCACCCTCGTCACCGGCACGCACGGCGACGCGATCGACCCGAACGCCCCGGCGGCCGAGGAGGAAACCCAGATGGAAGCCCCGATCATCTCCGGCGTCGCGCACGACCGCAGCGAGGCCAAGATCACCGTCGTCGGCGTGCCGGACAAGCCCGGCACCGCGGCCCGCATCTTCGAGGTCGTGGCCGGCACCGGCGCGAACATCGACATGATCGTGCAGAACGTCTCGGCCGCCCACACCGGGCTGACGGACATCTCCTTCACGCTGCCGCACGCCGACAGCCCCAGCACCCTGGCGGCGCTCAACGCGCTGCAGGAGGAGCTCGGGTTCGCCTCGCTGCAGTACGACGACCAGATCGGCAAGCTGTCGCTGGTCGGCGCGGGCATGAAGTCGCACCCCGGCGTCTCGGCGCGCCTGTTCGGCGCCCTGCGCGACGCGGGCATCAACATCGAGATGATCTCCACCTCGGAGATCCGCATCTCGGTGGTCACCCGGGAGGACGCCCTGGACGACGCCGTGCGCGCCATCCACACCGCGTTCGACCTGGACTCCGCCGACGGCGAGGCCGTCGTCTACGCCGGCTCGGGGCGGTGACGCGCTGATGGTCCAGATCAACGAGTCCGGGATCAACGTCGCCGTCGTCGGCGCCACCGGCCAGGTCGGCGGCGTGCTGCGCCGCCTGCTCGCGGAGCGCGCCTTCCCGGTCAAGGAGCTGCGGTTCTTCGCGTCCGCGCGCTCGGCGGGCAGCACGCTGCCGTTCGAGGGCGTGGACGTCGTCGTGGAGGACGTCGCGGCCACGGCCACCGACGACCTCGCGGACGTCGAGGTCGCGATCTTCTCGGCCGGCGGCGGCACGTCGCGCGAGCACGCGCCCCGGTTCGCCGAGGCGGGCGCCGTCGTCATCGACAACTCGTCCGCGTGGCGCCTCGACCCCGAGGTGCCGCTGGTCGTCTCCGAGGTGAACCCGGAGGCGATCGCCGACGCCGCCAAGGGCATCGTCGCGAACCCCAACTGCACCACGATGGCTGCGATGCCGGTGCTCAAGCCGCTGGCCGACGAGGCCGGGCTGGAGCGGCTGCGCGTCGCGACCTACCAGGCGGTGTCGGGCTCGGGGCTCGGCGGGGTCAAGGAGCTCGCCGACCAGGCGCGCGCCGCCGTGGCCGGCGACCTGGAGGGGCTGGCGCACTCGGGCGGGGCCGTGACGTTCCCGGAGCCGGAGAAGTATGTCGCGCCCATCGCGTTCGACGTGCTGCCGCTCGCGGGGAACCTCGTGGACGACGGCTCCGGCGAGACGGACGAGGAGCAGAAGCTCCGCAACGAGTCCCGCAAGATCCTCGGCCTGCCCGACCTGGCCGTCGCGGGGACCTGCGTCCGCGTACCGGTGTTCTCCGGGCACTCGCTGGCGATCCACGCCGAGTTCGGCGCCGCGATCACGCCGGAGCGGGCGCGCGAGCTGCTGGCCGCCGCGCCGGGCGTGGAGCTGGCGGATGTGCCGACGCCCCTGCAGGCGGCGGGCGCCGACCCGTCGTTCGTCGGGCGCATCCGCACCGACCAGTCCGTGCCCGGCGGGCGCGGACTCTTGCTGTTCGTCTCGAACGACAACCTGCGCAAGGGCGCGGCGCTCAACGCCGTGCAGATCGCGGAGATCGTCGCTGCGGACCTGGCCGAGCTGGACGCGCTCGACGACGTCGACGCGGCCGAGGCCGCGCCCGCCTGACGTCGGCGCTCGACCACCTCGGGGCCCGGTGACGAGCGATCGTCGCCGGGCCCCGGCCCGTACCGGCGGTGCGGTCAGGCGGCGTCGAGGATCAGACGGCTGACGCCGCCGGGGTCCTCGAGCATGGCCACGTGCCCGACCCCGGCCAGGTACTCGACGCGGGCGCCGGGCACGGCCTCGTACCGGCGCGCCGACGCCGGGTCCCAGCGCGGGTCGGCGTCGCCGAAGACCACCAGCGGCGCGGCGCCCGCCGCGGAGAGCCGGTCCGGCAGCGGCCGTTCGGCGAGGTAGGCCGCGTAGCCGTCCATGATCTGCCTGAAGTCGCGGTACCGGGTGCGGCGCACGTCGGCGAGGAAGCCGTCGGGCACGACGACCGGGCGCGCGGTCACCGAGCGGATCCCGCGGCGCAGCATCCCCGTCGTGCGCAGCGGCCAGAGCAGCGGGCCGAACGGTCGCCCCATGAGGACGCGCACGGCAGCGGCCTCCGGGAGCATCGCGTCAGGGGCAGGCCCGGTGCTCAGCAGGACCAGCGACCCGACCAGGTCCGGTCGCCGCACGGCGAGCTCCGTCGCGACGTACCCGCCGCTGGAGTGCCCGACCACCCGGGGCGCGGCCACGCCCAGCTCGTCGAGGAGCGCCGCGACCCGGTCGGCCTGCGCGGGGACGTCGTACGGGGGCGCGGGCGCCGAGCGGCCGCAGCCGGGCAGGTCGATCGCGAGGACGCGACGGGACGCCGCGAGGGTCGGGACCGTCGGCGACCAGCTGGCCGCGGTCGCCCCCGAGCCGTGCAGGAGCAGCAGCGGAGGCGCGTCGGGCGGCCCGTCGACGACGAGGTGGATGCCGGCCACGACCCTGTCGCGGCGGTCGCGGGTGCGGGGATCGCTCACGTCCCCAGCATCGCCGGTCCCGCCGCGCGTCGCCGGACGGGTGACGGGGTGCGCCCAGCGCCGTCGAGCACGGCAGCGAGGTCGGCCCCGGCTTTCATCAGGGCCACGGACCGCACCGCGATCCGGTCCAGCCGCTCCCGCAGCGCGGCCTCGGCCTCGGCGGTGCCTCCGAGCCCCCGCAGCGCGGACACCACGGCGCGCAGCGCGGGGATGCCGTACCCGGCGGCGCGGAGGGCGGCGACCACGCGGGCGGTCGCGCTGGCGGGCGCGTCGTAGACGCGCGCGCCCAGAGAGCCCACCCGCTGCGGCTCCAGCAGCCCCTCGGCCTCCCAGTGCCGCAGCGTGGACGTGCGCACGCCGAGCGCGTCGGCGAGCTCGGTGATCGACAGGCTGCTCCCGGGGGAGGGCGCCGCGGCTTCGCTCCGGATCGCGTCGAGCGCGGTCAGTGCCTGGAGGGTCTGGGCCCGCTCGGCCGCGAGCCCGGCGTGCAGGTCGTCGACCGCGGCGGCGGCGTCCGCGAGGGGCGCCCCTGGGAGCGCGGCCATCGTGCGTCGCGCGACGACGGGCCCGACGGCGGTGGCGAGCCCCCGATAGGCGCGGGCGGCCAGGACATGGCGGGTGTCGTAGGTGCGGTACCCGTTCGGCTCGCGGCGGGCGGGAGGGAGGACGCCGAGCCGTTCGAGGTCGCGCACCTGCTGGACGGAGTAGCCGGCGGCGCGGGCGACGTCGACGGTACGCAGCGGACGGTCCATCCTCACCCCACAGAAGCACTTCAAGGTCACGCTTGAACCATGAGCACGAGTATGGAACAGATCATCGACACGGTGCGGCGCCTCGACGGGGCGCTCGTCCTCGAGCCCCGCCCGGGGGACGGGACGCCGGAGATCGCGTGGGGCGACGCGTTCTTCTACTACGCCCCCGACGGGCAGGTGCCGACCACCGTGCAGCCGTACGGCACGGTCGTCACCAAGAACTACCCGGACGACGTCTCCTGCGACCTCGACCGGCCGGACCGGTGGCGCGTCAACGTGCACGTGGGTCGCGAGCGGGCGCGGGAGCTCGTGGGCGGCGGCCGGGAGCGCATCGCGGTCGTCCCCGACGTCCTGCTCCCGCACCCGCTGTACGGGGACCTGGGGTGGGTGTGCGTGGTGAACCCGGGGGAGCGCACGAGCGACGCCGTCCTCGGCCTGCTGCGCGGCGCGCACGACGCCGCGCGCCGTCGGTACGAGCGCCGCCGCGGGCTCTCCTGACCGCCGGTCCCGGGCGGCGAGGAGGCCCCCCGCCTCCTTCACTGGGGAGATGGCGTGGTCCGCGGACACCTGGTCGAGCCTGGCGTTCGTCGTCGCGGGTGCCTGGATCCTCACGACGGTGCGGCGGCCTGGTGCGGGAACGGGGCCGCGCGCCGCGCTCGGCGTCCTCGCCGTGCTGGTCGGCGTCGGCTCGGGGGTGCAGCACGGAACCGCGCCGCCGTGGAACCCCGTCGTGCACGACCCGCCCCTGCTGGGCGCGTACGCGCTCGTCGCCGCGGACGCCGTCGCCGACCTCACCGGGCGGCGTCTGCGGGCCTGGTGGTGGCTCGTCCCGACGCTGGCCGACGTCGTGCTGGCGGCCCTCTGGCCCGGGGCGTCCGTCGTCGCGCAGGGCGCGGCCGCGGCTGTCGCCGTCGTGGCGGTGCTGCTGCGCGCCCGGGCCCGGCCGCGTCTGAGGGCAAGGCTGCTCCTGGCGCTGGCCGTGCTCGGCGTCGGCACCCTCGCCGGGCAGCTCTCGCACCCCGCCTGGCACGTGCTCGCGGCGACCGCGATCGCGGTGGTCGCGCCCACGGTCGGACGGCGCGCGCCACCGTGAGAGGTACTACCTCGCGGAAACCGGGACTACCTCGCCGAGATCCGTACTACCTCGCCGGAAAGGGTTGCGCGCCGTCGCGGGTCTATGGTTCATTAGTTGAGTAATGAACCCCAGAACCACTGAACCTGCCGTGAGGAGGCCCGCGTGTTCGACGGTCCCGAACCCATCTACGTGCAGATCGCCACGATGATCCGCGCGCAGGTGCTCGCCGGTGAGCTCGCGGAGGAGGAGCAGGTCATGTCGACCACTCAGTTCGCCACGACGTTCCGCATCAACCCCGCCACCGCCGCCAAGGCCTTCGCCGGCCTGGTGGATGAGGGCGTCCTGTACAAGCGCCGCGGCCTGGGCATGTTCGTCGCCCCCGGCGCCCGCACGCGGTTGCTGGACCAGCACCGCACCGCGTACTTCGACGACGTGCTCGGCCCGGCGCTCGCGCAGGCCGACCTGCTCGGCATCTCGACCGACGAGCTCGTCGCGTACGTGCTCGGCACCGGCCGCCGGGAGCCCGGCGGCCCCACGACCACCACGGAGGAGCCATGACCCCCGCACCCTTCGGCGCCCGTCTCGACGACGTCGTCGTCCGGTTCGGAGCCCAGCGCCGCCTGACCATGGACGGCGCGGCCGTCAAGGACGAGGCCGGCACCGCTCTCGACGGTGTGACGCTGGACCTGCGGCCCGGCGTCATCACGGGCGTGCTCGGCCGCAACGGCGCCGGCAAGTCCACGCTGCTGACCCTGCTGGCCGCGTTCAACCGGCCCACCGAGGGCACGGTCCGCGTCGGCGCCGGCGAGCTGCTCGAGGACCCGTGGGAGAACCCGTGGGTCACCGCCAACGTGCAGCTCGTGCGCGAGAGCGGCGACCTCATGGACGACGAGCGGGTCTCCGAGACCCTCAAGTACTACGCCGACCTGCGCCCGTACTGGGACGCCGACCTGGCCGCGCGGCTGCTCGACACGTTCGAGGTGAACCCCCGCAAGAAGCCGACCGCCCTGTCGCGCGGCAAGCGGTCCGCCGTCGGGGCGACCATCGGCCTCGCGGCGCGCGCGCCGCTCACCATCCTCGACGAGGTTTACCTCGGCATGGACGCCCCCACGCGGTACGCGTTCTACGACGAGATCCTCGCCGACTACGCCGAGCACCCGCGCACCATCCTGCTGTCCAGCCACCTGGTCGAGGAGGTCGAGCGGCTCTTCGAGGACGTCGTGGTGCTGCACCGCGGCAAGGTCCTCCTCGCCGAGACCGCCGAGGAGATGCAGTCCCGCGGGTTCAGCCTCACCGGACCGGTCGCCGCGGTCGAGGAGCTCGCCCGCGGGCGGCGCGAGCTGCACCGGCAGCGCCTGGGCGCGACCGTGCAGGTCACGATCGAGGGCGCGCCCGACGACGGCACGGCCGCCGCGGCCCGCGCGGCCGGCGTCGAGCTCGGGTCGCTGCCGCTGCAGGACCTGTTCGTGCGCCTCACCCAGCCGGAGCCCGCCGGCGCGACGGAGGTGCGGCGATGAGCGCCGTCGTGGTCACACCGGCCGAGCGCGACGCGTTCACGGCCCGGGCGCACGCGCGGGCGGTCCGGCGCGTGATGCGGTCCGTCGGCCAGGTGATGCTCGTCATCGGCGGCGTCTTCTGGGCGATCTTCCTCGTCGTCACCGTGGGCGTGCCGCTGGTCGTGCGCCAGGTGGGCGGCATCATGGGCGGGGGCGCGATGACGGGCGCCGAGTACGCCGCGCCGTGGTTCGCCCTCTCCCTGGGCCTGATCGCGGTCGCCGCGCTCGTCGTGCCCCACCTTGCCGCGGGTGGCACCCGCCGGTCCCTGTTCACCGGCGCGCTGGTCGCCGCGCTCGCCGCGGGCGTCGCCTACGGGGTGGCGTACGCGCTCCTCCTGCTCGTGGAGCGTGCCCTCTTCGGCGCGCTCGGCTGGGAGTGGGAGCAGCTCGGGAGCGGGCTCGACGCCGGCGGTGCCTGGCTCGTCGTCACCGCCGCGGGCGAGGCCATCGCCGTCGTCGTGTACGCCCTGGTCGGCGTCGCCGCCCAGGCCTCCTACCGGACGTACGGCGTGTGGCGGGGCACGGCGCTCCTGCTGCCGGGCCTGGCGCTGCTGGTCCTCGTCGACCACGCCACCCGCAACGGGGCGTTCGCCGACGCCTTCGGCGCCCTCGGCCTGGGCGGGGACGGCGCGCCCGCCGCGCTCGGGCTGCTGCAGGCGCTCGTCGTGCTCGCGCTGGCCGCCGGCTGGGCGTGGTGGCAGCTGCGCACCCTGCGACTCAGGCCGACGAGGTGAGCGCGATGACCACCACGACGGCCCCCTCGACACCCGATGCCGGCACGCTCCAGCGGGTCGCGTCGGCGGCGGTCCGCCGCCGGTTCGTCCGGAGGCTGCTGGCCGCGGGCGCCTGGTTCTGGGGCATCTGGGCCTTCGTCGTCGCCGTGGTCCCGGCCGCCGTGGACCGGTGGGGCGGGGAGCTCGTCGGCCTGACCTACGAGCTGGCGGGCGCCCCGGCGCGATGGGTCGCCCTCGCGGTCGCGGCCGTCTACTGCGGAGCCTGGCTCCGCGGGCACCTCGCGGCGGGCGGGACCCGCCGGTCGCTCGTCATCGGTGTCCTGCAGGGAGCGGCGATCGTCGGCCCCGTGTTCGGCGTGCTGACGGTCCTGCTCACCCTCGCCGAGGAGCGGGTCTTCCGTGCCATCGACGAGCCGTGGCCGGGAGGTGCCACACCGGTGCCGCTCGACACGGTCGCCGGGATCGTCGTCACGATCGTCGGCGAGACCCTCGTCGTCCTGACCTATGCGCTCGTGGGCGCCGCGGCGATCGGCTACTACCGGGCGATGCCGGCGCGCCTGTACCTCCTGGGCCCCCTGCACGCCGTCCCGCTGCTGGTCCCGCTCGCGATCGTCGACCTGTCGACGCGCACCGGTCTGCTCGGCATCCCGCTGCGCGGCGGGTACGACGACCCCGTCGTCGCGGCGCTCGTCGTCGCGGGCGGCGGCGTCCTCGCCGTCGCGGTCGCCGGCGTCGGAGCTCTCCGGCTGATGGCCCGCGTGCGGGTCCGGCCGTGATCCACCCGAACCTCGCTGTCCGCAGACACCGAGGACCCCTGAACCGCACGACCGAGAGGAGCATCGAGATGGCCGGCCCCATCGTGGAGGTCCGCAACCTCCGCAAGACGTACGGACCGAAGGTGGCCGTGGACGACGTGTCGTTCGCCGTCCAGCCCGGCGAGATCTTCGGCATCCTCGGCCCCAACGGGGCCGGGAAGACCACGACCGTCGAGACGCTGGCCGGCCTGCGGCAGGCCGACGGCGGCACCGTGCGCGTGCGCGGCATCGACACGCAGCGCGACCCGGCGGCCGTCAAGGACATCCTCGGCGTGCAGCTCCAGGAGGCGATGCTGCACGACAAGATCACCGTCGGGGAGGCCCTCGGGCTGTTCGCCGGGTTCTACTCCGACCCCGCCGACCCCGGGGAGCTCCTCGACCTGCTCGACCTGCGCGAGCACGCCGACAGGCAGTTCGGGAAGCTGTCCGGCGGCCAGAAGCAGCGGCTGTCGATCGCCCTCGCGCTGGTGGGCAACCCGGAGATCGCCGTGCTCGACGAGCTCACCACCGGCCTCGACCCGCAGGCACGGCGCGCCACCTGGGACCTCGTCGAGCGGGTGCGGGCCACCGGCGTGACGATCCTGCTCGTCACCCACTTCATGGAGGAGGCCGAGCGTCTCTGCGACCGGCTCGTCGTCATCGACGCGGGCCGCGTCGTCGCCGCGGGCACGCCGCAGGGCCTGATCGACGGGCTCGACGACGGGCGCACGGTCGTCGTGCGGTTCGCACCGGACGACGTCGCGCGCGGCCGTGAGCTCCTGGCGGACCTCGCCGCCCGGGACGCCGAGGTCGCGACCGCCGAGGCGCAGGGCGCCACCGAGGTCGCCGTCACCGGCACGCGCCGCGTGCTGTTCGCCGTCGTCCCCGCCCTCGCGGCGGCCGACCTCGTGCCCGACGACGTCCGCACCGTCACCCGGTCGCTCGAGGACGTCTTCCTCGCCGTCACCGGCCGCACCTACCAGCCGGACGCCCAGCCGGACGCCCAGCCGGACACCTCGACGGGCACCCCGCTCGTCTCCGCCACGACCCGAGAAGGAGACCGGTCATGACCGCCATCACCGCCGACGCCGCCCCGCGCCCGACCGCCGGCCGAGGCTGGCGCGGGTACGGGCGCCTGGTGCGCACCGAGACCCGCGTCTGGCTGCGCGACTTCGGGTCCGTGTTCTTCGGGATCCTCTTCCCGTCCGTGATCCTGCTGGGGGTCGGGTTCGGCATCCCCGGGATGCGGGAGCCGATCACCGACGCCCCGGCGGACTCGATCTGGTACGGGGTCACGCCGATCGCGACCTACCTGCCGACCGTGCTCTCGATGGCGATCGGCACCCTCGCCGTCCTGTCGCTGCCGGTCACGTTCGCCACCTTCCGCGACAAGGGGGTGCTGCGGCGGCTGTCCACCACGCCGATGCGGCCGCAGGCGCTCATCGTGGCCCACCTGACCATCAACGTCGCCACGACGCTGGTGGGCGTCGCCCTCGCGCTCGTCGTCGCGCAGCTGGCCTTCGGGCTCGTCGCGCCGACGCAGCTCGGCGTCGTGCTCCTCGCCTTCGTGCTCGGGATGCTCGCGATGTTCTCCGTGGGGATGCTGCTGTCCGCCCTGGTGAGCAAGCCGTCGACGGCCAACGCCGTCGGCTCGCTGATCTACTTCCCCATGCTGTTCCTCGCGGGCCTGTGGACGCCCGGCCCGATCATGCCCGACGTCGTCCGGCAGATCGGGCAGTTCACCCCGATGGGCGCGACCGCGCAGGCCATGGACACCGGCTGGTTCGGCGACGGGTTCCCGCTGCTGCAGGTGGTCGTCATGGTGGTGTGGACGGCGGTGCTCCTCCCGCTCGCGGGGCGGCTGTTCCGCTGGTCGTGACGTCCCGTCAGCCGCACCGGGCGGAGAGTAGGGTGCCACCCCATGCGCAGAGTTGCAGAGCTCGTGGGTCAGTGGTTCGCCGTGCTCGTCCTGCTCGGTGCGGTCGCCGGGCTGGCAGCCCCGAGCACGTTCGCGCCGCTGGCCGCGCACGTCCCGCTCCTGCTGGGGATCATCATGTTCGGCATGGGGCTGACCCTGACGGGTCGGGACTTCGCCCTCGTCGCGAAGCGCCCCGCGGCCGTCGCCATCGGCGTCGTCGCCCAGTTCACGATCATGCCCCTGCTGGCGTGGGCGATCGGCCACCTGTTCGGGCTCGAGGGCGACGCGATGATCGGCATGATCCTCGTGGGCGCCGCGCCCGGCGGCACGGCGTCCAACGTCATCGTCTACCTGGCCAAGGGCGACACCGCGCTGTCGGTGGCGCTCACGACGGTCTCGACGCTCCTCGCCCCGCTGCTCACCCCGGCGCTCGTGCTGTGGCTGGCCGGCACCGACCTCGACGTCACCTACGGCTCGCTCGTGACGTCGATCGCCCAGGTGGTCCTGTTCCCCGTGATCGCCGGGCTCCTGGTCCGCACGTTCGCGGGCCGGGTCGTCGAGCGGTACATGCTGCCGTACCTGCCGCTGGTGTCCGTGCTGGGGATCGTGATCGTGGTGGCCGGCATCGTCGGAGCCAACGCCGACGCCGTCCTGAGCACGGGCCTGCTGGTCGCCCTCGCCGTCATCGTGCACAACTGCGCCGGGCTGCTGCTCGGGTACGGCGCGGCCGCCGCCGTCCGTTTCGACGAGCCGGCTCGCCGCGCGGTGAGCGTGGAGGTCGGCATGCAGAACTCCGGGCTGGCCGCGAGCCTCGCGACCACCTACTTCAGCCCCGCCGCGGCGCTGCCGGCCGCGCTGTTCTCCGTGTGGCACAACGTCTCGGGCTCGCTGCTCGCGTCCTACTGGGCGCGGCGTCCGGTGGGGGAGAGCGCGCGGGCGACGGCGTCGGCCGAGGCCTAGCCTGCACCGGTGAGACCGTTCCTCTTCCTCGGCACGCGGGCCGAGGACGTCGCCGCCGACGGCGAGTACGACGCCGTCCTGCGCTACTCCGGGCTGAGACCCGCGTCCCTGCGCCGCGTGCGCCTCGAGCGGGAACCGCTGCCGCGCGTCGACCCGGAGGAGCTGTCCGGGGTGATCGTCGGGGGCGGGCCGTTCAACTCCTCCGACCCCGAGGACGAGAAGTCCGCCGTCCAGCACCGCGTGGAGCGGGAGATGGCGGACCTCCTCGACGTGCTCGTGGAGCGCGACTTCCCGTTCCTCGGCGCCTGCTACGGCGTCGGGACGCTCGGCACCCACCAGGGCGGCGTCGTCGACCGCACCTACTCCGAGCCGGTGGGCCCCGCCGAGATCGAGCTGACCCCGGAGGGGCTGGCGGACCCGCTGCTCGCGGGCATGCCCGCGCGTTTCACCGCGTACCTGGGCCACAAGGAGGCGGTGCGCGAGCTGCCGCCGTCGGCCACCCTGCTCGCCCGGTCCGCCGACGCGCCCGTGCAGATGTTCCGCGTGCGCCGGAACCTCTACGCCACGCAGTTCCACCCCGAGCTGGACCTGGCCGGCATCGAGCAGCGGGTCGAGGTGTACCGGACCTACGGGTACTTCCCGCCCGAGGAGGGCGACCGCATCGTCGCGCGCTCCCGCGAGCACCGGGTCACCGAGCCCATGCGCATCCTGCGGAACTTCGTGACCCGCTACGCCCGATCCGCGAGATAGAGAGGGCAGACCCGCGAGATAGAGAGGGCAGACCCGCGAGATAGAGAGGCCCGGACGAGACCGCATCCCTGCGGTCTCGTCCGGGCCT
>JADHZE010000127.1 GCA_026934365.1 Isoptericola sp. QY 916 | reverse complement strand
CGTGCGGCACCTCCGCCGGGAGCACGCCCCGGGCGCGGCTCGTGGCCAGGCGGGCGTCGGGCACCAGGACGGTGGCCTCGATGCGGTCGTCGACGTCCAGGTCCACGGCGCGGGGGCCGTCGCCCGACCGCCACGCCAGCGTCGCGCCACCCCGGATCGCGGGAGCCGCGTTGTCCGGGTGGCCCTCGAACTCCGTCGCGATCCGCAGCACCGCGGCCGCGTCCAGGACATGGGGGTCGGCGAGGAGCGCACGCGCCGCGACGATGCCCGACACGACGGCCGCCGACGACGAGCCCAGCCCCCGCGCGTGCGGGATCCGGTTGACGCACCGCAGCCGCAGGCCGGTCCGGGGCGCCCCGGCGAGCTCGAGAGTGTGCCGCAGGGCGCGCACGACGAGGTGGTCGTCGCCGAGCGGCACCTCCCCCGCCCCCTGCCCCTCGACCTCGATGACGACGTCGTCGCTCGCGAGGAGCTCGACCTCCAGGTCGTCGTACAGCGCGAGGGCCAGGCCCATCGCGTCGAACCCCGGGCCCAGGTTGGCGCTGGTCGCGGGAACACGGACCAGCACGTGGTCGGCGCCGAGCTGCATGCGCGTCTCCCTCTCGGGGCTCGGTCGGAACGGTGTCGGGCGGAAGGGGCTCAGCCGAGGCCGAGCGCGTCGGCGATGGAGACGACGTCGGCGCTCACGCGCGTCGGGGTCACCTCGCCGCCGTCCGGCGTGCGCAGCGCCCACTGCGGGTCCTTGAGCCCGTGGCCGGTGACCGTCACGACGACCCGGGCCCCGGCGGGGACCAGGCCGCGCCCGGCGCGGGCGAGCAGGCCCGCGACGCCGGACGCGGACGCCGGCTCGACGAACACGCCGACCTCGGCGGACAGGACACGGTGCGCGGCGAGGATCTGCTCGTCGGTGACCGACTCGATCACGCCGCCGGACGTGTCGCGGGCGGCCTCCGCCTGCTCCCACGACGCGGGGTTGCCGATGCGGATCGCGGTGGCGATCGTCTCCGGCTGGTCGACGGGGTGCCCGAGGACGATCGGCGCGGCGCCGGCGGCCTGGAAGCCCCACATCTGCGGCGTGCGGGTCGCGACCGCGCCGTGCGCGGCGCCGTCGTCCAGGCCCGCGTACTCGCGGTAGCCCTTCCAGTACGCGGTGATGTTGCCCGCGTTGCCGACCGGGAGGCAGTGGATGTCCGGGGCGTCGCCCAGGGCGTCGACGACCTCGAACGCCGCCGTCTTCTGACCCTCGATGCGGTCCGGGTTGACGGAGTTCACCAGCTCGACCGGGTACACCTCGGCGAGCTTGCGCGCCGCGATCAGGCAGTCGTCGAAGTTGCCGTCCACCTGCAGCAGGCGGGCGCCGTGCGCGATCGCCTGGCTGAGCTTGCCCATCGCGATCTTGCCGTCCGGCACGAGCACGGCGCAGGTCATGCCGGCGCGGGTCGCGTACGCGGCCGCCGAGGCGGACGTGTTGCCGGTCGAGGCGCACACGACGGCCTTCGCGCCGCGGCCCGCGGCCGCGGAGATCGCCGTCGTCATGCCGCGGTCCTTGAACGACCCGGTCGGGTTCATTCCCTCGACCTTGACGTAGACGTCGGCGCCGGTGCGGTCCGACAGCGCGGGGGCGGCCACGAGCGGGGTGCCGCCCTCGCCGAGCGTCACGATCCGCTCCGCCACGTGGGCGGGCAGCCGGTCGGCGTACTCGGTGATGACACCGCGCCACTGGTGGGCAGGCTGGGGCGTCGACATGTCAGGCTCCCTCGACTCGCAGGACGGACGTGATCTCGCGCACCGGCTCGAGGCCGCGCACGGCCGCGACCGTCGCGGCGAGCGACGCCTCGCGGGCGGAGTGCGTGGTGAGCAGCAGCGCGGCGGTGCCCTCGGCGACGTCGACGGCGTACGGCTCGTCGGGCGCCTGGCGGACGGTGTCGATCGACACGCCGTGGTCGGCGAGCACCTGCGCCACCTGCGCCAGGACGCCGGGGCGGTCCGCCACGACGAGGCGGACCTGGTAGCGCGTGACGGCGGCGTCGTGCGGCAGCACCGGCAGCCACGCGTATGCGGACTCGCGCGGCCCGCGCCCGCCGACCATCCGGTCGCGCGCGGCCGACACGAGGTCGCCGAGCACGGCGGACGACGTCGGGCGGCCGCCCGCGCCCTGCCCGTAGAACATGAGCGGCCCGGCGTCGTCGGCCTCGACGAAGACCGCGTTGAACGCGCCCCGCACCGCGGCGAGCGGGTGCGTGGCCGGCACGAGCGCGGGGTGCACCCGCACGGACACGCCCTCGGCGGTCTGCTCCGCGATCGCCAGCAGCTTCACGACGTGCCCGGTCTGCTGCGCGGCGGCGACGTCGGCGGCGGTCACGCGGGTGATGCCCTCGCAGGCGACCTGCGCCAGCGAGACCCGGGTGTGGAACGCGAGCGACGCGAGGATCGCGGCCTTCGCCGCGGCGTCGTGCCCCTCGACGTCCGCCGTGGGGTCGGCCTCCGCGTACCCGAGGGTCTGCGCCTCCTTGAGGGCCTCCTCGAGGTCCAGCCCGTGCGTCGTCATCTGGTCGAGCACGTAGTTGGTGGTGCCGTTGACGATGCCGAGCACGCGGCGCACCTGGTCGCCGGCGAGCGACTCGCGCACGGGGCGGACGATCGGGATCGCGCCGGCCACGGCGGCCTCGAACGACAGGTCGACGCCCGCGGCGTCGGCGGCCTCGAAGAGCTCCGGGCCGTGCGCGGCGAGGAGCGCCTTGTTCGCCGTGACGACGCTCGCGCCGCCGGCGATCGCGCGGTGGATGAGCCCGCGCGCCGGCTCGATGCCGCCCATGAGCTCGATGACGAGGTCGGCCCGGTCGACGAGCGCCTCGGCGTCCTCGGTGAGCAGGTCGGCGGGGACGACCGTCCCGACGCCGCCGCGCGGACGGCTCGCGTCGCGCACGGCGATGCCCACCAGCTCGAGGCGTGCCCCGGCCCGGGCGGCGAGGTCGTCGGCGTGCTGGATCAGCGTCTGCGCGACCTGGGAGCCGACGACCCCGCAGCCGAGCAGCGCGACGCGCAGCACCGTGGGGGTCGGGTCGGCCGCCTGGCGTGGACGGGCCGCGGGGACGGCCCCAGTCAGGGGCCCGGACGAGGGGGCTGCAGGCACGGGAGAACCTTCGGAACGGGATGCCGGGACGGGGTCAGGATAGCCGCGGCGCGTCGGCCGCCGGGCCGCCGTCCACGGCCGTCAGCCCAGGTCGAGCGCGAGCAGGTCGTCGACCGTCTCGCGCCGCACCAGGACGCGCGACGCGCCGCCTGAGACGGCGACCACCGGCGGGCGGGTCAGCAGGTTGTAGTTCGACGCCATCGAGCGCCCGTACGCGCCGGTCGCGGCGACGGCGAGCAGGTCGCCGTCGCGCACGTCGCCGGGCAGCCAGGTCTCGTGCACGACGATGTCGCCGCTCTCGCAGTGCTTGCCCACGACGCGCGCGAGCACGGGCTCCGCCGTCGAGGTCCGGCCCACGAGCTCCGCGTGGTACTGCGCCTCGTACAGCGCCGGGCGGATGTTGTCGCTCATGCCGCCGTCGACCGAGACGTAGGTGCGGACACGGCCGTCGTCGAGCGCGACCGGCTTCACCGTGCCGACCGTGTAGAGCGTCAGCCCCGCGGGGCCGACGATCGCGCGGCCCGGCTCGATCGAGATCCGGGGCAGCGGAGTGCCCAGCTCGGCGCACACGGCCGCCACCGCGCTCGCCACGTCCTTCGCGATGCGGTCCGGGTCGAGCGGCACCTCCCCCGGCAGGTACGCGATGCCGTACCCGCCGCCGAGGTCCACCTCGCCGACCAGCACGCCCGTGCGCTCCGCGAGCTCGGCGCGCAGCCGCAGCACGACGCGCGCCGCCGCCTCGAAGCCCGCCGGGTCGAGGATCTGCGAGCCGATGTGCGAGTGGATGCCCAGCAGGTGCAGCTCCGGGCGCTCGACGGCCGCGAGCAGCGCGCGCATCGCGGGCCCGTCTCCCCCGTCCGGACCCGGGTTCACCGAGAGGCCGAACTTCTGGTCCTCGTGCGCGGTGGAGATGTACTCGTGCCCGCCCGCGTGCACGCCGGTCGTGACGCGCACCATGACGGGAGCCACGAGCCCGCGGGAGCCGGCGAGCGCCGCCACCCTGTCGATCTCGACGAGCGAGTCGACGATGATGCGGCCGACGCCCGCGTCGAGTGCCGCGAGGATCTCGGCGTCCGACTTGTTGTTGCCGTGCAGGCCGATCTCGGCGCCGGGGACACCGGCGCGCAGCGCGACGGCGAGCTCGCCGCCGGACGCCGTGTCGACGCGCAGGCCCTCCTCGCGCGCCCAGCGGGCCACGGCGACGGTGAGCAGCGCCTTGCCCGCGTAGTAGACGTCGACGCCGGTGCCCACCTCGGCGAACGCCGTCGCGAACGCCGTGCGGTAGCCGCGGGCGCGGGCCCGGAAGTCGGCCTCGTCGAGGACGTAGGCGGGGGTGCCCTGCTGGGCCGCCAGCGCGTCCACGCCGACCCCGCCCACCTCGACGACGCCGTCGTCGCGGCGGCGCACGCCCGTCGACCAGGGGACCCCGAGCACGCCCGTCGTGGCCTGGTTCCCGGCCCCGGTCACATCCGCTCCGGGGCGGAGACGCCGAGCAGGTCGAGGCCGTTCGCCAGCACCTGGCGCACCGCGTCGTTCAGCCACAGGCGCGTGCGGTGCGTGTCGGTGACCTCCTCGTCCGGGTACGGCGTCACGCGGCACTCCTGGTACCACTTGTGGTAGTCCGCGGCGAGGGACTCGAGGTAGCGCGCGACGCGGTGCGGCTCGCGCAGCTCGGCCGCCTGCGTGACGATCCGCGGGAACTCGGTGAGCGCGCCGACCAGCGCCGCCTCGGTCTCGTGCGTGAGCAGGGCGGGGTCGAAGGCGTCGGAGCCGTCGGCCGCGACGCGCGCGACGTCGCGGTCGGCCGCGTTCCGGTCGACGGCGCAGGTGCGCGAGTGCGCGTACTGCACGTAGTAGACGGGGTTGTCGTTGCTCTGCTTGAGCATCTCCTCGCCCGACAGCGACAGCGGCGAGTCCGCGGGGTAGCGCGCGAGCGAGTACCGCAGCGGGTCGGAGCCCAGCCACTCGATGAGGTCGTCCATGTACAGGGCGTTGCCGCGGCGCTTGCCCATCCGCTCGCCGCCGATGTTGACGAGCTGGCCGATGAGCACCTCGATGTTCGCCTCCGGGTCGTCGCCCGCGCAGGCGGCGATGGCCTTGAGCCGGTTGATGTACCCGTGGTGGTCGGCGCCGAGCAGGTAGATCTTGCCCGGGAACCCGCGGTCCTTCTTCGACAGGTAGTACGCGGCGTCGGCGGCGAAGTAGGTGGGCTCGCCGTTCGCGCGGATCATCACGCGGTCCTTGTCGTCCGCGAAGTCCGTGGTGCGCAGCCACACCGCGCCGTCGACGTCGAAGACGTGCCCCTGCTCGCGCAGGCGGGCGACCGCCTGCTCCACGGCGCCCGAGTCGTGCAGCGTGCGCTCGGAGAACCAGACGTCGAAGTGCACGCCGAACGCGTCGAGGGTGCGGCGGATCGCCTCGAGCTGGGCCTGGTAGCCGAGCTCGCGCGCGGTCGTGAGGGCCTCGTCCGCCGGGAGCGACATGAGGTCGGGCTCCTGCTCGAGCACCTCGGCGGCGCGCTCGGCGACGTACTCGCCGGGGTACCCGCCCTCGGGCACGTCCTCGCCCTTCGCGCGGGCGAGGATCGACGCGGCGAACTTGTCCATCTGCGCGCCCGCGTCGTTGATGTAGTACTCGGCCGTCACGTCGGCGCCGGCCGCTCGCATGATCCGCGCGAGCGCGTCGCCGAGCGCCGCCCAGCGGGTGTGGCCGATGTGCAGCGGGCCCGTCGGGTTGGCGGAGATGAACTCGAGGTTGTGCACCTGGCCCGCGAGGGCGTCGGTGCGGCCGTACGCGTCTCCGGCGGTGACGATCGTGCGGGCGAGCTCGCCCGCGGCGCCCGCCTCGAGCGTGATGTTGAGGAAGCCCGGGCCGGCGACGTCGGCCGCCTTGATCCCCGGCGTCGCCGCGAGGCGGGCCGCCAGGTCCTCCGCGAGCGCGCGCGGCGTGGTGCCCGCCTTCTTCGCGAGCTGCAGCGCCACGTTGGTGGCCCAGTCCCCGTGCTCGCGCTGCCGGGGTCGCTCCACGTGCACCGAGGCCGGGACGGCGTCGGCGGGCAGGGCGAGGGTGCCGTCGGCCACGGCCGAGGCGAGGGCAGCGCTGAGTGCTCCGGAGAGCTCGTCGGGGGTCACCGGGCGATTCTACAAAGGCGGCGGGCCGCCAGGTGCTCGCCGTCGTGGTGGGATCGTCCGCCGTGTGCCGTCCGGCGCTCAGGTGCTGGTAGTCTCGTGCACCGTGCCGAGCGGTTTTCCGTCCGGCGCCCGCGCCTGTAGCTCAGTGGATAGAGCGTCTGCCTCCGGAGCAGAAGGTCGGGGGTTCGAATCCCTTCAGGCGCACCACGAGAGAACGGCCCTGGTCATCGACCAGGGCCGTTCTTCGTTCTCCCTCGACCCCGACGTAGCGATCGGTCGCCGTCCCGCGACGGGACGGCGACCGATCGCGACGTCAGAGTCGGCCCGGCGGCTCAGCGCGCCCCGGCGAGGCCGCCCAGCGGCATGGTGTCGAGGTCGAGGTCCGGGTTCTTCTCCTGCGTCTTCACGAGCGCCTTGGCCTCGGCGTCGGTGTCGACCGACGGCATCGAGCCCGGCAGCGGCTTGCCGGCGCTCTCCTTGACGAAGCCGACGGCGACCGCACCCACGAGCGCGAAGCCCATCAGGTAGTAGGCCGGGGCCATGCTCGAGCCGGTGGCCTGCGTCAGCGACTCCACGATCAGCGGGGTCGTGCCGCCGAAGATCGCGAGCGAGACGTTGTAGGCCAGGCCCATCGAGCGGTAGCGCACGGAGGTGGGGAACATCGCGGGCAGCGTGGCCGCCTGCACGCCGACCATGCACGCCACCGGGACCGCCATGAGCACGAGGCCCAGGATCGTGGACCACACGTGGCCCATCGCCAGGAGCAGGAAGGCCGGGGCCGCGAGCGCCGCGAGCGAGCCCGCGCCGAACCACAGCAGCGGACGGCGGCCGACGCGGTCGCTGATCGGGCCGGCCACGAGGATCATCACCGCGAGCAGCACCAGCACGGGCACGGTCAGCAGGGTGCCCGCCGTCGCCTCGTAGCCGAGGGTGTCGGTGAGGTAGGTCGGCATGTAGCTCGTCAGGGCGTAGCCGGCGGTGTTGGCGACGGCCACGAGCACCATGGCGACCGCGAGCGGGCGCCACTGCGAGCGCAGCGTGACGTCGGCGGGCGCGGGCGTCTCGACGCCGTGCGTCTTGGCGGCCTCGGCCGCGACCTGCTGCGCCTGGAACGCCGGGGACTCCTCGATCTTCAGGCGGAACCACACGGCGAACGCGCCGATCGGGCCGGCGACCAGGAACGGGATCCGCCACCCGCCGTCGAGCATGGCCTGCTCGCCCAGCGTCACCTGCAGCACCGTCACGACGACCGCGCCGAGCGCGAAGCCGAGGTAGCTGCCGAAGTCGAGGAACGACGCGGCCCAGCCGCGACGGCGGTCGGGGGCGTGCTCGGCGACGAAGGTCGTGACGCCGGCGTACTCACCGCCGGTGGAGAAGCCCTGCACCACCTTGAGGAGCACGAGCAGCAGCGGCGCCGCGACGCCGAGGACGCCGTAGGTCGGCAGCAGCCCGATGAGGAACGTCGAGGCCGCCATCATCACGAGCGTGAAGGCCAGCACCTTCTGGCGGCCGACCTTGTCGCCGATGCGGCCGCAGACGATGCCGCCCAGCGGGCGCGCCACGTACGTGGCGGCGAACACGCCGAGGGAGAAGAGGATCTGCACGCCGGACGACGCCTGCGGCAGGAACACGGCACCCATCGTCACGGCCAGGTAGCCGTAGACGCCCACGTCGTACCACTCCATGAGGTTGCCGACGGCGGTGCCGCCGATCGTCTTCTTGAGCATGGAGTTGTCCACGACGGTGACGTCGGAGACGCGGAGCCTGCGACGCGCGGCCCGGGTGGCCGGAGCGTTCTCGGGAGTGGTGCCGGTCGGTTCCTGAGGGAGTACGGCGGTCATGTTTCCTTCCGTGGCCGGCGCGGCGAGCACGCGGTGTGAACGCAGCGGCCCGGCCCGTGACAGGGAGCCGGCGCCCGCCACGAGGGCGGACGCCGAGCCCGAACATGGGCGGCCACGTTACCGATCCTTGACCGAGAATCAAGTTCGGCAGGGCAACCAAGGGCCCGGAAGTGCCCTCGGCACGACGCCCTCACCTGCGGCGACACCATTCCTTGACACGGTATTCGTGAAGCCCGCCACAGGGCTCGAGAAGCGCCCTCGCACGGCCGTCCGGGCGACGGCCGCCCGCCCCCGCTCGCTGGACCCGGCGCTCACCGGGCGTTACGTTCTCGGAGCGGCCCGGACACGGGCGGCGACGACGCCCGCACACGATGTCTGCCGAGGCCTGCACAGGGAGGACTCCCCGCATGATCGACCACGAGGTCCGCGTCTACCGCTCCGACGAGCCGCTGCCCCGCGAGGGGCAGCTCGCGTGGAAGATCGCGGAGGTCGCGGCCGAGCAGCTCGAGCCCGCCCCGGAGGTCACCGACATGGTGATCAACCGTGTGATCGACAACGCCGCGGTGGCGACGGCGTCGCTGGGCCGCGGCCCGATCCTCGCGGCCCGCGCGCAGGCGGAGGCGCACCCGGTCTCCCGCGGCGGCGCGGGCTCGACGGTCTTCGGCTCCCCCGGGCGGACCAGCCCCGAGTGGGCGGCCTGGGCGAACGGCGTCGCCGTGCGGGAGCTGGACTACCACGACACGTTCCTCGCGGCCGAGTACTCGCACCCGGGCGACAACATCCCGCCCCTGCTCGCCGTCGCGCAGCACCTGGGCCGCAGCGGTGCGGAGCTGCTGCGCGGGATCGTCACGGGGTACGAGATCCAGGTGGACCTCGTCAAGGGCATCAGCCTGCACGCGCACAAGATCGACCACGTCGCCCACCTCGGCCCGTCGGCCGCGGCGGGCATCGGCACGCTGCTCGGCCTGCCCGCGGAGACCATCTACCAGGCGGTCGGCCAGGCCCTGCACACGACGACGGCGACGCGGCAGTCGCGCAAGGGCGAGATCTCCACGTGGAAGGCCCACGCCCCCGCGTTCGCGGGCAAGATGGCCGTGGAGGCCGCGGACCGCGCGATGCGCGGGCAGACCTCCCCCAGCCCGATCTACGAGGGCGAGGACGGCGTGATCGCCTGGCTGCTCGACGGGCCCGACGCCCGCTACACGGTGCCGCTCCCGGCCGCCGGCGAGGCGCGGCGCGCCATCCTCGACACGTACACCAAGGAGCACTCGGCCGAGTACCAGGCGCAGGCGTGGATCGACCTCGCGCGCCGCCTCGGCACCGAGCGGCCCGAGCTGCGCGACCCGGCGAACGTCGTCGCCGTCGTGCTGCACACGAGCCACCACACGCACTACGTGATCGGCTCCGGCTCCGGCGACCCGCAGAAGTACGACCCCACGGCCAGCCGCGAGACGCTCGACCACTCGATCCCGTACATCTTCACGGTCGCGCTGCAGGACGGCGCCTGGGACCACGTCGGCAGCTACGCCCCCGAGCGCGCCGCCCGCCCGGACACCGTGGACCTGTGGCGCAAGGTCACCACGGCCGAGGACGCCGAGTGGACCCGCCGGTACCACTCGGGCGACCCGGACGAGAAGTCCTTCGGCGGACGCGTGGAGATCGAGCTCACGGACGGCTCGCGCGTCGTCGAGGAGATCGCCGTCGCGGACGCGCACCCGCTGGGCGCACGCCCGTTCGCCCGCGAGCAGTACGTGGCGAAGTTCCGCACGCTGGCCGCCGGGGTGCTCGCCGACGAGGAGACCGAGCGGTTCCTCGACCTCGCGCAGCGGCTGCCGGAGCTGTCCGCCGACGAGCTGTCCGGTCTCACCGTCACGCCGCTCGCCGACCCGCTCGCGACCCACCCGGTCGCGCGCGGCATCTTCTGAGACCCGTTCTGAGACCCGGAGGGCGACCGTGCTCTACACGACCACCACCCCCGCCGCCAAGCGCGCCGCGTTCCGCGAGCGGCTGCGCTCCGGCGAGCTCCTGCAGCTGCCCGGCGCGTTCAACCCGCTCGCCGCGCGGCTGATCCAGGACAAGGGGTTCGACGGCGTGTACGTCTCGGGCGCAGTGGTCGCCGCCGACCTGGGGCTGCCCGACGTCGGGCTGACCACCCTCACCGAGGTCGCGACCCGCGCGGGGCAGATCGCCCGAATGACCGACCTGCCGACGCTCGTGGACGCCGACACCGGCTTCGGCGAGGCGATGAACATGGCCAGGACCGTGCAGACGCTGGAGGACGCGGGCGTCGCGGGGCTGCACGTCGAGGACCAGGTGAACCCCAAGCGCTGCGGGCACCTCGACGGCAAGCAGGTCGTGGACGAGCCGACGGCCCTGCAGCGGGTGCGCGCCGCCGTCGCCGCGCGGCGCGACGAGAACCTGCTCGTCATGGCCCGCACCGACGTGCGCGCCGTGGCGGGGCTCGCGACCGCCGTCGACCGCGCGAAGGCGCTCGTCGACGCGGGCGCGGACGCGATCTTCCCCGAAGCGATGCGCGACCTGGCCGAGTTCGAGGCCGTCGCGAGCGCCGTCGACGTCCCCGTGCTGGCCAACATGACCGAGTTCGGCAAGTCCGAGCTGTTCACGACGACGCAGCTCGCCGACGCGGGCGTCGCCCTCGTCATCTACCCGGTCTCGCTGCTGCGCCTCGCGATGGGCGCCGCCGAGCGCGGCCTGGACGCCCTGCGCGCCGAGGGCTCGCTGACGGGGCAGGTCGAGCACATGCAGACCCGCGCCCGGCTCTACGAGCTGCTCGACTACGGCGCCTACTCGGCGTTCGACACCGGCGTCTTCGACTTCAGCCTGGACGACAACCTGCACGGCTGAGCGCCGCCGCAGCACGCACCGCAGCACATCGCAGCGAAGGAGCATCGATGACAGAGCACACCGGGTCCGAGCCCGAGGTCCGACGCGGGCTGGCGGGGGTGGTCGCCGACGTGACGGCCGTCTCCAAGGTGGACCCCGAGACCAACTCCCTGCTGTACCGCGGCTACCCGGTCCAGGACCTGGCGGCGACCCGTCCGTTCGAGGCGGTCGCGTGGCTGCTGTGGCACGGCGAGCTTCCCACGCCCGACGAGCTGGACGCGCTGCGCGCGACCGAGCGCGAGCACCGCCCGCTCGCCGACGACGTGCGCGCCGCCATCGACCTGCTGCCCCTCACCGCGCACCCGATGGACGAGGTGCGCACGGCGGTGAGCGTCGTCGGCGCGCGCGAGGCTGCGGGCCTCACGGCCCTGGAGGCGGCCGCCGACCCGGACGTCAACCTCGAGCGCAGCGTGCGGCTGTTCGCGGCCCTGCCGGCCGTCGTCGCGTACGGGCAGCGCCGCCGCCAGGGGCTGGCGCCGGTCGCCCCGCGCGACGACCTGGACTTCTCCGCGAACTTCCTCTGGATGACCTTCGAGGTCGAGCCGGACCCCGTCGTGGCCGACGCGTTCAACCGTTCGATGATCCTGTACGCCGAGCACTCGTTCAACGCCTCCACGTTCACGGCGCGCGTCATCACGTCCACGCTCAGCGACCTGCACTCGGCCGTCGTCGGCGCGATCGCGGCGCTCAAGGGGCCGCTGCACGGCGGCGCCAACGAGGCGGTCATGGAGACGCTCGCCGAGATCGGCACCGCCGAGCGTGCGGCGTCCTGGCTCGACGAGGCGCTCGACGCCAAGCGCAAGATCATGGGCTTCGGGCACCGGGTCTACAAGCACGGCGACTCGCGCGTGCCGACCATGAAGGCCGCCCTCGACACCCTGGTCGAGCACTACGACCGCCCCGACCTGGCCGCCCTCTACGACGCGCTGGAGTCCGAGTTCGTGCGCCGCAAGGGCATCTACCCGAACCTCGACTACCCGTCGGGCCCGGCCTACCACCTCATGGGCTTCGAGACGGCCACGTTCACGCCGTTGTTCGTCGCCGCCCGCGTCACGGGCTGGACGGCGCACATCATGGAGCAGCAGGCCGCCAACGCCCTCATCCGCCCCCTCTCGGCCTACGTCGGTCCCGAGCGCCGCGAGGTGCCCGGCCCCGCGGACCGGTGAGCGCCGACCGGGACGCCGCGCGCCCCGCGTCGTCCTTCGGTGCGGCGGCCGTCGCGTACGCCGAGCACC
>JADHZE010000126.1 GCA_026934365.1 Isoptericola sp. QY 916 | reverse complement strand
GCCAGCGCGGCCGGGTCGGCGAGGCACGTGCGCGCGACGCCGCCCGCGTAGGCGACCGCGCGCAGCCGCGGCACGAGATCCGTCGGCAGGGGCGGCGCGCCCCAGCCGGCGACCAGCAGCTCGGCGCCGGCGAGGCGGCGGCGCGCAGCCTCCGACGCGACCTCCACGACGACCTCCGGGTCGAGGTCCACGACCGCCCCCAGGCGCTCGAGGCCGTCCGCCCCGAAGATGCGCTCAACGAGCCCGGGCGAGTCGAAGGCCAGCACTGCGCGGGGCCGGGCCCCGGCCTGCGGGAAGGCGCTCACTGCTGCCCGCCCGCGCGGCGGCGCGCGAGGCGCAGGCCGGCGTCGACGGGTCGCACGTGGGGGCCCGACGGCACGGCCCATGTGCCGGACTCGCGGTTCGTGGCGATGAGCTCCTCGTCGACCTCGATGCCGAGGCCGGGCGCGTCGCCCAGCACGATCCCGCCGTCCTGGATCTCCTGGTCCACGCGGAGCCCCACGGGCCACGACAGGTCCTGCACCTCGGTGACCAGGTGGTTGGGCACGGCGGCCGACGCGTGCGCGACGGGGTTGGCGTTGTAGCCGACGGGGCTGACCGGCAGGTCCCGGCCGAGGGCGAGCACCGAGACCCGCAGGAAGTGCGTGACGCCCCAGACGCTGCCCGCCTGCACGACGCCCACGGCGTCGCGGTCGAGCAGCGGCCCGTACTGCTCCAGGCCCGTGAGGTTCTCACCCGTGGCGACCGCCGCGCGCAGCTCGGAGGCGACGGCCCGGTGCCCGGCGACGTCCCACCGGCGTACCGGCTCCTCGATCCACATGATATCGACCTGGTCCTCGACGCGGCGGGCGAACCGGACTGCCTGGTGGCGCCCCCACGCCTCGTTCACGTCGTACATGAGGTCGGGGTGGTCGGTGTTCTCGCGCAGGACGTCGCGGACGATGGCGAGCCGCTTGACGTCGCGGTCGACGTCGAGGCCCCCCTTCACCTTGGCGCCGGTGAAGCCGCGCTCGGCCCACGGCTCGTAGAGCTCGACGAGCGCGTCGTCGGGCAGGGCGTACTCGAGCCCGGACGCATAGCCGGGCACGAAGCGGTCGGCCGCGCCGAGGGTGCGCCACAGGGGTTCGTCCGCCAGCTTGGCCTTGAGGTCCCACAGCGCCATGTCGAAGGCGCCGATGGTGCCGAACGTGCTGCCCGCGTGCCCGGACTTGAAGACGAACGCGAGCATGCGGTCGTAGAGCGCGGTCACCGCCCGCGGGTCCTGCCCCTCGAGGGCACCGAAGACCAGGTCGAGGTCGCCGCTCGCCCCGAGGCCGACGCCGGTGACGCCGGCGTCCGTCTCGAGGAGCACGACCGGTACCTCGGTCACCCCGTCCGCGACGACGCCGTTGACGTCGCCCACCGGCCGCCCCCATCGGTGGACGGTGGTGAGGGTCCGGTATCCCGTGATGCGCATCCGCTGCTCCTACTCCGCACGCGCCGCCGTCGGCGCGAGTCTCGAGGCCGGGTCGTGGGAGGTGCAGCGGCTGGTGCCAGCGCCTCGTCGAGCCTGTCGGCTAAGTCATAACTTATGATACGAGTGATGAGTGCGCAAGCCTCCGCTACGCTCGGGGTGGCCGTCAGCGCAGGCCGCGACGCAGAACGGAGCCCGGACGACATGACAACGACGCCCTCGACCGCCGGAGCAGTGCCCCGCCCCCAGCGACACCGCCCGCCGCTCGCCGCCGCGGTGGTGAAGAGCCTCGTCACGGCGATCGTCGTCGGCGAGCACCCCCCGGGCAGCGCCCTCCCTCCGGCGGGCGCCCTCTGCGAGCAGTACGAGGTCAGCCGCACCGTGATCCGCGAGGCCACCACCGCCCTGGTGGAGAAGGGCCTCGTCGCGTCGCGCCAGGGATGGGGCACGATCGTGCTCGACCAGGACCAGTGGAGCCTGCTCGACCCGCTCGTCCTCGACGCGCTCTTCCAGCGCGAGGACCGCCTCGTCTACCTCGACAACCTCATCGAGATCCGCACCACCCTGGAGTGCGCGATGGCCCGGCGGGCAGCCGGCCTGCTCGACGCCGAGCAGCGGTCCGCGCTCGCCGCCAAGCTCGACGAGCTCGCGGGGCTCGTCGACGACCCCACCGCGTACGCGCGCGTCGACCTCGAGTTCCACGAGCTGATCCACCGCGCCTCCCGCGACGCCTTCGGCCGTGCGATCGTCTCCAGCGTCCAGGGCAAGGCGCTGCACTCGCCGCAGTACAGCGGCACCCCGAGCGTCGACGACGTCCGCTCCACGCACGAGGGCCACACCCGGATCCTCGAGGCCCTCGCCGCCGGTGACGCGGACGGCGCGGAGGCCGCGATGCGCGAGCACATCACGTCGTCCTGGGCGCGCCGCCGGCCCCAGGAGTAGCACGGCCCGAGGCCCGGCCCTCCCGGCGGCACCGCTGCCGCCCGGAGCGCCGGGCCTCTTCTCGACCTGTTGACTTGTACTACATGTGATGTACTACATTCGATCGGTCGCGGCACCGCATCCCTGAGCACCTCGGGACGCGAGGACGGCGGGGCAGGGCTGCCCGGCCTCCACCGGCCGCGACAGCACTCCAGCGACACCCTGCAGTTCCGGTACCGAAGGCGACGACGCCCGACCGCACGGGCAGCCGTTCGACCTTTCGTGGCCTCGACGACGAGACGGACGACGAGAGGGATGTGGATGCGATGACCTCGTTCACCCGACGAGACCTGCTGAGATCGACCGGCGCCGCAGCGGCCGGAGCGGTCGTGCTGGCCGGCGGTGCCCGCGCCGGCACGGCCGAGGCCGCCACGGGGGACGCGGCCCCGGACGACGCCGCGACCCACCCGCTGGAGCTCTGGTACCCCCGGCCCGCGGCCGCGTGGCTGGAGGCTCTCGCGGTCGGCAACGGCCGGCTCGGCGCCATGGTCTTCGGCGGCGTCGCGACCGAGACGCTCATGCTCAACGAGGACACGGTCTGGGCGGGCGGCCCGCACGACTACGCCGACCCCGCGGGCGCCGAGGCCCTGCCGGAGATCCGGCGGCTGCTCACCGAGGAGCGCTGGGCCGACGCCCAGCGGCTCGCCGACGCGCGCTTCATGGGCCGGCCCACGGAGCAGATGCAGTACCAGCCCGTCGGCGACCTGCACCTCGCCTTCCCCGGGCTGACCGACGACGTCGCGGAGTACCGCCGCTCGCTCGACCTCACCACGGCGGTGACGACCACGACGTTCGTCGCCGACGGCGTGCGGCACACCCGGGAGGTGTTCGTCAGCCACGCCGACCAGGCGATCGTCGTGCGGCTGCGCGCGGACGTGCCGGGCGCCGTCTCGGTCGATGCCTCGTTCACGTCGCTGCAGGAGACGACCACCCTCGCGCACGACGGTCGGACGCTCGCGCTCGAGGGGCGCTCCGGCGAGGCCGAGGGCCTCGAGGGCGAGGTGCGGTTCGTCGCCCTGGCACGGGCCGTCGCCGAGGGCGGCTCGGTGGTGTGCGGCGAGACGTCGCTGCGGGTGCGGGGCGCCGACGCCGTCACGCTGCTCGTCACGATCGGCACCAGCCACCGCAGCTATCTCGACGTCGGGGGCGACCCCCTCCAGCAGGCGGCGCCGCCTCTCGAGCGGGCGAGCGTCCGCGGCTTCGGCGTCCTGCGCCGGTCGCACGTGCGCGACCACCAGGAGCTGTTCGGGCGCGTGGACCTCGACCTCGGCACGTCGCCGTCGGCCGACCTGCCGACCGACGAGCGGGTGGCGGCGTTCCGGGTCGGCGGCGACCCGCAGCTCGCCGCCCTGTACTACCAGTTCGGCCGCTACCTGCTGATCTCGAGCTCACGCGCGCCCGGCCAGCCCGCCAACCTGCAGGGGCTCTGGAACGCGGAGATGCTGCCCGCCTGGCAGTCGAAGTACACGCTCAACATCAACTGTGAGATGAACTACTGGCCGGCAGGCCCGTCGAACCTCGCGGAGTGCTGGCGGCCGCTGTTCGCGATGATCGAGGAGCTCGCGGAGTCGGGGGCGCGGACGGCGCGGAAGATGTGGGGAGCCCGGGGGTGGGTGGCCCACCACAACACCGACCTGTGGCGCGGGACCGCCCCCGTCGACCACGCCTTCTACGGGGTGTGGCCCACCGGCGGCGCGTGGCTCTCGCTGCTCTTCTGGGAGCACTACGAGTACACCGGCGACCTCGACACCCTGCGCGAGTACTTCCCCGTGCTGCGCGGCGCGGTCGAGTTCTTCCTCGACACGCTCGTCGTCGACGACGCGACCGGCTACCTGGTCACGAGCCCGTCGCACTCCCCCGAGCTGAAGCACCACGAGGACGACGACGAGGGCGTCAGCCTCTGCGCCGGGCCGACGATGGACTGCCAGATCCTGCGGGACCTGTTCACCGCGTTCGACAAGGCGTCGCGGGAGCTCGGCCTCGACCGCGAGACCGCCGTGGCCGCCCTCGCCGCGCGCGACAGGCTGCCCCCGAACCAGGTCGGCTACCTCGGCCAGCTCCAGGAGTGGCTGATCGACTGGGAGGACGCGGCCACCGAGACCAGCCGCCACGTCTCCCACCTGTGGGGCGTGTTCCCGAGCGACCAGATCACGCCTCGCCGGACGCCGGAGCTCGCGGCCGCGGCCGACCGGTCGCTCGAGCTGCGGGGCCCGGCCGTGACCGCCGGCTGGTCCCTGGCCTGGAAGATGAACATCCGCGCCCGCCTCCTGCAGCGCGACGGCGCCTACGCGCACCTCACGCAGCTGCTCTCCCCCGGCCGGACGGCGCCCAACCTGTTCGACCTGCACCCCCCGTTCCAGATCGACGGCAACTTCGGCGGCACGTCGGCGATCAACGAGATGCTCCTGCAGTCCCACTCCGGGGAGGTCTGGCTGCTGCCGTGCCTCCCCGAGGCCTGGCCCGAGGGGCGCGTGCGCGGCCTGCGCACCCGCGGGGGCTTCGAGATCACCATGACGTGGTCCGCCGGCCGACTCGACCACGCCCGCGTGCGCTCGCTGCTCGGCCGCACGGTCCGCCTGCGCACCGACGCGCCCGTGCGCGTCGTCGGGCCGCACGGTCCTGTCGCCGTCGAGCGACCCGAGGACGACCTGGCCGTGTTCGAGACGCGGCGCGGCGCCACCTACGTCGTCCAGCCGACGGCCTGAACCACCCGGCAGCAATCCACAGCCACCCACCCGCACCACTCACGAGAAGAGGACACCGATGTCCAGACGATGGATCAGGACCGGAACGGCGGCGGTCGTCGCGGTCAGCGCGGTCGCGGCCGTCGGGGTCGGGGCCACGGCCTTCGACCCGTACGCCGCCAGCTCCCAGAGCGGCGGCAGGTGCCCCCAGCTCTACGTCTCCCCCGACGGGGACGACGAGCGCGGCAAGGGCACCGAGCGCAAGCCGTGGGCCAGCCTCGACAAGGCCCGCGACCACATCCAGGACCTCGGGCTCAACCACGAGCGCAAGATGCGCTGCGACATCGTGGTCAACCTCGCCGAGGGCGACTACCCCGTCGACGAGACCATCGAGTTCACCGAGAAGGACTCCGGCAACAACGGCCACCAGGTGATCTACCGCTCCGCCGACGGGCCCGGCAAGGCCAACCTCGTCGGCGCCGAGCCCGTCACCGGCTGGGAGCCCTACAAGGACGGCATCTACAAGACGACGTTCGACCCCGAGCAGCAGTTCTACACGCTGTTCGAGGACGGCGAGCGCTCCGAGCTGGCGCGCTACCCCAACCGGACCTCCGAGGACACGCAGGCCCCGTACCTGTTCTCCGTCCTCGGCGAGCCCGAGAAAGAGGCCGTCCGCTCCTGGCTCTACTGGAAGGACGGTGACTGGGACCCGGCGTGGGACGACACCGCGGACAGCAACCCGCTCAAGGACGCCCAGATCACGGTGTGGTCGGGCGGGTCCTGGAGCTGGTTCACGGACACGATCCCGATCGGCGGCGCGGACTACCGCAAGGGCTTCGCGACGTTCGACTACTGGTCGCGGTACGCCCTGGTCAACAGCCGCAGCGGGTCGCGCTACTACATCCAGAACGCCATGCCGTTCCTGGACCAGCCCGGTGAGTACTACGTGGACCGCGAGGCCGGCGAGCTCTACTACATGCCGCGGGGCGACATCGACGACGTCACCGTCATGCGGCCGACCGTGGCCAAGCTCGTGGACATCAAGGGCGACTCCCCCGACGACAAGGCGCACGACATCACGTTCGACGGCCTCGGCGTGCAGTACTCCGACTTCGTCGACTGGTACCGCGCCGGGTGGATCAGCGCAGGCGACTCCGGCGAGGTGCACACCTATCCCGAGTACGACCGGCAGATCGAGATGCCCCGCAACCGGTTCGGCGCCGTCACGCTCGAGAACACCAGCAACATCACCCTCACCGGCATGCATATCCGGGACACCGGATTCATGGGTGTCTACGCACTGTTCGCCAACGACCACCTGACGGTCGAGGACTCCCTGCTGGAGAACATCGGCGCGGACGGCATCAAGGTCGAGGGCGGCTGGCCCGGCGAGGGCGACCTCACCCACGCGCACACGTTCCGCAACCTCTACATCGACCACGTCGGCGAGCTCGTGCCCGGCGACGCCGCCGGCATCGAGCTCATGGGCACCGGCGACAACACCGTCGAGCACGTCCACGTCAAGCACTCCGCGCGCTACGGCATCAGCCTCGAGTCGCGCCCCGAAGTGATCGACGGGGACCAGTACACCGACAACAACACCTTCCGCTACATCCGCATCGACCAGGCGGGGCTCGACTCGGGCGACATGGGCGCCTTCTACACCTACGGCGTCGCGAACCAGGAGCCGCACCCGATCCAGAACACCGTCGACCAGATGGTCATCGGCGACGTCATCCCCGACCCCGCCGGCGCGATGCCCGACAGCGGCACCCGCGGCATCCACATGGACGCCGGCGGCTGCGGCTTCGCCTTCTCCAACATCGAGGTCGGAAAGACCACCGACCAGTCCTACCAGTCCTACCAGTGCAACGAGGTCACCAACGGCAACTGGGAGGACGGCTTCGACGCCACCCAGATGCAGTACGACCAGATCGGCGTGACCGACGACTTCCCCTTCGAGGTCGAGTAGCGCCCGGGGCCGTGTCGCGCACCGTGGCGTGCGCGGCACGGCCCGCCCCGCTCCACACCCGTTCCGCTCCCGTTCCACACCGACCGGAGGACGACGATGTCCAGCAGGTGGATCAGAACCAGCACGGTGGCCCTCACCGCGTTCGCGGCGGTCGCCGCCGTCGGGGTCGGGGCCACGGCCTTCGACCCGTACGCCGCCAGCTCCCAGGGCGGCGGCAGGTGCCCCCAGCTCTACGTCTCCCCCGACGGGGACGACGAGCGCGGCGACGGAACCCGCAGCGCCCCCTGGGCCACGCCCGACAAAGCCCGCGACCACATCCAGGACCTCGGGCTCAACCACGAGCGCAAGATGCGCTGCGACATCGTGGTCAACCTCGCCGAGGGCGACTACCCCGTCGACGAGACCATCGAGTTCACCGAGAAGGACTCCGGCAACAACGGCCACCAGGTGATCTACCGCTCCGCCGACGGACCCGGCAAGGCCAACCTCGTCGGCGCCGAGCCCGTCACCGGCTGGGAGCCCTACAAGGACGGCATCTACAAGGCGCCCGTCGACCTGGACGCCCCCTTCTACACGCTCTTCGTCGACGGCGACCGCGCCACCACCGCGCGGCATCCGAACCGCACGAGCGAGGACACCCACGCGCCGTACCTCGTCTCACGCCTGATCGAGCCCGAGAAGGAAGGAGTCCGCGACCAGATCGGCTACAACCCCGGCGAGTGGGACGAGACGGCGGACCTCGGCTCGTACACCAGCTGGCCGGCGCAGGTCACGATCTGGTCCGGCGGCTCGTGGAGCTGGTTCACCGACACCGTGCCGATCAAGAACGCCGACGTCAAGGACACCGACAACAAGATCATCCTCGACCACTGGACCCGCTACGCCATGATCAACAGCCGCAGCGGCTCGCGGTACTTCCTGCAGAACTCCCTCGACTTCCTCGACCAGGCCGGCGAGTACTACCTGGACCGCGAGGCGGGCGAGCTCTACTACAAACCGGCCGCGGGATCGATGGACGGCGTGACGGTCATGCGGCCGACCGCCACGACGCTCGTGGACGTCCAGGGAGACTCCCCCGACGACCGGGCGCACGACATCACGTTCGACGGCCTCGGCGTGCAGTACTCCGACTTCGTCGGCTGGTACCGCGCCGGGTGGACGAGCGCCGGCGACGCCGGCGTCCCGCACACCTACCCCGAGTACGACCGGCAGATCGAGATGCCCCGCAACCGGTTCGGCGCGATCACGCTCGAGAACACCGCGGACATCACGCTCACCGGGATGCGCATCCAGGACACCGGCTTCACCGGCGTGTACGCGCTCTTCGCCAACGACCGCCTGACCGTGGAGGACTCGCTGCTGGAGAACCTGGGCGCGGACGGCATCAAGGTCGAGGGCGGCTGGCCCGGCGAGGGGGACCTGAGCCACGGCCACACGTTCCGCAACCTGTCCATCGACCACGTCGGCGAGCTCGTGCCCGGCGACGCCGCCGGCATCGAGCTCATGTCGACCGGAGACAACACCGTCGAGCACGTCCACGTGAAGCACTCGGCGCGCTACGGCATCAGCCTCGAGTCGCGCCCCGAGGTCGTGGACGGTGATCAGTACACCGACAACAACACCTTCCGCTACATCCGCATCGACGAGGCCGGGCTCGACTCGGGCGACATGGGCGCCTTCTACACCTACGGCGTGGACAACCAGGATCCCCACCCCGTGCAGAACACCGTGGACCAGATGGTCATCGGCGACGTCATCCCCGACCCCGCCGGCGCCATGCCGGACTCCGGCACCCGCGGCGTGCACATGGACGCCGGCGGCTGCGGCTTCGCCTTCTCCAACGTCGAGGTCGGAAAGACCACCGACCAGTCCTACCAGTCCTACGACTGCAACGAGGTCACCAACGGCAACTGGGAGGACGGCTTCGACGCCACCCAGATGCAGTACGACCAGATCGGCGTCACAGCCGACTTCCCCTACACCGTCGACTGACGACCGCGGCCGTGCCCGCGCCCCGCGCGCGGCCACGGCCGTACCTCCGCCCGAATGTGAGCGCTCACACACCTGGAGCCACCATGACCGACCGCCAGAACACCCGCGCCCTGCGCCGCGCGCCCGTCGTCGTCGGCGCCGCCGCCGCTCTGCTCGCGACCGTCGCCGTCCCCGCCGGGGGCGCGACGGGCGCGGGCGGGCCGCCCGGCACAGACGTCGGGCTGCAGCGCCCCTTCGCCCTGCCCGGCTACGTCGAGCGGGACGACAACGGCGCCCTCCTCGTCGGCGAGGGGGAGAGCCGCTTCGCACTGCGGGTCGACCTGCTGACCGCCGCAGGGAAGCTCGTCCGGGAGAACCAGGGCCTGCTGGGCAACGTCGCCCACGTCGGCCCCGTGACGGTCGACGGCTCGTACTACGAGGTGGAGATCAGCAGCGACGACCGCTCGATCACCCCCGACCGCCTGGGGGCGCTGCGCGAGATCCTCGACCACCCGGACGAGTGGTCCGCCGACCAGGTCGCGGAGGCCCGCGAGCAGCTGCCCGTACTGCAGGCGCGCTACGACCAGACGCAGCGCGACAAGCAGACGATCCTCCTGCGGTTCGCGCGGACGACGCCGAACACCCTGGTCGGGTCGGTCACCGCGCGCGACGCCGACGCGACCGTCTTCCTCGAGGCCACGCCCCCGTGGGACGAGGAGAACTCCTACGAGCTGGCCGACGGGGGCGTCCGCGCCACCGGCGCCGGGCTCGACGACCCGTCGGAGATCGGCCACTTCGCGCTGCTGCCGACCCAGGCGCCGGACGACGCCGCGGCCTACGCGTCCGAGGACGACCTGGTTGCCGCGATGGAGGGCGAGGAGGGCGTCGCCGGCGACGCCGCGGCGGCCCTGCGGTACGACCTCGAGGAGGGCGAGACGATCACGTTCACCACGAGCGTGGCGGACGAGCCTCCGGCGGCCCACGCCTCGCGCGGCAGCATCCTCGGCACCCTCGCCCGGGCCCGGGCGCAGGCCGACGAGGGCACCCTCAGCGGCAGCGGGCCGGCCGGCCGCGCGGCGACCGCGATGCGTAGCGCCATGGCCCTCAACGCGAACTACGACGAGCAGTCGCGGCAGAGCTTCCTCGTGTGGGGCTGGGGCCGTGGCGGGTCGGAGAACGACTCGATCTTCACCGGCTGGGACTCCGCCTGGGACGCGATCACCGCGCTCACCGTGGACCCGGACCTGGCGCGGCAGCACGAGCGCGTGCTGTTCGCCTCCGGCGGGCCGCGCTACGACCAGCTGCACGCCGGCCCGATGCACGCCTACGCCGTCAAGCGGATCTACGACGCCACGGGCGACCGCGAGCTGGTCGAGCAGGCCTACCCGGCGCTCGTGGAGTTCTTCGACAAGCTGCCCGAGTGGGACGTGAACGACGACGGCCTTCTCGAGGCGCCCTACGACGGCGACCCGAGCAAGGTGGGCAACCACCTCGGCCTCGACGACCTGCCCGTCTACCTCGCCGCCGACCGCATCGCCAAGGAGGGCGGCAGCGGCGACGAGCGGGACAACACGGATCTCACCGACGTCGCGCTGACCTCGTACTACGCGCTGATGGCGGGCTCGCTGACCGAGCTGGCCACCGCGCTCGACCGGCCCGAGGACGCCCGCCGGTTCGCGACCGTCCTGGCGCGGACCAAGAAGGCCGCCAACGACACCCTCTGGGACGACGAGCGCGGCATGTACCTCGACCGCAACCTCGACGGGACGTGGGGGAACGTCGTCACGCCGACGATCTTCTACCCGCTGTTCGGGGGCCTGGCCACGCCCGATCGGGCGGCGCGGACGGTCGAGGAGAACCTGCTCGACCCGGAGCAGTTCTGGGGCGAGTACGCGATCCCGAGCATCAGCCGCGACGACGCGGAGTACTGCGCGAACGGCGACGTCTCCGCGACGTCGTCCCCGGAGTACACGTACTACCTGGGGTGGGGCGAGGAGAACACCTGCGAGCAGTGGCGCGGCGCCGTCTGGCCGCCGATGAACGCCACCGTCTACGACGGCCTCAAGCGGTACGGGCTCGACGAGGCCGCCGGCGAGCTGGCGACGAAGAGCACGAGCATGTACCTCGACAGCTGGGACGAGAACGGGTACTTCCCCGAGTACTTCGACCCCGAGCCCGGCCAGGTCGTCAACGCCTCGGCGGTGGACAGCGCGTGGCGCTACTACACGTGGTCCAACGTGATGCCCCTGATGGCGGTGCACGAGCTCGTCGCCGAGGACGCCTGGGGGCGCCCCGGGTCGGTCACCTTCGGCTCGCACGCCCTGCCCGGCCGCAACACCGTGGACGACGTGCGCGTGGGCGGGCACACCTGGGCCGCGACGGTGAGCCCGAGGGCCACCGCGCTGGAGCGGGACGGGCGGACGGTGTTCCGCTCGACCGGCGGGCGCGTCGTCGTGCGCGACTTCGCGCTGACCCGGGACGGTGCGTGCTTCGACGTCAACGCCACCGGGACCGCACGTCTGCAGGTGACGCCGCGTCCCGGCACCACCCTGCGCGCGACGGTGCGGGAGGGCAGCTCGCACCTCTGCCTGTGACCCCACGGCAACCCGGCGCCCGGTCGTGACCACCCGTCACGACCGGGCGCCCGTCGTCGTGCCGCCGTGCGCCACCACCAGCTCCGCCCCGAGACGCGCGAGCTCCGCCCGCACCTCCGGCGGTCCGACGACGTCGGCCTGGGCGCCCCAGCCGGCCAGGTGGCGCGCGACGTCGAGCGGCGTGGGGGCGGCGACCCGCACCGTCGCGCGAGCGCCGTCGCCGCCGTCGACGACCACCGTGTGCCGCCCGAACTGGGCGCGCAGGACGTCGACGTGCTCGGGGGCCACGCGCACGGTGGCCCACGTCGCGGACCGTCTCGCCTCGACCTCGCCGACGACGCGGTCCCACTCCGCCTGCAGGTCGACGCCGTCGGGCACGACGGCGGGCTCGTCGGTGACGTCCAGCGCGCCGACGCGGTCGACGCGGAAGGTGCGCGGGCCGCGGTCCGTGCCGGCGATCAGGTACCAGGCGCCGTCCTTGTCGACGAGCCCCCAGGGGTCGAGGACGCGGCTCGAGGACCGCCCGGTCGCGCCGGTGTAGTCGATCCGCACGCGGCGCCGCTCGACGACGGCGCGCTGCAGGGCGTCGACCTCCGGCGGCCGGACCCGGCCGGCCGCGCTCCACCCCTCCCGGTCCACGACCACGGCCGCGGCGGCCGCCTCCGCCTCGGCCCGGAAGGTG
>JADHZE010000125.1 GCA_026934365.1 Isoptericola sp. QY 916 | reverse complement strand
GCACGGCGCGCCGGTCGCGGCCGCGTGCGAGCCAGCCCACCGAGCCCTCGGGCGCGTCGTCGTCGAGCGCCTCGAGCGGGGAGGCGTCCTGCTCGAAGGTCGTCACCAGGTAGGCGCCCGCCGACCCGAGCACGCGGGTCCGGGGGCCGGGCGCCCCCACGACGGACCCCGCCCAGAGCCGGGACACGACGGCGTGCGGGCTCGCCGCGCGGCCGCCGCCGGCCTCATGCTCCAGGACGAGGAAGACGTCGTCCTCGGTGGGCGTGGTGAGCCTGCGGGTCTGCGCCCAGACGGACCGGACGCGGCCGAACAGCTGGGTCGCCGAGTCCACCAGGTGCGGGCCGAGGTCGAGCAGCAGCCCTCCGCCGACCGGGTCGTTCTCCTTCCACCGCTGCCGCGGGACCGGCCGCCAGCGCTCCCATCGACGCTCGAACGTGTGCACGTCGCCGAGCTCCCCGGAATCGATCAGGCTCGCCAGGGTGAGCTGCTCGGGGTCCCAGCGCCGGTTCTGGAAGACCGTGAACGGCGTGCCGGTGGCGGCCGCCTCCTCGACGACGGCGCGCGCCTGGTGCGCGTCCAGGCCGATCGGCTTGTCGAGCACGAACGGGATCTCCGCGCGGGCGAGGGCGGCGGCCTGCTCCGCGTGCAGGGTCGTGGGGCTCGCGACCACGACGAGGTCGTAGGCACGGCGGGCGGCGATCAGCTCGTCGAGGTCCGACACCAACCGGGCTCCCGGCCAGTCCCCCGCGGCCTGGTTGCGCCGGCCGGGGTCGCGCGTCACGACCGCCGTCACCGGCAGCCCGGCCTCCGCCGCGAGGCGGGCGTGGATCTCCCGGCCCGCTCCCCCGTACCCGACGATCGCCAGGCGCGGCGGCGGTGCCGCCGTCACGCCGTCGGTCGCGCCCGCCTCTGCCGCCTCGTCCGTGACCATGGCGTCCATCGTGCCCGACGCCGCGCCCCTCGCCCCGGCACCGCCCCGGCGAGCCACGCCGCCGGCGGGTGGTGACCATCCGGCACCTCCCGTAGACCAGGGGTGGGTCGGCACGCGACCCGCGGGCGAGCCGGAGGGAGCCACGACGATGGCGACACGACTGAACCAGCCGGGTCTGGACCAGGCCCGGGCCCTGGTGCGCGAGGGTCGGGTGGTGCGCGACGAGCGCGACGACTGGAGCGAGCACGTTCCGAGCACGGACGCCGAGAACCGCTTCGTCGACCGCGAGGGCTGGACCGAGTTCCGGCACTGGCACCTCGGCGTGGACGACGACGAGAACCCCGAGTCGAAGCAGGCGGTGTCGTTCCCCTACGGCGACCTGTCGAAGGTCCACCGGTGCGCCGTGGTGTCGCTGGAGAGCCGGGCCGGGCAGTACGACCACGGCGACATCCGCGACGCTGCCCGCGCCCTGCTGGAGCTCATCGACTCGACGGCGTGACGGCGCGCTCCGGCGCGCGCGTGCCGCGGCCCAGGCGCGACGGCCACCAGACCCGGTCGCCGACGTCGTGCACGAGCGCCGGGACGAGCAGGCTGCGCACGACGAGCGTGTCCACGAGCACGCCGAACGCGACGATGACGGCGAGCTGGGCGAGGAACAGCAGCGGGATGACGCCCAGGGCCGCGAACGTCGCGGCGAGCACCACGCCAGCCGACGTGATGACCGAGCCGGTGACGGCCAGCCCGCGCAGCACCCCCCGTCGCGTGCCGACCCGCAGGCTCTCCTCGCGCACGCGCGTCATGAGGAAGATCGAGTAGTCGACCCCCAGCGCCACGAGGAAGCAGAACGCGTACAGCGGCACAGCCGGGTCCGCGCCCGGGAAGTCGAGCACGTGGTTGAACACGACCGCCGAGACGCCGAGGGCGAACCCGAACGACAGCACGTTCGCGGCCATGAGCAGCACGGCGGCGAGGACCGACCGGAGCAGCAGCACGAGGATCAGGAGGATCACGGCGAGCACGACGGGCACGATCACGCGCAGGTCGTGCTGGCCGGCGAGCTGCGTGTCCAGACGCTCCGCGGCCGCGCCGCCCACCAGCGCGTCCGGGCTGACGTCGTGCACCGCCGTGCGCAGGTCGGCCACCGCCTCGACGGCCGCCTGGCTGTCGGACGGCGCCTCCGTGGTGACGTCGACGCGCACCTGCCCGTCGACGACCAGCGGGTCGCCCTCGGCCGGCATCCCCGGCGCGGTGGCCGGCTGGTCGGTGACGACGGTCGCCGCCGTGATCCCGTCGGAGCCCTCGGCCGCCTCCACGACGGCGTCGGCGTCCGCCTCGGGGGCGATGACGATCGCGGGCTGCGCGGACACGCCCTCGAAGTGGCGGGTGAGCACCTCCTCGCCGTCCACGGAGTCGACCTGTGTGAGGAACACCTCCGAGTCGCCCGTGCCGTTCGCGTCGAGCGTCGGGACGAACGCCGCCCCGGCCGCGAGGACGACGGCGGTGACGACCCACACGACGCGGTCGTGCCGCCCCACGAAGCCGGCGACGCGCGACCACACGCCGTGCCCGGCGACCTCCACGTGCGTGTCGTCGGCCGTGTCACCGCCCGGGTCACCGACCGTGACACCGGTCGGGTCGACCGGCTCCGGGGCGTCGGGCGCGTCGGAGTGCCTGCCGATCGCGTGCGGCACCCGGGGCCAGAACACCCACCGGGCCCGCCGTCCGCCGACGAGGAGCATCGCCGGCAGCAGGGTCGTCGCCGACAGGAACGCGGCGACGATGCCGATGGCGGCGACCGGGCCCAGGCTGCGGTTCGACGAGAGGTCGGACAGCAGGAGGCACAGCAGCCCGACGATCACCGTGCCCGCGCTGGCCGCGATCGGCTCGATCGAGGCGCGGACGGCCCGGCGCATCGCGGTGTACGGGGAGCTGGTGGCCCGCAGCTCCTCGCGGTACCGGGCCACCAGGAGCAGGGCGTAGTCGACGGAGGCGCCCACCACGAGGATCGACAGGATGCCCTGCGACTGGCCGTTCAGCGTCAGCACGTCGTTCGCGGCGAGGTGGTAGACCGCCAGTCCCGCGAGGCACAGGGCCAGGACCGCCGTGAGGATCACGACGAACGGCAGGAACGGCGAGCGGTAGACGAGCGCGAGGATCACCAGGACGGCGCCGAGGGCCACGAGCAGCAGCACGGTGTCGATCGCACCGAAGGCGCTCACCAGGTCCGCGACGAAGCCCGCGGGTCCGGTCACCCAGGCGTCGAGACCTGTACCGGCGAGGCCGCCGTCGGAGGCGTCCGCGGCGACCAGCGCCCGGAGGGCCGCGACCGCGAGCTCGGAGCCGCTCGTCTCGTCGGCGCCGAGGTCCTCGGAGGCCTGCGCGGCGTCGAGCGAGACGACGACGAGCGCGGCCTGCCCGTCCTCGGACGGCACCACGACGGGGTCGGCGATGCTGAGGTCTCCCACCGTGCGCGGCTCGTCGCCCGACGTCCCCTCGAGCGGGGCGTCGGCGATCGAGTCCGCGAACGCCTGGACGTCGGCGAGCTGCTCCCTCGTCAGCTCGGATCCGTCCGAGGTCTCGGCCACGACCAGGGCGGGCAGCGTCTCGGAGTCGGTGAACTCCTCGGCCAGGGCGGCGGCCTGCGTGGACTCGGCGCTCGCGGGCAGGAAGGCCGCGTCGTCGTTGGTCTGGACGCTGCTCAGGCTGCCCTGGGCCTGCCCCCCGAACGCGCCGATCGCGAGCCAGACCCCGATCGCTGCCAGAATGACGAGGCCCCGCAGCAGACCTCGACCCCGATTGCCCCGCGCCCGATTACTCAGCATGCTGAGTATTCTGAGGGCGGACCAGGGAGGAAGCAAGTGCAGCACGACGAAGCGCGTGACGCCGCGGCAGCGCCCGGCACCGCACCCCACGCGTGGCCCGACCCGGTCGACCCCACCAGCGACGACCCGGGCCAGTGGCCCACCGGCCGGCTGCTGTTCACCGTCGTGCGCCGCATCGAGCACGACTGGAACGCCCACCTCGCCGGCTGGAACCTCAACCACGCGGGCTTCCCCGTGCTGCTGCACCTGTTCGCCGGGCCCAGGACGCAGCGCGAGCTCGCGACGCTCAACGGCGTCACCGAGCAGACGATGAGCCGCATCGTGGCGAGGCTGGAGCGCGCCGGCTACGTCACCCGCGGCGCGGACCCCCGCGACCGGCGCCGCCGCGCCGTCGCGGTCACCGACACCGGCCGCCGCGCCGCTGCCGAGGCCGGCCGGCTGCAGCCGGCGGAGGACCTCACCGCCCGCGGGCTCGCCGACGACGACGTGGGCCGGCTGCGTGAGATTCTCGTCACCCTCGTGCGGGCGCAGCGCGACGCCGACGACTGACCGCACGGCAAAGGACTAGCCTCGGCCGGGTGGACGTGATGACGCTGCCCGGACTGACCGACTACCACGAGGCGTGGGAGCTCCAGCGCCGCGTGCACGCCGACGTCGTCGCCGGCGACCGCCCCGACACGCTGATCGTCGTGGAGCACCCCGACGTCTACACGGCCGGGCGGCGCACCCACCGCGACGAGCGCCCCACCGACGGCACACCCGTCGTCGACGTCGACCGCGGCGGCAAGATCACCTGGCACGGCCCCGGGCAGCAGGTGGTCTACCCGATCCTGCGGCTCGCCGAGCCCATCGACGTCGTCGCGTACGTCCGGGCGCTCGAGGAGGCCGTCATGGAGGTGTGCGCCGGGTTCGGTCTCGCGACGATCCGGGTCGAGGACCGGACCGGCGTCTGGTTCGCCGCCGACGGCGACCGCCTCGAGCGCAAGGTCTGCGCCATCGGCGTCCGCACCGCCAAGGGCGTGACGATGCACGGCATCGCGCTCAACTGCGACCCCGACCTGAGCCGGTTCGACAGCATCGTGCCGTGCGGCATCACCGACGCCGACGTCACCTCGCTGACCATCGAGACCGCTCGGCACGTCACGCTCGACGACGTCCGCGCGCCGCTCGTCGACGCCCTCGCCCGCCACCTCGACCCGCTGCGCGCCGCACCCACGTCGGCCGTCGCCGCGCCGGGTGTTGCTGAGGTCACGTCCACACGGTGAGCAGGTCGCGGCGCCGGGACGCGCCGCTCACGTACTCTGACGAGGTCCGGCGGTCAGGGTCCGCACAGGCCAGTCACGCCGGACGTCCACCTGCTCGACGACGACCGGGAGACACCCGTGACGATCGCACCCGAGGGCCGCCGCATGCTGCGCATCGAGGCCCGCAACGCCGCCACCCCCATCGAGAAGAAGCCCGAGTGGATCAAGACGAAGGCCACGATGGGCCCCGAGTACCGGGAGCTCAAGGGCCTGGTCAAGGGCGAGGGCCTGCACACGGTGTGCGAGGAGGCGGGCTGTCCCAACATCTTCGAGTGCTGGGAGGACCGCGAGGCCACGTTCCTCATCGGCGGTGACCAGTGCACCCGACGCTGCGACTTCTGCCAGATCGACACGGGCAAGCCGGCCGACTTCGACGCGGACGAGCCGCGCCGTGTCGCCGAGTCCGTGCGGACGATGGGCCTGAAGTACTCGACGATCACCGGCGTCGCGCGCGACGACCTCGCCGACGGCGGCGCCTGGCTGTACGCCGAGACCGTGCGGCAGATCCACGCGCTCAACCCGGGCACGGGCGTCGAGCTCCTCATCCCCGACTTCAACGCGATCCCCGAGCTGCTCGACGTCGTCAACGAGTCGCGGCCCGAGGTCATGGCGCACAACGTCGAGACCGTGCCGCGCATCTTCAAGCAGATCCGCCCCGCGTTCCGCTACGAGCGCTCGCTGTCCGTGCTCACCCGGGCGCGCGAGGCCGGCCTGGTCACCAAGTCGAACCTCATCCTCGGCATGGGCGAGACGATCGACGAGGCCCGCGACGCGCTGCAGGACCTGCACGACGCCGGCTGCGACCTCGTGACGATCACGCAGTACCTGCGCCCGTCGCTGCGCCACCACCCGGTGGACCGCTGGGTGCGCCCGGAGGAGTTCGTCGAGCTCTCCGAGGCGGCCGAGGAGATGGGCTTCCTGGGCGTCATGGCCGGGCCGCTGGTGCGCTCCTCGTACCGCGCCGGCCGCCTGTGGGGTCAGGCGATGACGCGCCGCGGCCTGCCCATCCCGCAGTCGCTGGCACACCTCGCGGAGCCGACGACGTCGCGCCAGGAGGCCGCGAGCCTCCTTGCCCCGCGAGCCCACTAGACTTGACGACCATGGCCCGCACCAAGTCCGACGCCGGCGCGCCCGCTGACGCCACCGGCAAGCAGAAGAAGCCCAAGAAGCAGCGCTGGTACCACCAGGTGTGGGCCGCGTACCAGATGACGCGCAAGCAGGACCCCACGGTGACGTGGCTGCTCCTCGGCGTGTTCGTCGGGATCCTCGCGGTCGTCGCCGCGATCGTGCTGCTGCTCGACCTGCCGACCGGCTTCCAGATCCTGTACATCGTCGTCCTCGGCCTCCCGTTCGCGGCGCTGGGCGCGATGTTCGTCCTGACCCGCAAGGCCGAGAAGGCCGCATACACCCAGATCGAGGGCCAGCCCGGCGCCGCCCGTGCGGCGCTCGGCACCGTCCGCGGCGGGTGGGAGTTCGCGGACGAGCCGGTCGCGATCAACCCGCGCACCCAGGACTTCGTGTTCCGCGGCGTCGGGCGACCGGGGGTCGTCCTCGTCTCCGAGGGCCCGTCGCACCGGGTGCAGCGCCTGCTCGAGGACGAGCGCCGCAAGACGGCGCGCGTGCTGCCGAACGTGCCGATCACCCTCATCCAGGTCGGCAACGAGGAGGGGCAGGTCCCCCTGCCCAAGGTCGCCAAGAAGGTGCAGAAGCTCAAGCGGAGCCTCACCAAGCCCGAGGCGGAGCAGGTCAAGAAGCGCCTCAAGGCGCTCGGCGGCGCGCGCCTGCCGATCCCCAAGGGCGTCGACCCGATGCGGGCGCGCCCGGACCGCAAGGGGCTCAAGGGCCGCTGACCGGCGCCGCTCCCACGAGATCGACCCACCCGCCGCGAGAACGACCCACCGAGGGTCGACGTCGCGACGGGTGGGTCGATCTCGTTGCGCCCGGTGTGGTCGTGGCGGCGTCAGCGGCGGACGAGGACGGTGCCGGCAGCACGGTCGTGCAGGCCGCGCCCGTCGCGGTCCCACACGACGGCGGGGATCACGAGGCACAGCAGCAGGGTGCGCACCGCACCGCGCGCGAAGCCCGGCGCGACGCCGTCGGGGGCGCCCAGGGTGCGCACCTGCATGCCCAGGAGGCGGTGGCCGAGGGTGAAGCCGACGGTGCTGACCAGCAGCAGGTTCTCGAGGGCGAAGACGCCGAGGGTGACCCACGAGTTCAGCTCGGCGAACGACACCGGGCTCGTCACCAGGTAGGCGATCAGCGTCGCCACCGCCCAGTCGACGACGAGGGCCACTGCCCGACGTCCGAGCCGCGCGAGCGACCCGGGGCCGGCGTCGGGGAGGCCCAGGCGTCCCCCGCTACCGGCCGCGTCCCGACGCCCGCCCTCGAGCCACGACCCGACGTCTTCTCTCGAGATGTCCTCCGGCGATGCCATGCGTCAAGGCTACGCGGCGCCGGGAGCGCGACCGCCGTAACGTGTTGGAAACAATCGCGCCATGCCGGAGAAACGCCGTCACCCTACGGTCGTGGACGTCGAGCGGCGAGCACAGGCCCGTCGCGCCCGTCCTTCGGAACCGTCCGGCGGCACCGACCGAACGGCACCATCCACGCAAGGAGTGCATGCATGTTCACGAACGCCGAGGAGGCCATCGCCTTCACCCGTCGCGAGGGGGTGGAGTTCATCGACGTCCGCTTCATCGACCTGCCGGGCGTGATGCAGCACTTCAACATCCCCGTGGAGCAGTTCTCGGAGGACTCCTTCACCGAGGGCCTCATGTTCGACGGTTCGTCGATCCGCGGCTTCCAGGCGATCCACGAGTCGGACATGAAGCTCGTGCCGGACGTCACCACGGCGTACCTGGACCCGTTCCGCAAGCGCAAGACGCTCATCGTCAACTTCTCCATCGTGGACCCGTTCACGGACGAGCCGTACTCGCGCGACCCGCGCACGATCGCCGCCAAGGCCGAGGCGTACCTGAAGTCGACCGGCATCGCGGACACCGCGTTCTTCGCGCCCGAGGCCGAGTTCTACGTCTTCGACGACGTCCGCTTCTCGACGAACCAGCACGAGAGCTTCTACAGCGTCGACTCCGTCGAGGCCGCGTGGAACACCGGGCGCGAGGAGGAGGGCGGCAACCTCGGGTACAAGACCCGTTACAAGGGCGGCTACTTCCCCGTCTCCCCCAACGACCAGTTCGCCGACCTGCGCGACGAGATGTGCGCGGTCCTGGCCGAGGTCGGGCTCGACGTCGAGCGCGCGCACCACGAGGTGGGCACCGCCGGCCAGCAGGAGATCAACTACCGGTTCAACACCCTGCTGCACTCGGCCGACGACCTGATGAAGTTCAAGTACGTCATCAAGAACGTCGCCTGGCAGCACGGCAAGACCGTCACCTTCATGCCGAAGCCGATCTTCGGCGACAACGGCTCGGGCATGCACTCGCACCAGTCGCTGTGGCTGAACGGCGAGCCGCTGTTCTACGACGAGAAGGGCTACGGCGGCCTGTCCGACACGGCCCGCTGGTACATCGGCGGCCTGCTCAAGCACGCCCCGTCGCTGCTGGCCTTCACCAACCCGTCGGTGAACTCCTACCGCCGCCTGGTGCCCGGCTACGAGGCGCCGGTCAACCTGGTCTACTCGGCCCGCAACCGCTCCGCGTGCATCCGCATCCCGGTGACCGGCTCCTCGCCGAAGGCCAAGCGCGTCGAGTTCCGCGTGCCGGACCCGACGGCCAACCCGTACCTCGCGTTCGCCGCGCAGCTCCTCGCCGGCATCGACGGCATCAAGAACCGCATCGAGCCGCCGGCGCCGATCGACAAGGACCTGTACGAGCTGCCCCCCGAGGAGCACGCGCAGATCGCCCAGGTGCCCGCGTCCCTCGAGGAGGCCCTCGACAACCTCGAGCGCGACCACGAGTTCCTCACGCAGGGCGACGTCTTCTCCGAGGACCTCATCGCCACCTGGATCGACTACAAGCGCAGCAACGAGATCGACCCGATCCGCCTGCGCCCGCACCCGCACGAGTTCGAGCTCTACTACGACATCTGATCGGCGGCCCTGCGAGGGCCTGCTGACGTCGCCCGGACGGCGGCCCACCCTTCGGGGCGGGCCGCCGTTCGGCGTCACCGGAGACGCGGACGGGTGCAGGACCGGGCCGTCCGCTGCCGTCAGGGCATATGCCCGATCGGTGGTACCCGCCCGTCCGTCGGCCGGTCCCGCCCGCAGCGGGCGCAGAGCAGGTACTGGGAGTCCTCGTTCTGGCGCCGCTGCCACTTGTGCATGCCGAGCATGCAACGCACGTCCTTCATGACGTGCTCCCCTCGACGACGCGGACGTGACGACGGCCGCCACGGGTCGCAAGTCCCAGGCTAGGCCGCGGTCGGCCGGCTCGACAGCCGCGCGACGGCTCCTGCGCGATGCCCCCTACCGCCGGGTGACCGCGCCCGCCCACAGCCAGACGAAGCCCTCCCGACCATGGGAGTCGATGTAGCGCACATGCACCTGCGCGTCGGTCCAGGCGGTCGCCTCGCCGTCGACGAGCTGCTCGCCGGACTGGCGCGACGTGATCCAGGCCCGCACGGGGATCCCGCGCTCGGGGCGCGTGACGTGCGCGCCGTCGCGCGACCGCCCTGGCGCGCCCTCCGCCGCGTCGCGCAGCGGCACCCGGTCGACCGCACCCGACGACCCGCCGGCCTCGTCTCGTCGCCTGCTTCCCACCACGCGAGCAGGATAGCCCCGATTCGAACACCTGTTCTACCCCCGGCGCGGTGCCACCTCCCCGCCTGCACCACCTCCCGGGTCGCGGCCGCGAGCGCGGCGTCGTCGGGCACGTAGCCGTCGACGTGGGCTCGGGCACGCCGTCGTAGGCGCTGAGCGGCCGGATGAGCGCGTTCGAGGCGAGCGGCTCCTGGACGTGCGCCGTCCAGCCCCGCGAGGCGACGAAGATCGGGGTGAGCAGCTCCGTGTCGAAGCCGATGAGGTGGTAGGCCGGGCCGGACGGGTCGTACCGCACCGAGAAGGACATGCACCGGGTGGCCAGGATGATCCCGCTGCTGCACGGTCGCGACGAGCGAGCTCGGCGCCAGACCTGGCGGCGTCCAGGGTCGCCGCGACGGAGGTGACCTCCCGCTCGTGAGCCCGTCGCCCGCCCTGGGGAACCCCGGGCGGACGGCGGCTCAGGCCTGCGGCTCGTCGGTGGCCGCCGCCTCGCCCTCGGCACCGTGCTCGGACCCGTGCTCGGACCCGTGCTCGGACCCGTGCTTCTTCCCGAAGGGCAGCACGTGCATGACGGCGACGACGACGGCGCCCACGATCACGCCGACCAGGGCGGAGAAGAACGTGTTGACCAGCCAGCCGAGGAACCCGCCGATGCCGGGCACGGCGTGCGCGACGGCCTCCTCGAGGTGGTGCACGAACTCGTAGGGCGCGTGCCACCCGAGCTCGTCGGTGCCGGTCAGCAGGATGTGGCCGCCGACCCACAGCATCGCGACGGTCCCCACGACAGAGATCACCGCGAGCACCTTGGGCATCCCGGTCACGAGGGCACGTCCGACGCGCTGGCTGCCCCGGGAGTCGCGGCCCGCGAGCGCCAGGCCCATGTCGTCCATCCGGACGATGAGGCCGACGACGCCGTAGACGATCACGGTGATGGCGAGCGCGACGACCAGCAGGATGACCAGCCGCGAGAAGAACGGCTCGTGCGCCACCTCGTTGAGGGCGATGACCATGATCTCGGCGGACAGGATGAGGTCGGTGCGCACGGCGCCGGCGACGAGGCTCTTCTCCGCGTCCGGTCCCACCGTCGCGGCAGGCTTGTCGTGCCCCTCGTGACCGCGCAGGCGCCCCCAGATCTTCTCGGCGCCCTCGAAGGCCAGGTACGTGCCGCCCAGCATGAGGATCGGGGTGAGCAGCCACGGCGCCCACTGGCTGAGGATCAGCGCCACCGGGAGGATGTAGAACACCTTGTTCCGGATCGAGCCCCAGGCGATCTTCTTGACGATGGGGATCTCACGGTTCGCGGCGACGCCGTGCACGTACTGCGGCGTCACGGCCGTGTCGTCGACGACGACGCCCGCGGCCTTCGCCGTCGCCTTCGCGGCGGCGGCGCCGACGTCGTCGAGCGAGGCGGCGGCGAGCTTGGCGATCGCCGCGACGTCGTCGAGCAGCCCGAGCAGGCCGGCGCTCACGCCACCGCTCCCGAGGGTCGGCGGCGAGCGGTCGGCGCGCCCGCGGGCGACGGCGATGACATCAGCATGGACATATCGTGCCGCATGCCGCGGCGCAGGGGGACCCGCGCTTGGCAGCGCATCACTCCTCGCCGTAGAAGACGCGCTCCACGACCGTGCGGGCGCGTCGGGCGGTGCGGAGGTAGAGCTCCTCGAGCTCTCCCCCGGTGCCCACGTCGCCGAGCAGGGCGGCGACGCCGGCCAGGTCGCGCGAGTCGTGCGGCAGCCGGTCGGTCTGCGCTCCCGTGGTGCGCCCGGACCAGAGCACGACGGCGGACCGCACGCGCGAGGCGAGCACCCACGCGTCGCGCAGCTGAGCGGCGTCCTCGGGGTCCAGGAGGCCCGCCGCGGTCGCGGCGTCGAGCGCCGCGACCGTGCCGGTCGTGCGCAGTGCCGGCACCTCGCCCGCGTGCTGCAGCTGGAGCAGCTGCGCCGTCCACTCGACGTCCGCGACGCCGCCGCGCCCGAGCTTGAGATGGCGCGCCGGGTCCGCGCCCCGGGGCAGCCGCTCCGCCTCGACCCGCGCCTTGATCCGCCGCACCTCCCGCAGGCGGGCGTCGTCGAGCCCGCCGGCCGGATAGCGCAGCGGGTCCACGAGCGCCTCGAACCGGGAACCCAGCGAGCCCGCTCCGCCGGCGTCGCCCGCCACCGGCCGGGCACGCAGCAGCGCCTGGGCCTCCCACACGCTCGACCACCGCCCGTAGTACTCGGCGTACGAGTCGAGGGTGCGCACGAGGGGCCCCTGCCGGCCCTCCGGGCGCAGGTCCGCGTCCACCGGCAGGGTCGGCTCCGGGCCGACCTCCGACAGCAGCGCGCGCAGGCGCGTCGCGGCGCGCGTGGCGAAGTCCTGCGCGAGCTGCGGCGCGGCGCCCGGCACCGGCTCGTGCACGAACATCACGTCGGCGTCCGAGCCGTACCCCATCTCGCGTCCGCCGAGCCGCCCCATCGCGACGACGAGCAACCGGGTGGGGTTCGCCTCCGACGACTCGCCCAGCCCGAGCTCGGTGCGCGCCGCGTGCTCGGCGGCGCGCAGGCCACCGGCCAGGACCATGTCCGCGGCGTCCGAGACCGCGGCCGCGGCGTCCACGGGCGGCAGCAGGCCGAGGACCTCGGCGGACCC
>JADHZE010000124.1 GCA_026934365.1 Isoptericola sp. QY 916 | reverse complement strand
GGGCGCGGCCGCCGGCTCCGCCGCGCGCCCGAGGCCCCACCAGGTCAGGGGCGCGACGGCGAGGAACAGTCCCGCCGCCACCCCGCACACGGCGTCGAACCCGGTGGTGACGAGCAGCCCGCCGAGCAGCGGCCCCACGACGAAGCCGGCGTTGCTCAGCGCCTCCCGCCGCGCGAAGACGTCCGGCCGGGCCCCGCCGAGCCGCGCATACGCGGCGTAGGAGGCGGGGTGGAAGAGGGCGCCGCCGAGCCCGACGGCGACCCCGGCCGCGCCGACGGCCACCGGGGTCGTGGCGAGAGCGAGCGCCCCGAAGCCGGCGGCCCGCACGAGCGCGCCGGCCACGATGGTGCGGCGCACGCCCCACCGGTCGGCGAGGAGGCCCGCCGGGAGCTGCAGCCCCTGCTGCGCGCCCGCACGGATCCCGGCGAGCAGCCCGACGAGGGCCAGGCCGAAGCCCAGCCCGTCGGCCAGGTGCACGGCGAGCAGCGGCACCAGCACGTAGAAGCCCGTCGCCATGACGAACGTGTTGCCGTACAGCGCGAGCATCGCGCCCCGCGGCGCGGTCCCGTCGGGGGCCGTCACCGGGGCCCGAGCACCCCCGCGAGCGCCGCGAGCTTGCGCGGCATGTCGTACGCCGCGCCGCCCTCGTGCCCGTTGTACGGGAAGACCTCGAGCTGCGCGGGCCCGCCGTACCGGTGGTAGGCCGCGAACACGGTGGACGGCGGGCAGATCTTGTCCATGAGCGCCACGGAGAACCACCCGGGGCAGCGGGCGCGCGCGGCGAAGTTGGTGGCGTCGAAGTACGACAGCGTGCGCATCACGTCCTCGACCTCGAACCGGTGGCCCTTGAGGTACCGCGCGATCTCGGCGTACGGGCCCTCGTCCGTGATCTGCGACGCGCGGCGGTAGTGGCTGAGGAACGGCACGTCGGCGATCGCCCCGGCGAGGTCGTCGCGCAGGCCGGCGACGGCGAGCGCGAGCCCGCCGCCCTGGCTGCCGCCGAGCACGGCGACCCGGGTCGGGTCCACCTCGGGCAGCGCCTTGACGGCGTCGACGGCGCGCACGGCGTCGGTGATCAGACGCCGGTAGAAGTGCTTCGCCGGGTCCTCGATGCCACGGGTGAGGAAGCCGGGCGACGACGACCCGTGGCCCTCGGGGGCGACGTCCGGGGTGTCGGCGGTGGTCTTGCCCCCGCCGCCCTGGCCGCGGTTGTCCATCACCAGGTGCGCGTATCCGGCGGCGGACCAGGTGAGCCACTCCCACGGGACGCCGCGCCCGCCGTTGTACCCGATGTACTGGACGACGGCGGGCAGCGGCCCGGACCGCTCGCGCGGCAGCAGCAGCCACGCCTTGATCGGCTGCCCCGCCCAGCCGGAGAACGTCACGTCCCGCACCTCGACGGTGGCGAGACCGGCGTCGAAGGGCGCCTGCTCCGGCTCGGTGGCGGCGGACGCCGCGGCGTCGAGCGTCTGCTTCCAGAACGCGTCGAAGTCCGCGGGCTCCTCGGGCTCGGGCCGGTAGGCGCGCAGGTCGTCGAGTGGCTTGTCGAAGAAGGCCATGCGGGTGCTCCTGGGTCGTGGATGGTGCGGGATCGTGGGGCCGCGTGGTGGCGGTGCGGCGTCAGGGGGCGGCGGGGCCGACGTCGTCCCGCTCGAGCGGCCGCCGGGTGACGGGCGCGGACGACACCTCGTCGGCGCCGACGTCGGGCCGCACGTCGCGGGGCTGGCCGTCGACGTCGTCGACGAGGAACGGGTACGTGCCGACGGCGGTGTTCATCGCCGGGCCGGGGCGCAGCCGCCACAGCCCGCCGGAGCGGACCAGCAGCGGGTCGGCGACGCGCACCTCGCGCGGCGCGGCGTCGATGCCGAGCGTCGCGGCGCCCGTCGGCCACGCGACGTTGCCGGAGTAGGTGACGCCGGAGGGCTGCTTGAGCTCCTGGAACAGCGGGCCGGCCGAGCCGACGACGAGGTTGTCGGCCACGAGCGAGTCCACCGGCGGGAGGACGTAGTTCGCGCCCACCTCGATGTTCGAGGTGTTGTCCACGAACGTGTTGTGCACGACCGTCGCGCGGTGCACGCGCCAGTGCGCCGACGTCGAGCCGGAGCCGTCCACGTCGCCGCCGTCGATCTGCAGAGCAGCGGTGTACCCGGAGCCGCGCAGCCCCTCGAAGTAGTTGTCGAACACGAGCTGGTCGTCGCCGTACAGCCGCACGCCGCCGGTGCCGGCCTTGCCCTCGCCGAGGAAGACGTTCCCCTGGATGACGTTGCGGTCTCCGCGCCGCGCGACGAAGGCGCCTGCCGACCGGCGCACCGTGTTGAAGCGCACCGTGTTGTCGTCGCTCTTGATCGAGACGATCTCCGGGTCGGAGTCCGTGTTCTCGAACACGTTGTGCTCGACGACGGCGAACGAGCTGGAGTCCGACAGGGCCGAGACGCCGAGCCGGATGGCCTCGCCGCCGTTGATCGGCTGGGCGGGGCTGTCCGCGAACCAGTTGTGGTCGATCCGGTCGTGCTGGGAGATCTGCGTGGCCCCGCCGTAGACGGTGACGTAGTTGCCCATCAGCGTCTTGTCGTGGAAGGCGTTGTGGTCGATCCGGTGGTAGCCGCTGCCCTCCCCCGAGATCTGCAGCCAGTGCCGGGACGACGTCGGATCTGCCGGCGGCTCGAACCGCAGCGCGACGTCGTTGCGCGTGAACCGCACGTGCGTGGACGCCGTGATCTTCAGCGTGGTGGCGTTCCGGAAGGTCAGCCCGCGAACGACGACGTGGCTCGACCGTGCGACCTCCAGCTGCCCCGCCGTCACGACCGCGCCGCCGAGGGTGGCGCCCTCCACGACGACCGGTGCCCCGGCGGTGCCCGCCTTGTCGGCGAGCTTGACCATCGTGTACTCGCCGTCGGCCAGCACGATGCGGTCGCCGGGAAGGGCGGCCTGGAACGCGGCGGCCAGCTCGGCGCTGGTGCTCACGCGGACCGTGCGCTGCGGCGCGGGGTCCGCATCGTCCGCGGCGGCCGGGGAGCCCGACGCCGCGGGCGCCACCGCGGTCGCCCCGGCGGGCGCCGCGGTGCCGAGGGACAGCCCGAGAGCCACGGCGAGAGGCAGGACGAGGTGCTTCTTCATGGTTCCTCCAGGAGTCTCGGCGATCAGACGAAGGACGCGGTGACGGTGGCGCCCGCCAGGCCGGCGGTGGCGGCGACGATCCGCCAGCCCACGCCGCGGCGGGTGACGGTCACCCCCGGGTCGGCGCACACGAACCGCAGCCCGTCGCGGTTCAGGTCGACGACCACCGTGTCGCGCGTCTGGGTGGGGTCGCTCAACGCGACGGTGGTGGGCCGGGTCCACCCGGAGCCCGCTGAACCGGCCCCTGTCTCGTGCACGACGACGGACGCCGGGCCGTCGGCGTGCAGCGACCCGCCCTCCCCCGGCACGCCGGCCCCGACGGGGACGGACGCGGGCCCCCAGAAGTTGGCGGCGACCGTGCCGCCCAGGGCCACGGCGTGCACGGTCGCGTCCTGCCCGACGATCCGCAGCCCGGGGGCCGTGCCGCAGGCCTCCGCGAACGCGCGGGTACCGTCCGCGTCGGCGGCCGGGAGCATGACGTAGGCGTACGCGGCCCCGGTGGGCGCGGCGCCGTGGTCGAGCCACGCGGTGACGTACGGGCGGGTCACGGGGGTGTCGGTGCCGTACTTCACGTTGATCTCGCGCCAGGTGTGGGTGCGGTCCTCGCGCAGCGCGTGCAGCCGCGCGCCGCCGGGGAAGACATAGCCCGCCGTGCCGGAGAGGTGGCACCAGCGCACGTCGTCGAGCGTCGCCGACCAGCCGTTGCCGAGCCCCTGGGCGACGCCGTCGACGACGAGCGCGGCGCCGTCGCGCACCTTGCGGTTCTCCACGACCGTCTCGACGCCGCCGGCCGCGGGCGCCGTGATGCCGGAGCCGACGCAGACCACGGCGTCGTCGACGAGGAACCAGCTCTTCAGGGCCCGCAGGTCGGAGCCGCGGGCGCGCAGGTCCTGCCCGTACGCGCCGACCGTCGCGCCGGGCACGGCGGCCCCGCCCACCCAGGTCGCGTCGTTCGTCTCGCGGAAGTGCGCGCTGTCCGCGAGCCGCGCGCTGTCGACCGTGGTGCCGGGCAGGCGGTACGGGTCGACCGTGGGCCAGTAGTCCTCGCTGTAGTGGCCGAGGTCGTCCGTGTACAGCAGCACCATGCCGTCGGACAGGTGCCAGCCGTGCAGGTTCTCGTTCTGGATGGACTCGTAGTTGTACACGCGGGCCGAGTACGCGCTGACGCTCACCGCGAACCCCGGCCGGTGGTGCACCGCCTTGTCCATCGCGGGGTACTGCCGGTGCGCGACGAGCGCGCCGCGCGGCGTCGGCGCGGCGGTCAGCAGCGCGTTCGCCGCGACGACGGACGCGGGCGTCGTCGCCGCGAGGAAGTCGCGGTAGGTGTCCTCCGCGATCCACTGCGCCACCAGCGAGGTCAGGGTCGCGGCCTGCGGCTCCGGGGCCGACGGGATGAGCCGGAGCGTGCCCTCGATGACCGTCTGCGTGGGCGCGTGCCCCTGCTTGCTGGGCCGCGCGATCTCGCGCCCGCACACCGACGCGACCATGTCGCCGCGCACCATGAGCGGGTCGAAGGCGTCGGTGACCCACGCGTAGACGTTCGCCAGCGCCGGGTCGGTGACCTGCCAGGGCGAGTCGCCCAGCAGGTGCAGCAGCGACGACAGCGTGCCGAGCAGCTCCTTGCCGTAGCCGCCGTTGTAGGGGTGCTTCCAGTGCTGCAGGAACGAGCCGTCGCGGAAGAACCCCTCGCCGGTGCCCTCGCCCTCCGCGGTGCCGCCGTCCACGAAGGCCAGGACGCTGTTCGCGCCCCCGCCCTCGGCGTCGCTGAGCGCGCCGCGCACGCGCCCGAGGGCGACCTCGTCGCCGTCCAGCGCGGCCCGGACGGCCACGACCGTCGCGATCCACACCCGGTTGGCGCCGGTGGCGATCTGCCGGTCCGCGCGCCACAGGTTGGGGTCGGGCGTGTAGTGGTCGATGGCGGCGGTGCTGCGGGCGAGCGCGTCGCCCAGGTGCGCGCGCAGCACGACCAGCGTGTCCGCCAGCGCCGACGCGGAGCCGATCTCCCAGTCCCAGTCGTTGTCGAAGCGCGGGATGCCGGGGCCGTAGACGTGGTCGTGCATCCAGGTGATGCCGTCGGCGACGGCGTCCGCCACCGCGTCGTCTCCCGCGGTCGACGTCCCCGGCGTCGCCCACGCGACGGCGATCGAGCGCAGCCGCTTGAACGTCGTGGTGACGGTGTTGGACCTCGTCCAGTCGGCCAGGTCGGGCCACAGGGACGCGCGGCCGGCGGTGCGGTCGAGCGTCGCGAGGACGGTCGTGGCCGCCTTGTCGACGCGCCGCACGGCAGCCTTGACGTGCGCGTCGGCCAGGTCCAGGCCGGGGCCGCCGGTCTGCAGCACGGCCCAGCGCTCGACCAGCTCGGCGGTGGTCGAGGCGGGCACCGCCCGGGCGGGCAGGCTCAGCGCGGGCGCGAGCGCGGCGGCTCCGGCGAGGGCGCCGAAGCCGCGCAGCACGCTGCGGCGGGTGGGCGCGGGGGGCGTGCCCGGGCGGTCTGCGGGCATGCTCACGGTGTCGATGTCCATCACGATCCCTCTCGTCGTCGAGCAGGTGGGTGGAACGCAGGGTTGCGGTGGTGCGGTGGGGAGGTCAGCCCAGGAGGGCGCGACGGGTGACGGCGGCGGCCATCGCGGCCGCGCCGGCGGGCGTGGGGTGCAGGCCGTCGCCGCTGTCGAAGGCGGGCGCCAGCCTGGCCGGGTCGGCCGGGTCGGCGAGCGCGGACGCCATGTCGACGACGGCGTCGAACGCGCCCGCGCCGCGGCCCGCCTCCGCGAGCAGCGTCGCGTTGACGACGCGACGCTCCTCCTCGAGCGTCGGCGTCCAGCGCTGCCAGCCGCCGAACGGGGTGATCGTGGTGCCGACCACGCGCAACCCGCGGTCGCGGGCGCGCAGCACGAGCTGGCGGTACCCGGCAAGCAGCACGGCGGGGTCGGTCTGGCTGGGCGGCTGCTGCAGGTCGTTGACGCCGAGCACCACGAGCAGCGTGTCGATCCCGGGCAGGGCCAGCGCGTCGCGGTCGAGGCGTGCCTGGCCGCTGGGGCCGAACCGCTCGTCGTCGAGCAGCACGCGGTTGCCACTGACGCCGAGGTTCGCGACACCGACCGGGCCGCCGCGCTCGCCGAGACGGCGGGCGAGGTGGTCGGCGAACCGCTCGTCGGCGTCGTCGGGCGTGCCGACGCCCTCGGTGATCGAGTCGCCCAGCACGGCGACACCGGGCACGCCCGGCCGCTCGACGTCCACGCCGACCAGCAGCACCGCCGACCGCGTGGTCTCCGCGCCCTCGAAGCCGGGCCCGGCGTCGGCGGTGAGGTCGCCTGTCCCGACGTAGCCGGTGGCGTGCGTGTTGCGGTGGAAGCTCAGCGCGCCCGTCGGCCCCGGGAGGTGGAGGCTGACGACGAGGTCGCCACCGTCGGGCACGGCGAGCTGCGCCGGGTCGCTGACGAGCGTCGCGCCCGATGCGAGGAGCGCGCCGCGCTCGCCGCCGAACGTGACGGTCGCGACGGTGGCCGGGTCGACGGCCGCGCCCGCGCGGCGCGCGAGCTGGGCCTGCAGGGCGATGCGCGACGCGACCACCTTGCGGTGGAGCCGGTCGAGGCGCGACGCCGAGATCCAGGCGAGCCAGACCGCGACGGCCGCGACGACGAGGACGACGAGCGCGAGCTCGGACCAGGTCATGCGCCCTCACCTCCCCCGGCACGCCGCGTGCGCAGCCAGCCGACGGCGCTCTCCGTCCGCGACGGGGCCACCGGGGAGCCCAGCGCCTCCCCGGCGGCGAGCGCCATCTCGTAGACCGCGAGCACCTGCGCGGTCACCGCGGACCAGTCGAACCGGCGCACGAACGCCGTGGCGCGCTCGCGCCGTTCGCCGGTGCCCACCGGGTCCGCCAGGGCCGCGAGGATCGCGCGCGCCAGGTCGTCGGGCTCTCCGGTGCGGAACAGACGCCCCGCGGCGCCGTCGTCGAGCACCCGGCGGAACGCCCCGAGGTCGCTGGCCACGACGCCCGCGCCGGCGCTCATGGCCTCGACCAGGACGATGCCGAAGCTCTCGCCGCCCGTCTGCGGCGCCACGTACAGGTCCGCCGACGCGAGCAGCGACGCCTTGTCCTCGTCGCTCACGCCGCCGAGGAACTCGAACGACCCGGCGTGCGGGCCGAGGGCCTCGAGGGCCGCGTCGCGACCGTCGTCGCCCTTGCCGGCCACGAGGAAGCGCGCCCCCGGAACCTGCTCGAGCACCCGCGGCGCGGCCGCGACGAGCACCTGGAGGCCCTTGCGCGGCTCGTCGAGCCGGCCGAGGAAGGCGACGGTCGGTGCCTCGGGGGTGCCGCGCCACCGGTCGGACGGCGCGGCGGCAGCGAACGTGTCCACGTAGACGCCGTTGGGGATGACGACGGCGTCGCCGCCCACGTGGTCGACGAGGGTGCGGCGCGCGTCCTCGGAGACCGCGATCCGCGCCGCGATCTTCTCCAGCGACTGACGCAGCAGCGGGTAGGCGACCTGCAGCGCCCGCGACCTCGTCTGGGACGTGTGGAAGGTGGCCACCACGGGCCCCTCGGCGGACCACAGGGCGAGCATGGACAGGCTGGGCACCATCGGCTCGTGCACGTGCACGACGTCGAAGCGCCCCGCCTCCAGCCAGCGCCGCACCCGCGCCGCGGTGCGGGGGCCGAAGGTCAGGCGCGCCACCGAGCCGTTGTAGCGCACCGGCACCGCACGGCCCGCGGACGTGACGACGTCGGGCACCGGGGTGTCGTCGTCGGCCGGCGCGAGCACGGAGACGTGGTGCCCGGCGTCCTGCAGCGCACCGGCGAGGTCGCGCACGTGGAACTGCACGCCGCCCGGCGCGTCGAACGAGTACGGGCACACGATCCCGACGCGCAGCGGGCGCGACGGCGTCGCGGCGGCGAGGTCGGCGGGCGCGCTCATGCCTCGCCCGCCTCGGCCCTGGTCCGGGCGTACCGCTCGGCGTCGAGGTCGTCGACGAAGACGCGCTGGAGCATGTGCCAGTCCTGCGTGGACTCCTGCAGGGTGACGGCGACCGCGTCCACCCACCCCTGCGTCATGCGCGCCACCCGGTCCTTGCGGTGCAGCCCGGAGTCGTCGGGCACCGGGACGGGCGGGTAGAACCGGATCACGATGCCCCAGGCCGTGCCGGCGGCGCGCCGGCGCTCTCCCGTGAGCCGCTCGTAGGTGATCCCCACCGGGACGAGCGGGACCTTGGCCGCGAGCGCCAGGGCGGCCGGCCCGGCGGCGACGCGGGCGCGGTGCCCGCAGAGGTCCACCTCGACGCCGGACGCCGTGAGGTCGCGGTCGGCGAGCAGCGGGACGATGCAGCCGCCCCGCACCGCGCCCCGCACGAGGTTGCGGAAGACGTCGTGGTCGCCGAGCGGCAGCACCTCGATGCCGATCGATCGCCGAAACTCGACGAACTCGACGAAGAGCTCCTCCGGCTTGAGTCGCTCCGCGACCGTGAGGACGGGCGCGATGTGCGGGGTCGCGTACGCGCCCGCGAGGTCCCAGTTGCCCAGGTGGGCGAGCGCGAGCGAGACCCCCCGCCCGTCGGCGACCGGGCCCGCGACGTGCTCGAGCCCGTCGACGCGCACCCGCGCCGCGACCTGCTCGGCCGTCGCGCCCTGCAGGGTGAACGCCTCGCGGAAGTACCGCATGTACGACCGCATGCCCGCGCGCGTCAGCCGGCGCAGCTCGGGGCCGCCCAGGTCGGGCCGCACCCGCGCGTAGTTCGCCTCGAGCCGCCGCACCCCCTCGGTGCGCCGCAGCCAGGTGACGTCGGCGACGGCGGTGAACGCCGCGCGCAGCACCGGCTCCGGGATCTTCGGCGCGTGGCGCCACGCGAACGTGTACAGGCGGGCGACGTCGATCCGCATCAGGCCTCCGGGTCGGGGGTGGCTTCGGTGTGCGCGCTGCGCGACAGCTGGTGACGTACGGTCGCGACGCGCTGCACCACCGTGACGAGGCTCGCGACAGCGAGCAGCGTGAGCATGACCTCGGCCACGACGACCGGCACCCCTACCTGGGTGAGCACGACCGCCAGGAGAGCGACCAGCAGCCGGTCGCTGCGCTCGGCGATGCCGACCGCCGCGGTGGCGCCGACGCTCTCCGCGCGCGCCCGCGCGTAGGGGACGACGGCGCCCAGCACGAGGCAGGCCAGCGACGCCGCCACCCCCCACGTGGCGTACGGGAGGTCGGGGTGCAGCACGAACCACAGGGTGATGCCCGCGAACACCGCGCCGTCCGACACCCGGTCGAGCGTCGAGTCGAGGAACGCCCCCCAGGGCCCCGAACGCCCCGACAGGCGCGCCATGACGCCGTCGAGCGAGTCGGTGAGGACGAACAGGCCGATGAGGAGCCCGCCGAGCAGCACGTGGCCGGTGGGCAGCAGCGTGAGCGCGAGGACGGACACCACCACCGTCCCGGCGATCGTCACCGCGTCCGGCGACACGCCCCAGCCCAGGAGCAGCCGCGCGAGCGGGGTGAACAGGCGCTGCATGGCCGCGCGGAGCCCGCCGAGCATCAGCAACCTCCCTCGGGCGCGGCGCCGCGGCCCGCCGGCCACGCCGCGGCGAGCCGGGCGCGCGTGTCCGCCAGCAGCTCCGGGAGGGCCTTGGTCTGCCCGACGACGGGCAGGAAGTTCGCGTCGCCGAGCCAGCGCGGCACGACGTGCTGGTGGAGGTGCGCCGCGATGCCGGCGCCGGCGACCTCACCCTGGTTCATGCCGATGTTGAAGCCGGCCGGCCCGTAGACCGCGGTGAGGGTGCGGATCGCCGTCTGGGTCATCGTGGCCAGCTCGACGGTCTCCGACCCCGTGAGGTCGACGTAGCCCGACACGTGCCGGTACGGCAGCACCATGAGGTGCCCGGAGTTGTACGGGTACAGGTTGAGCACCGCGTAGCACTCCGCCCCGCGGGCGACGACGAGGCCCGCCTCGTCGTCGCCCGCGGGGATGCGGCAGAACGGGCACTGCGCCACCGTCCCGTCGGCGGGCTTGTCCTGCCCGCCGATGTAGACCATGCGGTGCGGGGTCCACAGCCGCTGCAGCCCGTCCTCGGGCGGCCCGAAGCCGCCCGCCGGGACCGTCGTCGCGCCGGGTTCCTCGTCGTGCTCCTGATGGTGGCCGCTCATGCGCGCCCCGCTCAGACCTGGGCGCGGTCGCGCACCGCCGCGACGATGCGCTCGATCGCGTCGGCGACGGGCACCCCGTTCTCCTGGGTGCCGTCGCGGAACCGGAACGACACGGCCCCGGCCTCGACGTCCTCGCCGCCGGCGATGAGCACGAACGGCACCTTCTCCTTGGACGCGTTGCGGATCTTCTTGCCGAAGCGGTCGTCCGACAGGTCGACCTCGGCGCGGATGCCGCGGGCCGTGAGCTGGGCGACGACGTCCTTGAGGTAGTCGTCGAACGCTTCGGCGACGGGCACGGCGAGCACCTGGACGGGCGCGAGCCAGGCCGGGAAGAGCCCCGCGTAGTGCTCGATGAGCACGCCCATGAACCGCTCGATCGAGCCGAACTTGGCGGAGTGGATCATCACCGGCTGCTGCTTGGTGCCGTCCGCCGCGGTGTACTCCAGACCGAAGCCCTTGGGCTGGTTGAAGTCGTACTGCACGGTGCCCATCTGCCACGTGCGACCGATCGCGTCCTTGGCCTGGACGGAGATCTTGGGGCCGTAGAAGGCGGCACCGCCCGGGTCGGCGACCAGCTCGAGGCCGGAGGCGACCGCGACCTCCTGAAGCACCGCCGTGGCCTTGGCCCAGTCGTCGTCGGAGCCGACGAACTTGTCCTTCTTCTTGTCGTCGCGCGTCGACAGCTCCAGGTAGAAGTCGTCGAGGCCGAAGTCGCGCAGCACCGACAGCATGAAGTCCAGCAGGTGCTTGACCTCGGCGGGCGCCTGCTCCGGGGTGACGTAGGAGTGCGAGTCGTCCTGGGTCAGCCCGCGCACGCGCGTGAGGCCCTGCACCACGCCCGACTTCTCGTACCGGTACACCGACCCGAACTCGAAGAGCCGGATCGGCAGCTCGCGGTAGGAGCGCCCACGGCTCGAGAAGATGAGGTTGTGCATCGGGCAGTTCATCGCCTTGAGGCGGTAGCGCCCGTGGTCGCCGACGTCCTCGAGGTCGAGCGGCGGGAACATCGTGTCGCCGTAGTACGGCAGGTGGCCCGACGTGTAGAACAGCTCTTCCTTGGTGATGTGCGGCGTGCCGACGTACGAGAAGCCCTCCTCGATGTGGCGCTGGCGGACGTAGTCCTCCATGACCCGCTTGATCACGCCGCCCTTGGGGTGGAAGAGCGGCAGGCCCGACCCGACCTCGTCGTGGAACGAGAACAGGTCCATCTCGGACCCGATGCGGCGGTGGTCGCGACGCTCGGCCTCGGCCAGGCGCTCGAGGTACGCCTTGAGCTCGTCCTTGCTGGGCCAGGCGGTGCCGTAGACGCGCTGCAGCATCGGGTTCTTCTCGCTGCCCCGCCAGTACGCGGCGGCGTTGCGCATGAGCTGCACGCCGTTGCCGATGAGCCTCGTGCTCGGCAGGTGCGGCCCGCGGCACAGGTCCTTCCAGACCACCGTCTCGCTCTCGCGGCCGGCGCCGCGGACGTTGTCGTAGATCGTCAGCTCGCCGCCGCCGACCTCGACCGAGGACCCGTCCTCGTCCGAGGAGCCGCCCTTGAGGCCGATGAGCTCCAGCTTGTAGGGCTCGTCGGCCAGCTCGGCGCGCGCCTCGTCCTCCGTGACGACGCGACGGCGGAAGGTCTGGCCCTCCTTGATGATGCGCGCCATCGCCTTGTCGAGGGCCTTGAGGTCCTCGGGGGTGAACGGCGTCGCGACGTCGAAGTCGTAGTAGAAGCCGTCGGTGACCGGCGGGCCGATGCCGAGCTTCGCGTCCGGGTTCACCTGCTGCACCGCCTGGGCCAGCACGTGCGCGGCGCTGTGGCGCAGCACGGCGAGGCCGTCGGGCGAGCCGATCGTCACGGGCTCGACGACCGTGCCGGCCGCCAGGTCGCGCGAGAGGTCGAGCAGCTCGCCGCCGACGCGCATCACGACGACGTCCTTACGGTCCGCGAACAGCTCCGTGCCCGTCGTCGGCGTCTGCACCGTCACCGTGTCCTGGGTGGCGTCGTCGGGGTTCGGTGGCATCGGCGAGGCGACGTCGGACACGTGCTGCTCCTTGCGGGTCGTGGGCGCTGCGGACGGGCACGGCAGCGCCTGGGCGGGACCGGCCGGGGCTGGGCGCCGGGCACGGTCGTGGGGCGCCACCTTCGGTGACGCCCCACGATCGTACTCATCCGCGGGGCCCGGGCCCGCGCCACGCGCCGTCGGGCGGGCGCGGGCCGACCT
>JADHZE010000123.1 GCA_026934365.1 Isoptericola sp. QY 916 | reverse complement strand
CTCCGGCAGCGCTGCGCCGCCGTGCACGCGGACGAGGAGCCCTTTCGCGGCCAGCGCGTTCACGTCGCGCCGGACCGTCATCGCGGACACGCCGAGCTGGGCGGCGAGCGCGCCGACCGCGACGGTCCCGTGGGTGCGCAGCTCCCGCATGATGTGCTCGCGCCGCGCCGTGCTGAGCTCCGGGCCGGGCGTGGGTGCCACCGATGCCTCCTGGGGAGCCGGAACTGCTTGTTCGAGTCTGTTCATTTCTAGCCGACGACGGTGTCTGCGGGGGGTTGCCGTCCGACACTCGTGCACGTCCGAGCCGACGGCGGCCGACGAAGCCCGACGAGCAGGAGTCGAGATGACCGTGCGAACGCACACGCAGGAACCGGTGACGGCCGAGCTCGACCGGAGCGCGCTCGACTTCACGCCCTGGCGGTTCTGGGCCGACGCCGACGACGAACGGCGCGACCGCCAGCTCGCCCTGCAGGCGGAGCTCTGCCGCGAGCGCGGGTACGTGCTCGGCGAGCGGTGCTTCGTGTCCGAGCAGGCGTCGGTGACGAACGAGGTCCTCGAGCTGGGCGACCGCACCTACGTCGCCGCGGGCGCGTACGTCAGCGGCAGCCTGCGGGCGGGCCGCGACTGCACCCTCAACCCGTACACGGTGGTGCGCGGCGACGTGCGCCTCGGCGACGCCGTCCGGATCGGCTCGCACACGTCCGTGCTCGGCTTCAACCACTCGACGGACCCGGACACGGAGGTGCACCGCCAGCCGCTGACCTCCGCGGGGATCACCGTCGGCGACGACGTGTGGATCGGTTCCCACGTCGTCGTGCTCGACGGCGTCACGGTGGGGGACAAGGCGGTGCTGGCCGCGGGGGCGGTCGTCACCAAGGACGTGCCGGCGGGCGCCGTCGTGGGTGGCAACCCGGCGAGGCTGATCCGCTGGCGGGTGCCGCAGGCCGCCGCGGCGCCGGCCGCCGGCGGGCTCGCGCGAGAGGTGCGCGAGTTCGCCGACACGGCCCGCGAGCAGGCCCGGTCGCTGCTCGACCGCTGCTGGGACCCCGCGACCGGGCTGTTCGTCGACGCCCCCGGCCGGGCGCCCACCGTCCGGGCCCAGTGCGACGCCGTCGAGATCGCCGACCTGCTGCTCGGCGGTCCCCCGCCGCAGCTGCCGGCCGAGGAGCAGGTCGCCCGGCTGCGGTCCTGGCAGGACCCGGCCACGGGCATGGTCGGCGAGCTCGGGGCCGACCGCGCACCCGTGCCGCCCCGCCCGGGCCTGTTCGACCCCGCCGCCGGCTACCACGTCCTGTCCGTCGGGTACGCGCTCGACCTCCTGGGCAGCGCCTTCGCGCACCCCGTCGCCGTCGTGGCGGACGCGACCCCGGGCGACGTGATCGACGGCCTGGAGCGGCAGGACTGGGAGGCCGGCGCGTGGTCGGCCGGCCACTGGGTCGACATCCTCGGCACCGCGATGCACTGGAACCGCCGCGCCGGCGTCGCGGGCAAGCCGGGGGCGCAGGAGGCGCTGCTCGGGTGGCTGATGACGCACGCGAGCCCGCGCACGGGGACGTGGGGCACGCCGGGCGGGCCCGACGGGCTGCTGCAGGTCGTCAACGGCTACTACCGGGCGTCGCGGGGCACGTTCGCCCAGCTCGGGCTGCCCGTGCCGTTCCCGGAGCGCGTGGTCGACACCGTGCTGGAGCACGCCCGCGACCCGCGGTTCTTCCGGCCGGAGCGGCAGAACGCGTGCGACGTGCTCGACGTCGCCCACCCGCTGTGGCTCACCCGCGGCACCGGCCACCGCGGCGACGAGGTCGTCGAGCTGGCGCGGGGCCTGCTCGCGCAGGCGCTGCGCCGCTGGTCGGCCGGCGAGGGCTTCGCCTTCCGGGCCGCGCACCCGTCCACCGCCGGTACCCCGGCGACGACGCCGGGCCTGCAGGGCACGGAGATGTGGCTGGCGATCGTGTGGCTGCTCGCCGACCTCGCCGGGCTGGCCGACCAGCTCGGCTACCGCCCGCGCGGGGTGCACCGGCCGGAACCCGTCGAGGGGTGACGGGTCCCGGCCGGTCGGCGCTCAGGGCACGCGGTACCCGGCGGCGCGGAACAGCTCGTACCACTCGGCCCGCGTGAGCGGGAGGTCCGAGCCCTGCGCCGCGCCGGCGACGCGCTCCGGCGTCGTCGTCCCCAGCACGACCTGCATCCCCGCCGGGTGGCGCGTGATCCACGCGACCGCGATCGCGATGGGCGGCACGTCGTACTTCGCGGCGAGACGGTCGATCACCGCGTTGAGCTCGGGGTAGTCGTCCGAGCCGAGGAAGACGCCGGTGAAGAACCCGGCCTGGAACGGCGACCAGGCCTGCACGGTGATGTCGTTCAGGCGGCAGTAGTCGAGGATGCCGCCGCCGTCGAGGGTGAGCGACTGGTCCTCGCCGGCCATGTTGGCCGCGACGCCCTGCGCCACGATCGGCGCGTGGGTGATGGACAGCTGCAGCTGGTTGGCGACGATCGGCTGGCGCACCGACTTCTTCAGCAGCTCGATCTGGCCGGGCGTGTGGTTGGAGACGCCGAACGAGCGGACCTTGCCGGACGACTCGAGGTGGTCGAACGCGCGCGCCACCTCGTCCGGTTCCACGAGCGCGTCGGGGCGGTGCAGCAGGAGCACGTCGAGGTGGTCGGTGCCGAGCGCCTGGAGGGAGCCCTCGACCGACTCGACCAGGTGCTCGTACGAGAAGTCGAAGTACGGCCCCTCGCGCACGATGCCGGCCTTGGACTGGATGGTGAGCTGCTCGCGCTCGGACGGCGTCAGCCGCATCGCCTCGGCGAAGCGGCGCTCGCAGCCGTGCAGGTCGTCGCCGTAGACGTCGGCGTGGTCGACGAAGTCGATGCCGGCGTCGCGGCCGGTGCGGACCAGCTCGCGGACGGCGTCGTCGTCCAGCTGCTGGATGCGCATGAGGCCGAGCACGACGTTCGGGACCTGGCGGCCGGTGCTGCCCAGGGGGACGGTTCGCATGGATCCTCCTCGATCGGGGGAGAGGTGGGTCGGCGGTGGTGGTGCGCCGGGTCAGGAGCCGGAGAGCTCGGCGAGCTCCTCGGCCGTGAGGACGAGGTCGACGGCACGCGCGGAGTCCTCGACGCTGGCCGGTCGTGACGCCCCCGGGATGGGGACGACGACGGGCGCGAGCGCGAGCTCCCACGCGAGGGTGACCTGCTGCGGGCTGACGCCGCGGGCCTCGGCGACGCGTCCGAACGCGGCGTGCGCGGAGCCGACCTCGCCCGCCCGGCGGATCCCGCCGAGCGGCGACCACGGCAGGAACGCGACGCCGAGGGACGCGCAGTGCTCGAGCTCGGCCAGGCTGGAGCGGAACGCGGGCGAGAACTGGTTCTGCACGGACGCGAGCCGCCCGCCCAGCACGTCGTTCGCCTCGTCGATCTGGGCGACGCTCGCGTTCGAGATGCCGGCCTGGACGATGACGCCCTCGTCGAGCAGCTCGACCAGCGCGCCGATCGACTCGGCGTAGGGCACGGCGGGGTCCGGGCGGTGGAACTGGTAGAGCCCGATCGCCTCGACGCCGAGGCGGAGGGCGGACTCCCGGGCAGCCTTCTTGAGGTGCTCGGGGCGGCCGTCCTGCGTCCACGACCCGTCGCCGGGGCGCAGGTGGCCGCCCTTGGTGGCGACCAGCACGCTCGACGCGTCGCCGCCCCACGAGCGCAGCGCGCGGGCGATCAGCTCCTCGTTGTGGCCGACCTCGTCGGCGTGCAGGTGATAGGCGTCGGCGGTGTCGATCAGGGTGATCCCGGCGTCCAGCGCCGCGTGGATCGTGGCGACCGAGCGCGCCTCGTCGGGGCGGCCCTCGATGGACATCGGCATGCCGCCGAGCCCGATCGCGCTGACAGACTGGTTTCCGATCGTGCGAGCGTTCACAGCACTCCTTGTGTCGTCGGTGCCTCCGACGATAGGAAGATGACGTTGATGAGTCCAACAACTTGACCTCATAGGTTCCAGCACTGGGAGTGATCAATGGAGCTGCGTCAGATGGAGTACCTCGTCGCGGTGGCCGACGAGGGCCACTTCACGCGGGCCGCCGCCCTGTGCGGGGTCACGCAGTCCGGGCTGTCCGCCGCGATCCGCAACCTCGAGCGCGAGCTCGGCACCTCGCTGTTCCTGCGCACCACCCGCCAGGTCTCCCTCACGGACGCCGGGCGCGCCCTGCTGCCCTTCGCCCGGCGGATGCTGGCGCAGGCGTCGGCGGGCCGGGACGCGGTGGTGCGCGCCAGCCAGCAGCTCTCGGGTCGGCTCCGGCTGGGCTCCGAGCAGTGCCTCGGCGTGGTCGACGTGGCGCCGCTGCTCGAGCGGTTCCGCCTGCGCTACCCGCTCGTGGACGTCCAGTTCACCCAGGCCGGCTCGCGCGAGCTCACCGCACAGGTGCGGGCGGGCGACCTCGACGTCGCGTTCGTCGCGGCCACCGAGCACCTCGGGTCCCTGCGCCGGCTCGAGCTCGGCCGCCGCCCGATCGTGCTGCTCACGCACGCGACCGACCCGCTCGCCGCGGCCCCCGAGATCGCGTGGGAGGACCTCGTCGACCGCGACTTCGTCGACTTCCGGGAGCAGTGGGCCATCCGGCGGCTCGCCGACGACGCGTTCGGCGCCCGGCACCTCGAGCGACGGGTGCGGATGAGCGTCGACGACGTGCACACGCTGCTCGACTTCGTGCAGCGCGGCCTCGGCATCGCCGTCGTCCCGCAGCACGTCGCGACCAAGCCGCAGGCCGCGGGCCTCGCGGTGCTGGAGCTGCCCGAGCGCGGGACGCCCGAGTGGGTGGTCGCCGCCATCGCGTCGCCGACGGCCGAGCCCACCGCCGCGCGGCTGCTGGAGCTCGTCGGGGAGGCGAACCTGGCCGTGGCGCAGCCGGCCTGATGTCGTACCCCGACCACCCCGGTGGCGCGGGTAACGTCGGCACCGCCCGAGATCCGGGCCGAACGAGGAGGTCATCGTGCGCGTCGCCGTCCTGGACGACTACCAGCGGGTCGCCCACCGCTTCGCGGACTGGGCGAGCCTGGGGGCCGAGGTCGACGTCCTCGACCACCCGCTGGCCGACGACGACGCGGTGGCCGCGGCGCTCGCGGGGTACGACGTCGTCGTCGCGATGCGGGAGCGCACGCCGTTCACCGCGGCGCGGCTGGCCCGCCTGCCCGACCTGCGGCTGCTGGTGACGACCGGGCGGCAGAACGCGGCGATCGATCTCGACGCGGCGCGCGAGCGCGGCGTCGTCGTGTGCGGCACGGAGTCCCCGGCGAACGCGACGCCCGAACTCACGTGGGCGCTGATCCTCGCGGTGCTGCGGCACGTGCCCGCCGAGGACCGGGCGATGCGCGACGGCGGGTGGCAGCACACCGTGGGCGGAGACCTGGAGGGTCGCCGGCTGGGCGTCGTCGGGCTGGGGCGACTCGGCACGCGCGTGGCGCGCGTCGGTCAGGCGTTCGGGATGGACGTCGTCGCGTGGAGCCAGCGCCTCGACCCGGCGACGGCCGAGGAGGCCGGGGTGCGCGCCGTCGCGAAGGACGAGCTGTTCGCGACGTCCGACGTCGTCACCGTGCACTACAAGCTGAGCGACCGCAGCCGCGGCATCGTGGGCGCCGACGACCTGGCGCGCATGAAACCCACCGCCGTGCTCGTCAACACCTCGCGCGGGCCGCTCGTGGACACGGACGCCCTGCTCGCCGCGCTGCACGACGGCCGGATCGGCGGGGCCGGGCTGGACGTGTACGACGTCGAGCCGCTGCCGGCCGACCACCCGCTGCGCTCCGCGCCGCGCACCGTGCTCACGCCGCACGTCGGATACGTCACCGAGGCGACGTACCGCACCTTCTACGGCCAGGCCGTGGAGGACGTCGCCGCCTGGGCGGCGGGGGCGCCGGTGCGCGTGCTGACGTGACCGGACAGGTCAGACCGACATCCCGTACCCGTCGAGCGTCGAGGTCGTGGCGAACGACGCGAACAGGCCGCCGAACACCGCGAGCACGATGAACAGCACGTACAGCACCCAGAGCGCGGTGAACGCGATGGACAGCCACAGCCCCCACTTGCCGAGGACGTTCGGGTAGCCCACCTTCTTCGACTCCGACAGCGCCATCGCGGACACCACGATGCCGGCGGGCGCGATGACGAACGCGAGCACGAAGCCGACGATGCCCATCGTCTTGCCGGGCGGCTCCGGCGCGTAGGCGGGGTACGCCGGGTACGGCGCGTGGGGGTACTGGCCCTGCCCGGCCGGGTAGCCCTGCTGCGGGTACGCGTGCTGCTGGTAGGGCTGCTCGCCGTAGCCGGGCTGGGGCTGCTGCGGGCTCGGCTCCTGGTACGGCTGACCGGGCTGGTGCGGATCGCTCACCGGCACAGTGTGACGCAGCGCGGGGCGCAGGTCGAGCACGTCGTCAGCCCGGGACGGCGCGGGCGTAGCGCGCCGCCAGCACGCGCAGGTGCTCGACCAGCTCGGGCGGTTCGGTGACGTGGAAGTCGAGGCCGAGCATGCCGATCCAGACGGCGACCACCTCGACGCTGTCGCCGCCGGTGACGAGGACGCTGCGGCCGTCGGGCAGCGGCTCGACGGTGCCGACGGCGGGGTTGATGCGGGCCAGCACCTCCTCGGCGGGGGCGTCCACCACGATGCGGGCGTGCACGGCCCAGCCCGTGCGCGCGACCTCGCGCACCACGAACTCCGAGAAGTCGCCGGGGAACGGCTCCGGCCGGAACCGCCTTCCGCCCGGCGTGCGCAGCCGCAGCCAGTCGACGCGGAAGGGTGCCCAGGCGCCGGCCCCGGGGCCTGCGGCGGGGCCGACGCTCCGCGCGACGAGGAACCAGCGGCGCTGCCACGAGACCAGGCGGTACGGCTCGAGCTCCACCGGCTCGTCGCGGTAGAGAGCTCGCAGCCCCTGGTGGTCGCGGATCGCGTCGGCGACGGCGGACAGCGTGCCCGAGTCGATCCCCGGGTCCTCGACGTTGGAGCCGGTGTTCTCAGGGCCCGTGGTGCTCGCGTCGCGGATCGCGGCCAGGCGGCTCCGCAGGCGGTCGGGCAGCACCTGCTCCAGCTTGGTGAGCGCGGACTGACCGGACTCCTCGAAGCCCGCGGTGCCGGTCGCGGCGCGCAGCCCGACGGCGACGGCGACCGCCTCGCCGTCGTCGAGCAGCAGCGGGGGGAGCCGCGCTCCCGCCCCGAGCCGGTAGCGCCCGCCCGGGCCGCGCACGGCGTGCACGGGGTAGCCGAGCTCTCGCAGGCGCGCGACGTCGTTGCGCACGGTGCGGTCGGTGACGTCGAGGCGGTCGGCGAGCTCCGCGCCGGACCAGTCGGGGCGGGACTGGAGCAGCCCCAGCAGGGCGAGAAGTCGTGCGGATGCAGAGCCCATCGGGGCCTCCGGGGGCGACAGGGGAGACGCGTTCAGAAACTCGTCGGAACGAGGTCAGAATAACGGAAAGAAGTATTCCGGAACCCTGTCTACGGTAGGTGTCAGGAGCTGGGGAGAACGCCCGGCCCACGATCTCGGGAGCACGCCATGACCTCGACGACCACCTCGACAGCCGCCACCCTCGAGCTCCGCCCCTTCACCGTGCACGTCCCGCAGGCCGACCTGGACGACCTGCAGCAGCGCCTCGAGCGCACCCGCTTCGCGCCGGCCGCCCCCGGCGACTCGTGGGAGTACGGCACCCCCGAGTCGTACCTGCGCGACATGGTCGAGCGCTGGAAGGCCTTCGACTGGCGCGCCGTGGAGGCACGGCTCAACGCCTACCCGCAGTTCACGACCGAGATCGACGGGCAGACGATCCACTTCCTGCACGTGCGCTCGCCGCACCCGGGCGCGACGCCGCTGCTGCTCGCCCACACCTACCCCGGCTCGGTGCTCGACTTCCTCGACATGATCGACCCGCTCGTCGACCCCGTCGCCCACGGCGGGCGTGCCGAGGACGCGTTCGACGTCGTCGTGCCGTCGATGCCCGGGTTCGGGTTCTCGACCCCGGTCGCGCCGGCCCCGAACGGCGGGGACTGGACGATGTCCCAGGTGGCGAGCCTGTACGACGGGCTGATGCGAGGGCTCGGGTACGGCGCCTACGGGATCCACGGCAGCGACGCGGGTGCGATGATCTCCCGCGAGCTCGCCGTCGCCGAGCCCGACGGGTTCCTCGGCGCCCACGTGCTGCACCTGTTCTCGTTCCCCTCCGGGGCCGAGGGCGAGATGGACGGCTTCGGGCCGAAGGAGTACGCGGCGCTCGGGCACATGCAGTGGTTCCAGTCCGTGGGCGCGTACAACACCATGAACGCGTCACGTCCGCAGACCGTCGCGGCAGGCCTGGCGGACTCGCCCGTGGCGACGCTGGCCTACTCCGAGCTGTTCGAGAGCTTCGGCAACGGCACCGCGCTCGTCTCGGCCGACCAGGTGCTGGCGCAGGCGAGCCTGTACTGGCTGACCAACACCTACGCCAACGCCGCCCGCTACCACTACTCCGAGCAGCGGACCGGGGCGGAGCCGGTCGTGAGCACCGGCCGTCTCGGAGTGGCCGTGTTCAAGGACGACTTCCAGACCATCCGCAGCCTCGCCGAGCGGGACAACTCCAACATCCAGCACTGGTCCGAGTTCTCGCGCGGGGGCCACTACGCCGCGCTGGAGGTGCCGGACGACGTCGTCGCCGACCTGCGGGTGTTCTTCGGCTGAGCCGGCCGGACCGTCACTTCGGCAACGAGCGGATCTGTTCGGCACGGGATCGTGCCGAACAGATCTGCTCCGTACCGAACTGATCGTCGTGGTGGAATCGACGGGTGTTCACGCGACCCCGCACCCGCCTCGACCTGGTCCCCCGCCGCGTGCGCGTGCACGCCGTCACCGAGCTGACCGGCACGCTGCGCCGCACCACGTTCCGCGACGTCGACGGCGCGGACCCGGGCGCCCCGACGTCGCTCGCGGCGCTGCGGGCGCCCGGCCCGGAGGACCACGTGAAGGTGTTCCTGCCCGACCCGGCCACCGGCGAGCTGCACGCCCCCACCCTGGCCGCGGACGGCGGGCTGCAGCGGCCGACCGGCGTCGTCTCCATCTCGCGGGACCTCACCGTGCGGGCCACGCGGACGGTCGACGGGGTGGCCGAGGTCGACATCGACTGGGTGCTGCACGTCGACGGGGGGCCGGCGTCCGCCTGGGCGTCCCGGGCGGCCGTGGGCGACGAGGTCGTCCTCGCGGGGCCGCGCGGCAGCGTCGGGGTGCCGGACGGGATCGGCCGGCTGACCCTGGCCGGCGACGAGACCGGCCTGCCTGCCCTCGCCCGTTGGGTGGCTGCCGTCGGGACGGACGTGCCGGTGACCGCGATCGTCGAGATCGGCGACGACGTCGACGAGGCGCACGTCGAGAGCGAGCTGGACGGCGCGGCCGTCGAGATCCTCTACCGGACCGACGGCCCGGGGCAGCTCGCGGACGCCGTCCGCTCCCTGGGTGGGCTGGAGCCCGACGAGCTGTTCGTCGGGCTCGGCGAGGCCGACGACCTGGTCCCCGTGCGCCGCTACCTCCGGCGCGAGCTGGGGCTCCCCGCCGAGCAGGTGCAGGTCTCCGGGTACTGGCGGAGGGGCACGGTCAACCTCGACCACCACCTGCCGATCGACCCGAGCGACCCGGACTGACGCCGGCTGCCCCTGATCCCGGGGCGTCAGGTCCAGACGGCGACGCTGCGGCGCACCGGCACCGAGCCGGCGTCGGAGGCGAAGAGCTCGGGGGAGCGGGCCCGCACCTGCTCGATGTCGTCGAAGACGGCGCGCAGGTGGGAACGCAGGACGTCGTGCGCGGTGGCGCGGTCGCCCGCGACGAGCGCGTCGAGGATCTGCTGGTGCTGGGCGACGAACGCGTCCGGCGGGGTCTCGTTGAGGCCGAGGCGGCGGGCCCGGTCGAGGTGCGCCTTGGCGGAGGCCACCGTGCTCCACGCGCTGGAGTGGCCGGAGAGGCCCAGCAGCCCGCGGTGGAACTCCTCGTCGAGGCGGAAGAACTCCTCCACGTCGATGCCCGGCCGGTGCTGCTGCTCGAGGTTCTCGTGCAGGGCGGCGACGGCGTCGTCGCCCGGCGGGTCCGGGACGGCCGCGAGGGACGCCAGCTCCACCGCCTCGCGGACGAACTGGGCGTCGGCGACGCGCTGCGGGTCGACGCGCGAGACGAACGATCCCACCTGCGGGAACACCTGGACGAAGCCCTCCTCGGAGAGCAGGAGGAGGCTCTCGCGCACCGGGGTGCGGCTGACGCCGAGGCTCGCCGCGAGCTCGTTCTCGGAGAGCGCCGATCCCGGGGGGAGCTCGAGCGTGACGACCTTCTGGCGCAGCGTCTCGTGGACCGCGCGGCGTGCGGTCCGACGACCGCCCGGAAGGCTCATGGCCGCCACTCTAATCGACCTCCCCGTGCGTACCGCCGGTTGACAGACTGACGTTCCAGTACTTGTATACCAGTACTGCCATGAAAGTGGGTGCCGCGCACCCTGCCGGCGCAGCCGCCGGCCACGAGGGTCGACCATGACGGTCGGCGACGCGAAGGAGCAGACCGTGACGCACGAGTCCACCACCAGCCCTCCGGGGCAGCGGTCCACCAAGGACCTCACCCGCGCCGCCGTCTCCGGATGGCTCGGCACGGCGATGGAGTTCATGGACTTCCAGCTCTACTCGCTCGCCGCCGCGATCGTGTTCAACCGGATCTTCTTCCCGGACGTCAGCCCCGCCATCGGGCTCATCGCCGCGATGGGCACCTACGGCGTCGGGTACGTGGCGCGGCTCGCCGGCGCGATCTACTTCGGCCGGATGGGCGACCGCATCGGCGCCAAGCGGGTGCTCGTCATCACCATCACGCTCATGGGCGTCTCGACCACGCTCATCGGTGCCCTGCCCACCCACGCCGTCATCGGCATCTGGGCCCCGATCCTGCTCGTCGCGCTGCGGATGATCCAGGGCTTCGGCGCCGGGGCGGAGATCGCGGGGGCGACGGTGATGCTCGCCGAGTACGCTCCGGCGAAGAAGCGCGGCCTCATCGCGTCCCTCGTCTGCCTCGGCACCAACTCGGGCACGCTCGCGGCATCGGCGCTCTGGGCGCTGCTGCTCGCCGTGCTGAGCGAGGAGCAGCTCCTGTCCTGGGGCTGGCGGCTCCCGTTCCTGCTGAGCTTCGTGCTCATGATCTTCGCCGTGTGGCTGCGCCGCCGCCTCAAGGAGAGCCCGGTGTTCGAGCAGCGGTCCGACGTCGTCGACGGCGTGGCCCTCTCCCGCGACGAGCTCGCGGCCGCCGACCGTGCCGCCGGCACGGAGGGCGAGCGCAGCACGCTCGAGGCCGCGCTGCACCAGCGCAAGGGCAAGGCCTTCTTCCTGGCGCTCGCCCTGCGCTTCGGCCAGGCCGGGAACTCCGGGCTCGTACAGACCTTCCTCGTGGGGTACATCGCGACCACCGTGCTCGTGGACGAGTCGGTGGGCACCACGGCCATCGCCATCGGCTCGCTCGTCGGCTTCGTGACCATCCCCGTGGTCGGTCTGCTCGGCGACCGCTTCGGCCGCCGCCCGGTGTACACGGCGATGACGATCCTGTCCGTGCTGGTCGCCGTGCCGGGGATGCTGCTCGTCACCACCGGGAACCCGGTGCTCGTCGTCGTCGCCGTGGCGCTGCTGCTGAACGTCGCCGTGCTGAGCCTGTTCTCGCTCGAGAGCGTCACCATGGCCGAGCTGTTCGGCGCGCGCACGCGGTTCACGCAGCTCGCGCTCGCCAAGGAGCTCGGCGGAATCCTCGCCACTGCGATCGGCCCGGTCGTCGCGGCGAGCCTCACCGCGCTGACGGGTCACTGGTGGCCGATCGCGGCGATGCTCGTCGCGTACTCGCTCATCACCCTGGTCGCGGCCCGGATCGCGCCCGAGGTGCGCGGGCGTGACCTCGTGCGGCTGGAGGACGCGGTATGAGGGCCGTCGTGGTGCACGGGGCCGGCGACGTCCGCGTGGACGAGCGCCCCGACCCCGTCCCCGGTCCCGACGAGGTGCTGCTCGCCGTCGAGTGGGGAGGCGTCTGCGGGTCGGACCTGTCGTACTGGCGGAACGGCGTCTCCGGCACCGCGGTGCTGCGCGTGCCGCTCGTGCTCGGGCACGAGATCGCGGGGCACGTCGTCGCGACGGGGCCTGGCGTCGACCGCGTCGACGTCGGCCTGCGCGCCGCCGTGCACCCCGCGACGCCGGTCGGCGACGAGCCGCTGCCGGCGCGCCTCGCGGGCCGGACCAACCTGCACGCCCGCGTGCGGTACCTCGGCTCCGCGGCCTTCGACCCGCACACCGACGGCGGGTTCGCCGAGCGGGTCGTCGTGCGCGCCGACCAGCTGCGCCCGCTGCCCGACTGTGTGAGCACGCAGCACGGGGCGCTCGCCGAGCCGCTCGCCGTCGCCATGCACGCCGTCGCGCGCGCCGGCGACCTGCGCGGCCGGCAGGTGCTCGTCAACGGGTGCGGCCCG
>JADHZE010000122.1 GCA_026934365.1 Isoptericola sp. QY 916 | reverse complement strand
GTGTGCCCGTGCGGGCAGCGCGGCTGCCTCGAGCTGTACGCGTCCGGGACGGCCGTCGCCCGGCTCTGGCCGGTCCGCACCGGCCGCCCCGCGCCGGTGGAGCTGTTCGAGGCGGCGGAGCGCGGCGTCCCCGCGGCGCTCGAGGCGCGCGACGCCTACGCCTCGGCCGTGGCCGCGGCCGTGCGCATGCTGGTCCTCACGGTCGACGTCCAGCACGTCGTGCTGGGCGGCGGCGTCGCGCAGCTCGGCGAGCCTCTCCTCGACGCCGTGCGCGCCGCGCTGGTCCGCGAGTCGCGGGACTCCGGGTTCCTCGGCTCGCTGCACCTGGCCGACCGCGTCCGGCTGGCCCCGGGCCGCGTGCCCGTGGGCGCCGTCGGCGCCGCCGTCGTGGGGCGCACGATCGCCGGCCGCGCCCCGCTGAACGGGGTGGCGTCGTGACCGCGCGCCGGACCGGGGCCATCTCCGCGGCCGTGACCGCGGGCCTGCTCACGGTCGCGCTGACCGGGTGCTCCGTGCTCGGCACGGGGGCGGAGCCGGCAGCGCCGGACAAGGACCTCACGATGTGGCTGGTCGGCGAGGACACGACGCCGGAGCTCCGCGAGTTCCTCGTGCAGAAGTTCGAGGACGAGCACCCGGGCGCCACCCTGACGATCGAGCAGCAGGAGTGGGGCGACCTCGTCGCCGACCTCACCGAGGCGCTGGAGGACCCGGCCACCACGCCGGACGTCGTCGAGATCGGCAACACGCAGTCCCCGACGTTCACCACCACGGGCGCGTTCCGCGAGATCTCGCCGGAGCTGTACGACGAGCTGGGCGGGGACAAGCTGCTGCAGTCGTTCGTCGACGCGGGGTCGGTCGACGGCCGCCACTACGCGCTGCCGTACTACTTCGGCTCGCGGTACGTCTTCTACCGCAAGGACGTGTGGGGCGCGGCGGGGCTCGAGAAGCCGACGACGCTGGCCGAGTTCGGCGAGTCCGTCAAGGCGCTCACGGACGACGACCACGCCGGGTTCGCGATGGGCGGCCAGGACTGGCGCAACGGCATCTCCTGGGTGTTCGCCGCCGGCGGAGACCTCGCGGTGAAGGAGGGCGACGGCTGGGTCTCGACCCTGTCCGACCCGAAGACCGTCGAGGGCCTCGAGATGTGGCAGGACGTGTACGAGAACGCGTCGTACCTGCCGTCCACGGAGAAGGACGTCGAGTACTGGGACTTCCTCAACGACGGTGTCGAGGAGGCGCCGCCCGCCGCCGCCACGATCATGGCTCCCGCGTGGGCGCGGTGGTCGATCGGCCACCTCGTGCGCAACGACGAGGGCGAGCTGGTGCGCGACGGGATGAAGGACACCGACACGTTCGGCATCTTCGCCCTGCCCGGCCTGGACGGCGGCCTGGCACCCGTCTTCGCCGGCGGGTCGAACATCGCGGTCTCGGCCACGTCGCCGAGCCCTGACCTGGCCGAGGACGTGCTGCGCGTCGTCTTCTCCGACGAATACCAGGAGAAGCTCGCCGCCGCCGGGCTCGGGCCCGCGAACGAGGACGCCCAGGAGCTCATGAAGGGCGACAGGTACGGCCGGCTCATGGTCCGCACGGCCGCCGCGTCGAAGCTCACCCCGCCTGCGCCCGGGTGGGCCTCGATCGAGGACGCCGGGGTGTACGAGGACCTGTTCGGCCGCGTCGCCGACGGCGGTGACGTCGCGACCCTCGCGCACGAGTTCGACGCGCGCCTCACGCCGATGCTCAACGCGCCGGCGGTGGCCGAGGACTGACCCGTCCGCGGGCACCGGCGCGGACCGCGCACGGACCGCGCACGGACCACGCACGATGACGGCACGACGACGGGATGATGGACCTCATCCCGCCCCCGAGAGACTGGAGCCCCCATGGAAGTCGTGATCGCCCCCGCGGAGGAGCTGGCCGTGCTGGCGGCCGACGCGATCGAGGCGCTGCTGCGCCGCAACCCGGGCACGGTGCTGGGGCTGGCGACGGGGTCGAGCCCGTTGAGGGTGTACGACGAGCTCGCGCGTCGTCACCGCGAGGACGGGCTGTCGTTCGCCGAGGCCCGGGGCTTCATGCTGGACGAGTACGTGGGCCTGGACGCGGGGCACCCGCAGCGGTACCGCAACGTGATCGAGACGGAGATCGCCTCGCGGGTCGGGTGGCCCGCGGAGCAGGTGTCGGGGCCGGACGGCCTCGCGGAGGACATCCCGGCGGCGTGCGCCGCGTACGAGCGGGCGATCGAGGACGCGGGCGGGGTGGACCTGCAGATCCTGGGGATCGGCACGGACGGCCACATCGCGTTCAACGAGCCGGGGTCCTCGCTGGCGTCGCGCACGCGCATCAAGACGCTCACGGCGCAGACTCGCGTGGACAACGCGCGGTTCTTCGACGACGACGTGGAGCAGGTGCCCACCCACTGCCTCACCCAGGGGCTGGGCACGATCATGCAGGCACGGCACCTGGTGCTGCTGGCCACCGGGCGGCAGAAGGCCGAGGCGGTGCACCAGCTGGTGGAGGGCCCGATCTCCGCGATGTGGCCCGGCACCGTGATGCAGCTGCACCCGCACGCCACGGTGCTGGTCGACGACGCGGCCGCCTCCCGGCTCCAGCTCGGCGACTACTACCGCCAGACGTTCGCCTCCAAGCCCGGCTGGCAGGGCCTGTGATCCGTGCCCGGATCCGCGGCACGGGGGCCGGCGGGGCGGGGGAGCGTCGGGGGGTCCGTCGTAGACTGCCCGGCATGAGCGATCCCCTCTCCACCCCGCCCGCCGACCCCTCGCAGGACACCGGGGCCGGCACCAGCGTGCTGGAGCGCCCCGACACCCGCGAGCAGGCCGCGGAGCCGGGCGACCACGAGCGCTTCGCGCACTACGTGCGCAAGGAGAAGATCATGGAGTCGGCCCTGTCGGGCAAGCCCGTGATCGCGCTCTGCGGCAAGGTGTGGGTGCCGGGTCGTGACCCGTCGAAGTTCCCGGTCTGCCCGGTCTGCAAGGAGATCTACGACGGCCTCCGCGACCCGCAGGACGGCGAGGGCGGCGAGGGCGACTCCGGCAAGTGAGCGCGCAGCCGCTTCCCGAGCCCGAGTCCACCCCTGATCTGTTCGCCGCCGCTGCGGAACCGGTCAAGCCGCTGCCGCAGTCGCCGTCGTCGTCCGCGGCGTCGCACCTCAGCCCGGCGTTCCCGCGCCGCGCGCCCTGGGGCACGGCGTCCAACCTGCGTGCCTGGCAGGCCGAGGCGCTCGACCTGTACCGGCGCCGCGACCCGCGGGACTTCCTCGCGGTCGCGACGCCCGGAGCCGGCAAGACGACGTTCGCCCTGCGCGTGGCCACGGAGCTGCTCGAGGCGGGCATCGTGCGCCGCGTGACCGTCGTCGCGCCGACCGAGCACCTCAAGCACCAGTGGGCGGACGCCGCCGCGCGCGTCGGCATCCGGATCGACCCGTCGTTCAAGAACAGCCAGGGCCGGCACGGCTCGCACTACGACGGCGTCGCCCTGACGTACGCGCAGGTCGCGGCCAAGCCGGCGCTGCACCGCGCCCGGACCGAGGCGGCGCGCACGCTCGTCATCCTCGACGAGGTGCACCACGGCGGCGACGCCCTGAGCTGGGGCGAGGCCGTCCGCGAGGCGTTCGAGGACGCCACGCGCCGTCTGGCGCTGACCGGTACGCCGTTCCGGTCGGACACCGCGCCGATCCCGTTCGTCACGTACGAGGAGGACCGCGAGGGGATCCGCCGGTCCAAGGCCGACTACACGTACGGCTACGGCGACGCGCTGCGCGACCACGTCGTGCGGCCCGTGCTGTTCATGACGTACTCGGGCAACATGCGCTGGCGCACCAAGGCCGGCGACGAGGTCAGCGCCCGCCTCGGCGAGGCGATGACGAAGGACATGCACGCCCAGGCGTGGCGCACCGCGCTGGACCCGAACGGCGAGTGGATCCCGTCGGTGCTCGCCGGGGCCGACAAGCGGCTCACGGAGATGCGCCGCGCCGTCCCCGACGCCGGCGGCCTCGTCATCGCGACCGACCAGACGGACGCGCGCGCCTACGCGGGCCACCTGGCCCGGCTCACCGGTCAGAGCCCGACCGTCGTCCTGTCCGACGACGACGGCGCCAGCGCCCGCATCGACGAGTTCGCGCAGGGCGACTCGCGGTGGATGGTCGCCGTGCGCATGGTGTCCGAGGGCGTGGACGTGCCGCGCCTGGCGGTGGGCGTGTACGCGACCAGCACCTCGACGCCCCTGTTCTTCGCGCAGGCGGTCGGCCGCTTCGTGCGGGCCCGCAAGCGTGGCGAGACGGCGTCCGTGTTCCTGCCGAGCGTGCCGCTGCTGCTCGAGCTGGCCAACGGCATGGAGCTCGAGCGCGACCACGCGCTCGACCGCCCCAAGACCGCCGAGGAGCAGGGCATCGAGTACGACCCCGAGGCGGCGCTCCTCGCGGCGGCGAACAAGGAGGAGAAGGCGTCTGGAGAGCTCCTCGGCTCCTTCGAGGCGCTCGAGGCGCAGGCCTCGTTCGACCGGGTCCTGTTCGACGGCGGCGAGTTCGGCACGGGCGCGGACGTCGGCTCCGCGGAGGAGCTCGACTTCCTCGGCCTGCCGGGCCTGCTCGAGGCCGACCAGGTCACCACGCTGCTGCGGCAGCGGCAGGCGCAGCAGGTGCGCGGGCGCGGCGGCGCGACGGCGTCGGAGGCCGCGCTCGAGCAGTCGGAGGCGGAGCACCGCCGGGCCGCCGACCTCCGCAAGGAGCTGTCCAAGCTGGTGTCCGCGTGGGCGCGCAAGAGCAACACCCCGCACGGCTCCGTGCACAACGAGCTGCGTCGCCGGTGCGGCGGGCCCGAGGTCCCTCTGGCCACGGCCGACCAGCTCGCCGCGCGCGTCGAGATGGTGCGGGGCTGGTTCGTCGGGAAGCGATAGCCGCACCCCGCCTCTAGCGCAGGACGAGGTCCACGGTGGGGATGGCCGGGTCGCCGGCGGACAGCCGGCGGCCGCCGCGCGGCAGCTCCGCGCGCGCCTGGAGGTGGTGGCGGGCCGCGTTCTGCACGCCGTAGGCACCCACCCAGCGGGAGTCGACTGCGCCGTCCACGACGAGCGGCACGAGCAGGCTGCGCAGGTCGGGGCGCTCGCCGTCGGCGGTCTCGCCGACCTGTCCGCCGTCCTCGGGGGACCAGGACACGACGAGGTCGTCCGGGCCGGTGACGAGGACCTCCTCGACCGCGCGCCCGTCGGGCCCGTAGCGCCGCGCCGCCCCCTTGCGACCGCCCTGGCTCGTCTTGTGCGTGGACGCCTTCGCCACCGGCTGCAGCACCCCGGACGGGTCGGCGCGCGCGACGAGCTTGTAGACCATGCCGCAGGTGGGCGCGCCGGAGCCCGTGACGAGCGACGTCCCGACCCCGTACACGTCCACGGGCATCGCCGCGAGCCCGGCGATCGCGTGCTCGTCGAGGTCGGACGTCACGACGATCTTCGTGCCGGTGGCGCCCAGCTCGTCGAGCTGGCGGCGCACCTCGACGGCGAGGACGCCGAGGTCGCCCGAGTCGAGGCGGACCGCGCCGAGCGACGTCCCGCCCGCGGCGACGGCGTTCTCGACGCCGCGCCGGACGTCGTAGGTGTCGACCAGCAGGGTGGTGCCCGACCCGAGCGACGCGATCTGGGAGTCGAACGCCGAGCGCTCGTCGTCGTGCAGGAGCGTGAACGCGTGCGCCGCGGTGCCGATGGTGTCGAGGCCGTACCGCATGCCCGCCTCGAGGTTCGACGTGCCCGTGAAGCCGCCGACGACGGCGGCGCGCGCGGCCGCCACGGCCGCCTGTTCGTGCGCGCGGCGCGAGCCCATCTCGAGCACGGGGCGGTCCACGGCGGCGCTGGTCATCCGCGACGCGGCCGACGCGATGGCGGAGTCGTAGTTGAGGATCGACAGGATCAGCGTCTCGAGCAGGACGGCCTCGGCGAACGTGCCCTCGACCTGCAGCACCGGCGAGCCCGGGAAGAAGATCTCGCCCTCCGCGTAGCCCTGGATCGTGCCCGTGAAGCGGTAGCCGCGCAGGAAGTCGAGGGTCCGGTCGTCGACGACGCCGGCGCGTTCGAGGTAGGCGAGCTCGGCGTCGCCGAAGCGGAAGTGCGTGAGCGCCTCGAGGATGCGCCCGGTGCCCGCGAGGACCCCGTACCGCCGCCCGGCCGGCAGCCGCCGCGTGAACACCTCGAACACGCAGTGGCGGTGGGCGGTGCCGTCCGCGAGGGCCGCCTGCAGCATCGTCAGCTCGTACCGGTCGGTGAGGAGGGCGACCGACGGGCGGACGGACGGGAGCGGGGCGGCCGGGACGGCCTGCAGCGACGGGGCGGCGCCGCCCCGGGGCTCGTCGGTCATGGGGACACGGTAGGGCTCCCGCGCTGGTCCGGCAGGGTGAAGCCCGCCAGGCGGACGGTCGACGACCGGTGGACGGCTGTGCCTACGCTGGGCGCGTGAACGGGCAGACGACGAGGGGCGCGAGGCTCGCGACAGCGGCCGCGGCGACCGAGGCGGCGGGGGACACCCAGGTCGACACCCGGGAGGACGCGGCGGCCGCCGTCGCGGACCCCTGGGTGACGATCGTGTGGAACGACCCGGTGAACCTCATGTCGTACGTGAGCTACGTCTTCGAGAGCTACTTCGGCTACCCGCCGGCGAAGGCGCAGAAGCTGATGCTGCAGGTGCACCACGACGGGCGCGCCGTGGTGTCGTCCGGGCCGCGCGAGCGCATGGAGGTCGACGTGCAGGCGATGCACGGGTTCGGGCTGTGGGCCACGCTGCGGCAGTCGGGCGCCTCGGACGGCGGCGCCTCCGGCCACGACGGGGGCGCGGCATGACGCCGTTCCGGTCCGCGCCGGCGGGCTACGTCGCCCGGTGGGACGACGTCGAGCGGGAGGTGCTCGGGCGCGTCGCGCGGGACGTCGCGGAGCTGGTGCGCGCGGAGTCGGGCCTGGAGCCCGGTATCGAGGTCGGCGACGGCGTCGCGTTCACGGGCGTCGCGCGGGTGCCGCAGGACCCGGCGGTGCAGCGCCTGCTGCCCGACGCGCACGACGAGGACGCCGACGTCGCCGCCGAGTTCCGGCACCTGACGCAGACGGACCTCGCGGCCGGGAAGGTGGCCCGGCTCGTCGCGTTCGCCGACGCGATCGACTCCCCGGACGAGCTGCCGGACGACCCGCGCGACGGGGCGGAGCTCGTCGTGCCGCGCGAGTCCGCGCAGGAGTTCGCGGGCGCGCTCACCGACGTGCGGCTCGTGCTGGCGGAGCGGCTGGGGCTGGTCGACGACGCGGACGTCGAGACGCTGCACGACGACGTCCTGGCCGGCATCGACGACGACGTCGACGACACCGACGATGCGGACGACGACCCGGACGAGGACTCCGACGACGCCCCGGACGAGTACGCCGGCTGGGAGCGGGTCGGGTTGTCGGGCCGCGAGCGCCGCTACTGGGGCGGGGTGTTCGTGGCCGCCGGGTTCGCGCAGGAGTCGCTGGTCGACGAGATGCTCGCGGAGCTGAGGGCGGGGCGCGCGGAGGCGTGACGGCGCGGGTGGCGGGCGGCGTATCAGCGCAGGCGGGAGCATCGCTGTGGCGGGCGCCACGCCGTGTCGCCGCTCACTCCCCGGGGTCGTGACGGTCCGTCGCGACTAGGCTTCCTCGCGTGAACGACGCCCCCATCGGGATCTTCGACAGCGGCGTCGGCGGGCTGACCGTCGCGCGCTCCATCCTCGACCAGCTTCCCCACGAGCAGGTGCTCTACCTGGGGGACACGGCGAACAGCCCGTACGGGCCGAAGCCGCTCGCTGCCGTGCGCGCGATGGCGCTCGCGGTGATGGACCGGCTGGTCGACGAGGGCGTGAAGATGCTGGTCATCGCCTGCAACTCCGCCACCGCGGTGGCGCTGCCCGACGCCCGCGAGCGGTACACCGTGCGGCGCGGCATCCCCGTCGTCGAGGTGATCCGGCCCGCCGCGCGACGGGCGGTGCTCACGTCCCGGACGGGCCGCATCGGCGTCATCGGCACGAAGACCACCATCGACTCCCGCGCGTACGACGACGCCTTCCACGTGACGCCGGGGCTGGAGATCACCACGCAGGCGTGCCCGGACTTCGTGCCGCTCGTCGAGCGCGGGCTGACGTCCGGGCCCGAGGTCCTGGAGGTCGCCCACCGCTACCTCGACCCGGTGAAGGCCGCGGGCGTGGACACGCTCGTCCTGGGGTGCACGCACTACCCGCTGCTGGCGGGCGCCGTCTCCTATGTGATGGGCGAGGACGTCACGCTCGTGTCCAGCGCCGAGGAGACGGCGAAGGACGTGTACCGCAACCTCGTGCAGCACGGGCTGGAGCGCTCGCCCGACGCGGCCCCGCCCGTGCACCGGTTCCTGGCCACCGGGGACACCGAGCCGTTCGAGCGGCTCGCACGCCGGTTCCTGGGGCCGGAGGTGACCCTGGTGGAGGCCGCATGAGGCTCGTCACCGTGGGGGTCTCGGGGTCCTTCCCCGGGCCGGCGTCACCCGCGTCCGCCTACCTGCTCCAGGCGCACGACGGCGAGCGCGACTGGAACGTCGTGCTCGACCTCGGCAACGGGGCGCTCGGCGCCCTGCAGCGGCACGTCGACCCGCTCGACCTGGACGCCGTCGCGCTGTCCCACCTGCACCCCGACCACTGCGCGGACCTGTCCGGGCTGTACGTGTACCTGCGGTACCACCCGGAGCGGGGCGGCACCCGCACGGGCGTCGGGCGCCGGCTGCCGGTGCTCGGGCCGAGCACGACCGCGGACCGCGCGGCGGCGATGTACGGCCTGGCCGCGGGGGAGTCGATGGACGGCGAGTACGACGTCCGCGCCTGGCAGCCGGGGACGCCGGTGCAGGTCGGCCCGTTCGAGCTGGAGCCGTTCGCGGTGTACCACCCGGTCGAGGCGTACGGCATCCGCGTGACGGGGCCGTCGTCGGTGCGCCCGGGGGAGCGGGTCACGCTCGTCTACTCGGGGGACACCGACGCGTGCGACGGCCTCGTCGAGGGCGCCCGCGGCGCCGACCTGTTCCTGTGCGAGGCGGCCTTCCAGGAGGGGCGCGACGACGGCGTCGAGCGCGGCATCCACCTCACCGGCCTGCGGGCGGGCGAGGCCGCCGCGGCCGCCGGGGTGCGGAGCCTGCTGCTCACCCACCTGCCGGTGTGGAACGCGCCGGACGTCGCGATCGCCGAGGCCCGGTCGGCCTACGACGGACCGGTCGCCGTGGCGACGGCCGGCGGGGTGCACGCGCTGTGAGCGGTAGCCTCGGCCCCGTGAACGCTGCCCCGGCCCCCGCCTCCCCGACGACCCCGACGGCACGGCCCGCCTGGCCCGCCGCCGTCTGCGACCTCGTGTGCGTGCTCGTGTTCACCGTGGTCGGCACGCTCAGCCACGACACCGCAGGCGTCGGGCACGTCGCGCTGGTCGGGCTGCCGTTCGTCGTCGGCCTCGCCGTCGGCTGGCTCGCGACGCGCGCCTGGCGCGCCCCCGCGCAGGTCTGGCCCACCGGCGTGGCCGTGTGGTTCGCCACCGTGGTGCTGGGCCTGGTGCTGCGGCCGGTGCTCGGCATCGGCGGCGTCGAGGTGTCCTTCGCGATCGTCACCGCCGTCTTCCTGGGCGTGACGATGCTGGGCTGGCGCGCCCTCGCGTCCCTCGCCGCCCGCCGAGGCACCACTCCCTGATCGTTGTGAGCGTGATTTTGGCCCTGTTTCGGACTCGAAACAGGGCCAAAATCACGCTCACAACGGGCAGGTGGTCAGGCGAGGGCCTCGGCGACCGCCGGCGCGAGGGCGCGGAACGCCTTGCCGCGGTGGCTGATGGCGTTCTTCTCCGCCGGGGTGAGCTCGGACGACGTGCGCGCGCCGGGCGTGCCGTCGGCGGCCGGGGCCTGCTCGACGGGCACGTGGATCGGGTCGTAGCCGAAGCCGTTGCTCCCGCGCGGGGCGCGCACGAGGGTGCCGGGCATCTCGCCGAGGCACACCTCCTCGCGGCCGTCCGGGGTCACGAGCGCGGCCGCGCACACGAACGCCGCCGCGCGGTGCTCGTCGTGCACGTCGCCCAGCTGGGCGAGGAGGAGCCGGAGGTTCGCCTCGTCGTCGCCGTGCCTTCCCGACCAGCGGGCGGAGAAGATGCCGGGCGCGCCGCCCATGACGTCCACGCTCAGGCCGGAGTCGTCCGCGACGGCCGGCAGGCCGGTCGCCGCGGCCAGCGCACGGGCCTTGATCAGCGCGTTCTCGACGAACGACACGCCGTCCTCGACCGGCTCGGGGGCGCCGACGTCGGCCGCCGACACCACGGCCTCGTCGGGCAGGGCGTCCAGGCCGGGCTGATCGCGCAGGATCGCGCGCAGCTCGGTGAGCTTGCCGCGGTTGTGCGTGGCCAGCACGAGGCGGGCGCCGGCGGGGACGGTCACGGTCGCGTCGGGCATCGTCACAGCTCCTGCGCCAGCGCGGCGCGCTGGAGCTCGGTGAGCTCGGCGGTGCCGGCGACGGCGAGGTCGAGGAGGGCGTCGAGCTCGGCGCGGTCGAACGGCGCGTGCTCGGCGGTGCCCTGCACCTCGACGAACGTGCCCGAGCCCGTCGTCACGACGTTCATGTCCGTCTCGGCCCGCACGTCCTCGACGTAGGGCAGGTCGAGCATCGGGCTGCCGTCGATGATGCCGACGCTGACGGCCGCGACGGAGTCCGTGAGGACCTTCTTGCCGCCGGTGACGTGGCCGTGGCGGGTGCCCCACGCGACGGCGTCGGCGAGCGCGACGTACGCGCCCGTGATGGCCGCGGTGCGGGTGCCGCCGTCGGCCTGGAGGACGTCGCAGTCGAGGACGATCGTGTTCTCGCCGAGGGCGGAGACGTCGACGACGGCGCGCAGCGCGCGGCCGATGAGGCGGGAGATCTCGTGCGTGCGGCCGCCGATCTTGCCCTTGACCGACTCGCGCTGGCTGCGCTCGTTCGTCGCGCGGGGGAGCATCGCGTACTCCGCGGTGACCCAGCCCTCGCCGGACCCCTTCTTCCAGCGCGGCACGCCCTCGGTGAACGAGGCCGTGCACAGCACGCGGGTGCTGCCGAACTCCACCAGCACGGAGCCCTCGGCGTTCTGGGTCCAGCCGCGCGTGATCGTGACGGGGCGGAGCTGGGAGGGCGTGCGACCGTCGGCGCGGAGGGTGACATCAGGCGTGGCGGCCTCGGAAGCGGGGGAAGTCATGCGGCCACCCTATGCGAGCCGCACGTAGGGTTGTCCGGTGCAGCTCACCGCCACGGACCTCGCGTTCGCCTACCCCGGCCGACCGGTGCTCGACGGCGTGAGCATCCGCGTCTCCGACGGCACCCGCCTCGGCGTCGTGGGGGAGAACGGGTCCGGCAAGTCGACCCTGCTGCACCTCCTGGCCGGCGACCTCAGGCCGGGCCGCGGAGAGCTCCGGCGCAAGGGGAGCGTCGCGCTGGTGGAGCAGGAGCTCGCGACGACGTCGGGGGAGACGGTGGGCGACCTCGTGCGGCGCACGCTCGCCGACCTGCGTGCGCTCGCGGCCGAGATCGAGAAGGAGGCCGCGTCGTTCGACCACGAGACCGGGGACCTTCGCCGGCTGTCCGGGCTGCTGGCCCGTGCCGAGCACCTGGCCGCGTGGGACGCGGACCGGCGGGTCGACGTCGCGCTCACCCGCCTCGGCGCGGTGCGCGACCCCGACCGGCGCCTCGACACCCTGTCCGTGGGGCAGCGGTACCGGGTGCGCCTCGCGTGCCGGCTCGCGGAGCGCGCCGACCTCCTGCTCCTCGACGAGCCCACCAACCACCTCGACGACTCCGCGATCGAGTTCCTCACCGGCGAGCTGGTCGCGTGGCAGGGCGGCGTCGTGGTCGTGACGCACGACCGTGAGCTGCTCGACGACGTCGCGACCGCCATCCTCGACCTCGACCCGTCGATGGACGGCAAGCCCGTCCTGTACGGGCAGCCGGGCTACCTCGCGTACCGGTTCGCGAAGAACCAGGCCCTGCACCGGTGGCGGCAGCGCTACCGCGCGGAGCAGGAGCGCGCCCGCGTGCTCGCCGAGCGGCTGGACGCGTCGTACGAGGGGCTGTCCGACGAGTGGCGGCCGCCCAAGGGGTCGCAGAAGCACCGCCGCGCGACGCGGGCACGCATCCACGTCAAGGCCGCCGACCGACTGATCGAGAAGCTCGAGGCCGAGGCCGTCGAGGTCCCCGTGCCGCCAGCGCGACTCACGTTCCCGGACCTGCCGTCGATGTCGCCGGGGTGGGACCCGGGCGATCCCCTGGTCGAGCTGCGCTCGCCGCGGGTGCTGGCCGCCGACGGCGGCCTGCGGCTCGACCTGCCCGGCACCCGCGTCGCGGTGCCGCCGTCGGGCCGGCTGCTGGTCGTCGGGCCGAACGGGACGGGGAAGTCGACGCTGCTCGCGGCGCTCGCGGGCCGGATGGCGCTGGCCCGCGGCACCCGCTCGGTCACGCCCGGCGCCCGGCTGGGCGTCGTGGTCCAGGAGGCG
>JADHZE010000121.1 GCA_026934365.1 Isoptericola sp. QY 916 | reverse complement strand
GACCTGTCCGCGGCGCGGGCGTTCGCCGCGGCGCACGGCTACGAGGCCGCGCGCGAGCTGCTCGTGCTCGCGCGCTCCCTCGGGCCCGACGACGCGGCGCGCGACGTGCCGGACCTGCCCGGCCTCTCCCTGCGGACGTTCCGCCCCGACGCCGACGACGAGGCGTGGGTGCGGCTGAACGCGCGCGCGTTCGCGGACCACCCGGAGCAGGGCCGCCTCACGGTCGACGACCTGCACGACCGGCGGCGCGAGCCCTGGTTCGACGCCGACGGCTTCTTCCTCGTCGTGCCCGGCGACGACGCCGCCGGCCCGGGCAGCGAGCCGCTCGGCTTCCTGTGGACCAAGGTCGAGAACGACCAGCCGGACAATTCCCGGGACGGAGAGAGCCGCTCCGGAGAGATCTATGCGGTCGGCGTCTCCCCCGACGCGCAGGGCCGAGGTCTGGGCCGCGCGCTCACCGCCGTCGGGCTGCGCCACCTGGCGCGCGTGGGCTGCGACCGTGCGGTGCTCTACGTGGACGGGGACAACGCGCCGGCGCTGGCCACGTACGCGAGCGCCGGCTTCGAGCGCGCCGCCGTGGACGTCCAGTACGCGCGACCCACGGGTGCGTAGCGACGGGGCGGCGGACTTCGTCACCCGCCGTTCACCTATCGGTGCCACGATGGGGGGCATGACAGCGTCGCGCCCCCGAACGTCCCGGTCCCGCGACGGACGCGGCCCCTCCGCCGCGCCGGACACCGCCGTCGTGGCCGCCGAGGTCACGGACAGCCGCCCGCGCTCCACGGCCGTCGCGCCGTCCCGCCCCCTGGACCCGCAGCTCGCGGCCCACATCGCCGAGCACATCGCCGAGGAGCCGGAGTCCGACGGCGTCGCCGCCGCGGTCGAGCTCGAGCCGCTGCCCGACGACCGGTTCGCGGAGCGGGAGCTGAGCTGGCTCGCGTTCAACGAGCGGGTGCTGGAGCTGGCCGAGGACCCGTCGCTGCCGCTGCTGGAGCGCACCCGGTTCCTCGCGATCTTCGCGTCCAACCTGGACGAGTTCTTCATGGTGCGGGTGGCGGGCCTGAAACGGCGCATCGCCACGGGCATCGCCGTCACCGCGGCGTCGGGCTTGAGCCCGCGGCAGGTGCTGGAGACGATCGGCGAGGGCGCGCACCGCCTCATGACGAGGCACGCGGAGGTGTTCCGCTCCGACGTGCAGCCGGCGCTCGACGCCGAGGGCATCACGATCGTGCACTGGGACCAGCTCGAGGTCCGCGAGCAGGAGCGTCTGCACAAGTTCTTCCGCAAGCAGATCTTCCCCGTGCTCACGCCGCTCGCGGTGGACCCGGCGCACCCGTTCCCGTACATCTCAGGGCTGTCGCTCAACCTGGCGGTCGTCGTCGCGAACCCGCTCACGGGCAAGGAGCACTTCGCCCGCGTCAAGGTGCCGCCGCTGCTGCCGCGGTTCATCGCCGTCGACGACCGCGGCCGCCCGTCGGCCCCCACGCCCACGCAGGGCGGCGGCACGCAGACGTCGTTCGTGCCGCTGGAGGAGGTCATCGCCCAGCACCTCGACCACCTCTTCCCGGGCATGGAGGTGCGCGAGAGCCACACGTTCCGCGTCACGCGCAACGAGGACGTGGAGGTCGAGGAGGACGACGCCGAGAACCTGCTGCAGGCGATGGAGAAGGAGCTGCTGCGCCGCCGGTTCGGCCCGCCCGTGCGGCTCGAGCTGGCGCACGGCATCTCGCCGCGCATCCGCGAGCTGCTGGTGCGCGAGCTCGACGTGGCCGAGGAGGAGGTGTACGAGCTGCCCGCGCCGCTCGACCTCACCGGTCTCAACGTCATCGCCGACATCGAGCGCGCGTCGCTGCACTACCCGCCCTTCGTCCCGACGACGCACCGCCAGCTCGCCGAGGTGGAGTCCGCCACGGCGCGCGACGTCTTCGCCGCGATCCGCGAGCGGGACATCCTGCTCCACCACCCCTACGACTCGTTCTCGACGTCGGTGCAGACGTTCCTCGAGCAGGCGGCCGCCGATCCGGCGGTCCTCGCGATCAAGCAGACGCTGTACCGCACGTCGGGCGACTCCCCGATCGTGGACGCCCTGATCGACGCCGCCGAGGCGGGCAAGCAGGTGCTCGCGCTCGTCGAGATCAAGGCGCGGTTCGACGAGCAGGCCAACATCTCCTGGGCGCGCAAGCTCGAGGAGGCGGGCGTGCACGTCGTGTACGGGATCGTCGGCCTCAAGACGCACGCCAAGCTGTCCCTCGTGGTGCGCCAGGAGGCGGACGGGCTGCGCCGGTACTGCCACGTCGGCACCGGCAACTACCACCCGAAGACGGCCCGCATGTACACCGACCACGGGCTGCTCACGTGCGACCGCGACGTCGGCCAGGACCTCACGCGCCTGTTCAACCAGCTCTCGGGGTACGCCCCGCAGTCGCGCTTCCACCGGCTGCTGGTCGCGCCGCGCGCCGTGCGCGCGGGCCTCGTCGAGCGCATCGAGCGGGAGGCCGCCGCAGCCCGTGCCGGGCACGACGCCTGGGTGCGCATCAAGGTGAACAGCGCCGTCGACGAGGCCACGATCGACGCCCTGTACCGCGCCTCGCAGGCCGGGGTGAAGGTCGACCTGGTGGTCCGCGGCATCTGCGCGCTGCGACCGGGAGTGCCGGGCCTGAGCGAGAACGTGCGCGTGCGCTCCATCCTCGGCCGGTTCCTGGAGCACTCCCGGATCTACGCCTTCGCCAACGCGGCCGGCCCGGCCATCGGCGAGGGGCCGGAGTCCGGCCCGGAGGTGTACATCGGCTCGGCCGACCTCATGCACCGCAACCTCGACCGGCGCGTCGAGGCCCTGGTCCGGATCGCCGACGAGGGCCAGGTCGCGGAGCTCCTCGACCTCATGGACGCGTCCATGTCGGACGAGACCTCCACGTGGCACCTGCAGCCGGACGACACCTGGGTGCGGCACGCCGTCGGGCGGGACGGCGTGCCCCTCGTGGACCTGCAGGCGCAGCTCGTCGACCGCCACCGCCGTCGGCCCGAGCGGGCTCGATGAGGGCGCGGTGAGGGCGGCACGGGTGCGCCGGGCGGCGGGCACCACGGCGTCGCCGCTCGTGGACAGGCTGGGGGCGACGTCGGTGGAGCACGCCCCGGTGATCGAGTCGGCGGGCGGGCTCGTGTGGCGCGAGCGGGACGGGCGGCTGCAGGTGCAGCTCGTGCACCGGCCGCGCTACGACGACTGGTCCTGGCCGAAGGGCAAGCTCGAGCCGGGCGAGTCGCTGAACACGGCCGCCGCGCGCGAGGTGGCGGAGGAGACGGGTAAGCCCGTGGTGCTGGGTGTCCCCCTGCCGGGGCTGCAGTACCTGACACCCGAGGGCCGCGTGAAGCGGGTGCACTACTGGGCGGCACGCCGTGCCTCGCGGTCCGACGACGCCGCGGCGCTGGCCGCACGGTCCCCCGTGCAGCCGCCGTCGACGGACGAGGTCGACAAGAAGGCGTGGCTCGACGTCGACGACGCCGCCGCGCGCCTGACGCGCCGCGCCGACCGCGGGCCGCTCGAGGCCCTCGTGGAGGCGCACGGCCAGGGCCGGCTCGCCACGCACGCCGTCGTCATCGTCCGGCACGGCAAGGCCGTCACCCGGGCGGCCTGGCACGGCGCCGAGCACGACCGGCCGCTGACGCCGGTGGGGCACGCCCAGGGCGCGGCGCTCGTCCCGGTCCTCGCGGCCTACGGCGTGACGTCCGTGGTGTCGAGCCGTTGGGAGCGCTGCGCGGCGACGATCGAGCCGTACGTGCAGGCGGCGCGCGCCCGACCGGAGCTCAGCGACCAGCTGGGCGAGGCCGAGCACGAGCGGTCGCCGTCCCGCGTCGCCGCGACGGTGCTGGACCTGCTCGAGTCGGGTCGGTCGTCGGTGCTGTGCACGCACCGCCCCGTGCTGCCGACCGTGCTGGACGTGCTGGGCCAGCACTCCCGCCGCGCCGTCGCGAACGTCCTGCCCTCGCGCGACCCGTTCCTCGAGCCGGGCGACCTGCTCGTCGCCCACGTCGCGACCACCGGCAAGGGCCCGCGCGTCGTCGCCGTGGAGAAGGTCACGCCCCCGGTCTACTGACCGCCGCGGCTGGTGGTCAGGTCAGCCAGGGGTGCAGGATCCAGGTCGTGATCGCGGCGACGAGGGCGGCGGCGGGGATGGTGAGCACCCAGGCCACGCCGATGTTCTTGGCCACGCCCCAGCGGACGGCGGACAGCCTGCGCGTCGCACCGACGCCCATGATCGCCGAGGTGATCGTGTGCGTCGTGGAGACGGGCGCGTGCAGGATGAACGCGTTGGCGTAGAGCACCAGGGCCGACACGGACTCGGCGACGAAGCCGCGGGCCGGGTCGAGCTCGATGATGCGGCGGCCCAGCGTGCGCATGATGCGCCAGCCGCCGGAGTAGGTGCCGAGCGAGATCGCGCTCGCGGCGGCCAGCTTGACCCACAACGGGATGCTGCCGTCGGCGGCCGCCCACCCCACGGTCACGAGCGCCATGTAGATGACGCCCATGGTCTTCTGCGCGTCCTGCAGGCCGTGGCCGAGGGCCATCGCGGCCGCCGACGCGGTCTGCGCGAGCCGGAACCGGCGCGTCACCCGCGACGGGGCCGCGTTCCGGAAGATCCACAGCACCGCGACCATCACCAGGTAGGCGCCGACGAAGCCGATGAGCGGGGAGAACACCATCGGCAGCACGACCTTGTCGATGATCGACTGCCCGTAGATCGGGAGCCCGGCCGCCAGGCCTGCCCCGACCAGCCCGCCGATCAGCGAGTGCGTGGACGATGACGGCAGCCCGAACCACCAGGTGATGAGGTTCCAGGCGATGGCGCCGATGAGGGCGCACAGCACCACGACGAGCGCGGTGTGGTTCGAGGCGTCCTGCAGGTCGACGATCGACGTCGCGATGGTCTCGGCGACCTCCGTGCCCAGCAGCGCGCCGACGAAGTTCATCACGGCGGCCATCAGCAGCGCGACCCGCGGCGTCAGCGCACGGGTCGAGACGGAGGTGGCGATGGCGTTGGCCGCGTCGTGGAAGCCGTTGGTGTAGTCGAAGCCGAGCGCGATCGCGACGACGAGGACGACGAGAGCCGCCTCCACCGTCAGGACTCCTTGAGGGCGATGGTCTCGACCATGTTCGCGACCCGCTCGAAGGCGTCGGCGCCCTCCTCGAGCATGTCGACGATCTCCTTGAGCTTGATGAGCAGGATCGGGTCGGTGGTGTCGTCGAAGAGCTGCGCGATGAGCTCGCGGTGCAGCTTGTCGCCCTGGTTCTCGAGGCGGTTGATCTCGACCCAGTAGTCGGACAACTGGTCCATGGAGCGCAGGCGCGGCATGGCCTCGGCGGTGAGCTCGGCGCAGCGCTGCAGCACCTGCACCTGCTCCGACACGCGCAGGGGCAGCTCGTCGACCTTGTACAGGACGATGAGGTCCCCGGCCTCCTCCATGGCGTCCATGCAGTCGTCGAGCGCGGACGCGAGGCCGTAGATGTCGTCCCGGTCGAACGGGGTGACGAACGTCTGGTTCAGGCGCCGCATGATCGAGTGGGCGGCGTCGTCGGCCACGTGCTCGGCCTCGTTGAGCCTGCGGACGATCCCTTCCCGCTCCTGCCGGGACGCCCCGAGCAGCTCCGCCAGGAGCGAGGCCCCCGTGACGTTGTGCTGCGCGAGCGTCGCCAGCATGTCGAAATACGTCGTGTCGCGCGGTGTCAGGCGCAGGCGCACGTGTGGCTCCCGGATCGAGGACGCTGAGACTCTCACAGACTAGAGGTGGCCATCCTGGCGCGACCAGTTGAACGCGCGCTGAACGATCCGCCTCGCGGCTGCGGGAAAACTCGGGTGAGGTGCGACGCCGGACCGGGAGCGCCTCTCGGCGCGTGGCCGCTCGTAGCGGCTGAAGATGGAGCCCGGGGCTACCGCGGCCCGACGTCGCCCGAACATCGTAAGCCCGGGTGTCGGCGTGCTCCGAACACGCAGGTCAGCGCCGCCGTTCGGGCTCGGAGCGACTCAGTCGAGGGTGCCCGCCCGCCAGCCCGTGGCCGCGCGCTCCAGCTCCTCGGCGGTGCGCACGAGGTCGGCGGCCCCGCGGGTCATCCGCGTGGCCCCGTCGGGGTCCGCGACCTCGCGGGCGTCGGCGTCGAACGCCGCACCGGTCGCGAGGATGCGGCAGAACGACGCGGCCCGCTCCAGCGCCACGGCCAGGTCGCCGGCGTAGACGCCGGACAGGACGTCGTCCGCGAGCGTCCGCAGGTCCTCGGGGGCGGGCGGGCGGGGCACGCCGGCCACCGCCTCGTGCACCGGGGCGGCGTCGACGCCGAGCCGGTAGCGCAGCCCCACGGTGCGGGGGTCGCGGCGCACCCACTCGCGCAGCACGTACAGCCGCCACAACGCGCCGGGCAGCGAGGCGGGCGCGGCGTCGGACCACAGTGCGGCGACGACGTCGAGCCCCTCCCGCTCGACGAGGCGCACCAGGCGGTCCACGACCTCCGGGTCCTCCGCGGCCCGCGCCCGGTGCACGACGGCGCGCGCAGTGGTGTGCGCGACCTCGTCGCGCAGCGCGGGGTCGAGGGAGCCGGGGATCTGCTCCGCGGTCTGCGGGTCGAGCATCGCCGGTCGGCGGTGCCTGCGTGGTTCCGGCTCGTTGCTCACAGGTACAGTCTCCCGCGGTCCGCGCCCTGCAGGCACGTCCGGCGACGCCCACCCGGCGCCCGAGGTCTCCCGCGCCTGCCGCTCCCCGAGCCGACACACGATCGCGGACCTAGCATCGAAGCAACCACGGACTTAGGAGACACATGTCCACCTCCACACCTGGTCAGGCGGGTGCGCAGAGCGCCCACCGGAAGGCCACGGCCCTCGCCTTCGCGGCGGCGGTCGGCGGGTTCCTCTTCGGTTTCGACTCGTCGGTGATCAACGGCGCGGTCGACGCGATCGAGGGCCAGTTCGACCTCAACTCCACCGTGACGGGGCTCGTCGTGGCGATCGCCCTCCTCGGCTGCGCCCTGGGCGCGTGGTCGGGCGGCAAGCTCGCCGACCGCTGGGGCCGCACCCACGTGATGGTGCTCGGCGCTGTGCTGTTCTTCGTCTCGTCGATCCTGTCGGCGATCGCGTGGAGCGCCTGGGACCTGGCGGTCTGGCGGTTCATGGCGGGCGTCGGCATCGGCATCGCGTCCGTGATCGCCCCCGCGTACATCGCGGAGATCGCCCCGGCCGCGATGCGCGGGCGCCTCGGCTCGCTGCAGCAGCTCGCGATCACCGTCGGTATCTTCGCGGCCCTGCTGTCCGACCAGATCCTCGCGACGGCGGCCGGCAGCGCCGCGAACGAGCTGTGGTTCGGCTGGGAGGCGTGGCGCTGGATGTTCCTCGTCGCCGTGGTCCCGGCGGCCGTGTACGGCATCCTCGCGCTACGGATGCCCGAGTCCCCGCGCTATCTCGTGACGAAGGGACGCGACGACGAGGCGCGGTCCGTCCTGGCGTCCGTGCTCGGCCCCGACGAGCACCCGGACGACCGGATCGGCGAGATCCGCCGCTCGATCGCCGTCGACGAGAAGAACGCCGAGCTGGGCAGCCTCAAGGGCGACCGGTTCGGGCTCAAGCCCATCGTCTGGGTCGGCATCGTGATGGCGATCTTCCAGCAGTTCGTCGGGATCAACGTGATCTTCTACTACTCGACGACGCTGTGGCAGGCGGTCGGTTTCGACGAGTCCCAGGCGTTCCTCGTCTCGACGATCACGGCGGTCACCAACGTGGCCGTGACGTTCATCGCCATCGCCCTCATCGACAAGGTGGGGCGGCGCCCGCTGCTGCTCATCGGCTCGGCCGGCATGGCGGTCTCGCTGGGCCTGATGGCGGTGTGCTTCACGCAGGCCACGGGTTCGGGCGACTCGATCAGCCTCCCGGATCCGTGGAGCATCATCGCGCTGGTCAGCGCGAACGCCTTCGTGGTCTTCTTCGGCGCCACGTGGGGCCCGCTGATGTGGGTGCTGCTGGGCGAGATGTTCCCGAACCGGATCCGCGCCGCCGCCCTCGGTGTCGGCGCCGCGGCCAACTGGATCGCGAACTTCGTCATCACGCTGACGTTCCCGCCGATGCTCGACACGTTCGGCCCGGCGATCCCCTACCTCATGTACGCCGTCTTCGCGGTGCTGTCGTTCTTCTTCGTGCTCGGCAAGATCCCGGAGACGAAGGGCGTCGAGCTCGAGGACATGGCGGGCGAGGCGTACAAGCGCGCCTGACGCACGCCCGAGTCGCGCCGACACGACGACGGCCCGTGACGCTCCGCCCGGGGCGTCACGGGCCGTCGTCGTGCGCCGGGTGAGGCCCCCACCAGGACACTTGCTTGCTGCAAGCACCAGGCGTATGTTTGCACCCTGCAACAACTCGGCCCGCGCCCCGGGCCGCACCGCTCCGGCCGTCCGGCCCCGAGCACCCACCCTCTTTCAGCAAAGGCCCTGCCATGCCCGTTGACCGCACCGCGGCCCGAGAGCTCGTCGAGACGCTCGAGGAGCTCTCCCGCGCCCAGCGCGAGGCCGCCATGCGCGTGGCGCGCGACCTGGACCTCCCCCGGGCCGGCCTCGGGGCCCTGCACCTGCTCACGCGGTGCGGGCGCGTCCAGATCACCGACGTCGCCGCGAAGCTCCGCGTCGACGTCTCCGTCGCGAGCCGCCAGATCAGCGCCCTCGTCGACGCCGGTCTCGTCGAGCGCACGGTGGACGACGACGACCGGCGCGCACGCTACCTCGCCCTGACGGACGCCGGCCGCGAGTTCGCGGAGGCCTCCTTCGAACGCATCGACGACCTCGTCTCCGAGTCGTTCTCCGACTGGTCGGAGAACGACCTCGCCGACGCCATCTCCCGGATCCGCAGCGTCGCGGCCGCACTCACCACGACCCACGACCGCGCCACGGCGCAGGAGGAGATCCCCGCCCGATGAGTCAGTCCCCCAGCCCGGCGCCCACCGCGCCGGACCTCTCCGCCGCTCCGGCCCCGGCGATGACCCGCCGCGAGGTGCTCGAGGCCCTCTCGGGCATCCTCCTCGGCGTCTTCGTCTCGCTGCTGGCCACCACCATCGTCTCGACGTCGCTGCCCAAGATCGTCAGCGAGCTCGGCGGCTCCCAGCACTCCTACACCTGGGTCGTCACCGCGATGCTGCTGACGATGACGATCTCGACCCCGCTGTGGGGCAAGCTCGCCGACCTGACCAACCGCAAGGTGCTCATGCAGGTCGCCCTCGCGATCACGGTGGTCTCCGCCGCCGCTGCCGGCCTGTCGCAGAACATCGAGATGCTCATCGGCTTCCGCGCCCTGCAGGGCATCGGCGCCGGCGGCCTCACCGCCCTCGCGACGGTCCTGATGGCCGACATCATCAGCCCGCGCGAGCGCGGCAAGTACATGGGCCTCATGGGCGGCGTCATGGCCGTCGCGCAGATCGGCGGCCCGCTGCTCGGCGGCGTGCTCACCGACTCGATCGGCTGGCGCTGGACGTTCTTCGTCGGCGTCCCCTTCGCCGTCGCCGCGTTCATCGTGCTGCAGAAGACGCTGCACCTGCCCGCGCTGGCCAAGCGGGAGGTGAAGATCGACTACGCCGGCGCCGGCCTCATCGCCGTCGCCGTCGCGCTGCTGCTCCTGTGGGTCACCTTCGCCGGCGACCAGTTCGAGTGGCTGTCGTGGCAGACCGGCGCGATGGTCGGCGGCGCCCTGCTGGCGCTCGTCGTCGTCGGCTTCGTCGAGAAGAACGCCGCCGAGCCGATCATCCCGCTGCACCTGTTCAAGAACCGCACGTTCGTGCTCGCCGTGGTCGCCTCGGCGTCCGTCGGCGTCGCCATGTTCGGCACCGCGGTCTTCCTCAGCCAGTACTTCCAGCTCGCCCGCGGCAAGACGCCGACCGAGTCCGGCCTGCTCACCATCCCGATGGTGATCGGCACGATGCTCGCGGGCATCGTGCTCGGCCGGATCATCTCGAACACCGGCCGGTACAAGGCGATCATGGTGGGCGGCGCCGTCCTCCTCACCGGTTCGTTGTTCGGCCTGTCGACCATCGAGGTGGACACGAGCTTCGTGCTCATCTCCGTCTTCCTGTTCGGCCTCGGCCTGTCGGTGGGCGCCCTGATGCAGAACCTCGTGCTCGCCACGCAGAACACCCTCGACGTGCACGAGATGGGTGCCGGTACCTCCGGCGTCGCGTTCTTCCGCTCGCTGGGCGGCGCGATCGGCGTCTCGGCGCTCGGCGCCGTGATGGCCGCGCAGATCAAGACGGACCTCTCCACCGGCCTGGCGAAGCTCGGCATCGCCTCGGACGCGATGGGTGCCGGCTCGGGCGCGGTCCCGGACCTGGCCGCCCTTCCCGCCCCCGTGCAGACGGTGGTCGAGGGCGCCTACGCCGACGGCATCACGACGATCTTCCTGTACGCCGTGCCGATGGCCGTCGTCTCGCTGATCGCGGTGCTCTTCATGAAGGAGATCCCGCTGGGCCAGCGCTCCGGCATCGAGCAGGTGCTCGACGAGGAGAAGTCGGCCGAGCAGGACGTCGCCGCTCCGGTCGCCGAACGGGCCTGACACCGGCCCAGCACCCGGACGGGGTCGATTTCACCCGCTGAGACGCCGTCCGGGTGCAAGTTCGCCTGCTACGCCACTCCCGTTTGCCTCGGCGAAGCCTCATGATGGGCGCATGCACGACGTCGCCGCCCAGCCCCTGCCCGACCCGGCCACCGACCCGTTCGGTGCCCTCGAACGCGAGATCCGGGTCCTGATCCGTCGCGCCCAGTCGTCGGCGGCCCAGACCGCCCGGCGGGTGCACCCCGAGCTCGAGGCGTCGGCCTACCCGATCCTCGCGCACATCGACTCCCATCCCGGGATCCGCGGCTCCGACCTCGCCGCACACTTCGGCGTCGGCCGTGCCACCGTGTCCCGACAGCTCAGCCGCCTGGTGGAGCTCGGCCTCGTGCACCGCGAGGTGGACCCGGAGGACACCCGCGGCCAGCGGATCACCCTGACCGCCGACGGCGCCCAGCGCTTCGCCCGGGCCCGCGACCGTCGCATCGAGATGTATAAGGACGCGTTCGGCGACTGGGACGAGGCGGACGTCGCGCAGCTCGCGACGCTGCTGCACCGCTACTCGGAGGACTTCGTCCGCTGGCGCGACACGCGCTCCTGAGACGTCGTGGGCCTGGGCCCGCGTCGCCGGTCGAGCCTGTCGGGACCCGTCCCGGCAGGCTCGACGCGTGTCCGGGGCCGGGTCAGCCCTCGAGGAGACGGGACCGCAGGGCGTCCAGCGTCTCGGTGCCGCCGCCGTGCGCACGGAACCATCCCGGTGCGGCGCCGTCGTGCTCGGCGAACCGGTCCAGCACGGTCTCGATCGCCCAGCCCGGAGCGGTGACGAGCTCGGGCGGCAGCTTCGCCAGCACGTGCGCGTCAGGGACGGCGAGGTTCGCCGTGACGGCGGCGCGGGCCAGCACCTCTCGCATGTGGGGACCGGTCCGCTCGTAGTCGGCGACGATCGCGGCACGGTCCACGCCCAGCAGGGCCAGCACCAGCGCGACGGTCACCCCCGTGCGGTCCTTGCCGGCGGTGCAGTGCACGAGCACCGGCGCGTCGTCGACCGCGATCAGCCGCACCGCCTCCACGAGGTGCCCGGCGCCCACGCCGTCGAGCATCTGCCGGTACAGCTCCCCGAGGCCGGGCACCGGCGCCGGCGCGATGGCGCCCTGCATCGCCGTGCCGTCCAGCAGGGGCAGCGGGACGACGTGCGCGACGCCCGTCAGCGGGTGCGGCTCGCCGTTCTCCCCCGGGTCGCGCAGGTCGAGCACCGTGCGAGGCGGCCACACCACGTCCGCCGGGGCGACGTCGCCCGACCGGGGCGCGTCGGAACGCAGCAACGCCCCGGGCACCAGGCCCGGGGCGGCCGTCGCGACGTCGCGCACGTTGACGAGATGGTCGGGCACGGACGCCGGCGCGGCGGTCCAGGCCGTGGCGGCGTCGGCCACAGAGGGCGCAGAGGGCGCGGAGTCGGTCACCCGACCGACCCTAGCCGCGCCCTGCCCGAAGCGCTGCGGGCAGGGCGCGACGACCGGGCGGTCAGCCCTCGGCGGGCTCGAACGTCAGGCTGAGCGAGTTCATGCAGAACCGGTCGCCCGTGGGCGTCTGCGGCGCGTCGTCGAAGACGTGCCCCAGGTGCGAGCCGCACCGGGCGCAGCGCACCTCGGTGCGGACCATGCCGTGCGACCGGTCCTCGAGCAGCTCGACGGCGTCGCCGGCGAGCGGCGTGTAGAACGACGGCCAGCCGCAGTGCGAGTCGAACTTGGTCTCGCTCCGGAACAGCTCGTTGCCGCACGCGCGACACCGGTACACGCCGACGCGCTTCTCGTCGAGCAGCTCGCCGGTCCAGGGCCGCTCGGTGCCCGCCTGCCGCAGCACGGCGAACTCCTGCGGGTTCAGCTCGACCTTCCACTGCTGGTCGGACTTGGTGACTTCGTACGTCATCTGACACCTCCGTCGTGCTCAACCCGGACCGGCGTGCGACTGTTCCTGCCCTGCGACGGTTCAGGCCGCGGGTGCCGAGCCGCCCTGCCCGCGGCCGCGGCCGCCACGACGCCGACGACGGCGGGCGGGTGCGGACCCGTCGGCCCGGACC
>JADHZE010000120.1 GCA_026934365.1 Isoptericola sp. QY 916 | reverse complement strand
GACAGCCTGCGCGACGTCGGCCCCGTGGCCCTGGACGACGCCCTCGCCGCGCTGGCCCCGCACGACCCCGACGGCGTGCTGCGCCGCCGGGTGCGGCACGTCGTCACGGAGACGGCGCGCACGGCGGACGTGGCCGAGCTCGTGCGCGCCGGCGCGTACGAGCAGGTCGGGCCGCTGATGACCGCCTCCCACGTGTCGCTGCGCGACGACTTCGAGGTCACCGTGCCCGAGCTGGACCTGGCCGTCGACGCGAGCGTCGCCGCCGGCGCGCTCGGCGCCCGCATGACGGGCGGCGGCTTCGGGGGCTCCACGCTCGCGCTGGTGCGGGACGTCGACGCCGTCGTCGCGCACGTCCGCGCCGCGTTCGCCGACGCCGGCCTCGCCGCGCCCGCGTTCCTCCTCGCCCCGCCGTCCGCCCCGGCCGGCCGCACCGACTGACCGCACCGACCTCACATCCGCACGAACCGACCCGCACGACCCGTCGCACGACCCCACCCATCGCACCGACGCGAGAGAGAGGTTCACCGATGAGCCCGACGAGAAGGCACCACCGACGACGCATCGCCGTCGTCGCCGGGGCGGCGGGCGCGCTGCTCGCCTCCGGCCTGGCCCCGGCGTCCGCACAGCCCGCGACCTCCCCGGTCCCCGCCGCAGCGGCCGGGTCCGACGCCGCCGGCGTGACGGTCCGCCCCGACCCGTCGTACGCGGGGGAGCCGTTCGAGGGCTGGGGCACCAGCCTCGTGTGGTTCGCCAACGCCACGGGCGGCTACCCGGACGAGATCCGCGACCGGCTCGCCGACATGGTGTTCGGCGACGAGGGGCTGAACCTCAACATCGCGCGCTACAACGTGGGCGGCGGCAACGCCCCCGACGTGCCCGACTACCTGCGCGCGGGCGGCGCCGTCGACGGCTGGTGGAAGGCGCCCGAGGGCACCACCCGCGAGGACGTGGACTGGTGGGACCCGGCGGACCCGGACCACTGGGACGCGGACGCCGACGCCACCCAGCGCTGGTGGGTGGACCGCATCAAGGACGACGTCACGCACTGGGAGGCGTTCAGCAACTCCCCGCCCTGGTTCATGACCGAGTCCGGCTACGTGTCGGGGAACTTCGACGCGAACGCCGACCAGCTCAAGACCGCGAGCGTCGACGACTTCGCGCAGTACCTCGTGGGCGCCGTCGAGCGCCTCGAGGACGCGCACGGCATCGACGTCGACACGATCGACCCGTTCAACGAGCCGAACACGAACTACTGGGGCACCCAGCTCGGCGCGGACGGCAACCCGACCGGCGGCCGCCAGGAGGGCGCGCACATCGGCCCCGAGCTGCAGCAGCAGGTCATCCCGGCGCTCGCGGGCGCCCTCGACGGCTCCGGCACCGGCGCCGTGATCTCGGCGATGGACGAGACCAACCCCGGCCGCTTCGCCACCAACTGGAACTCCTACCCGGACGCCGTGCGCGACCAGGTGTCGCAGCTCAACGTGCACACGTACGGCACGGGCCAGCGCACCACGGTCCGCGACATCGCCAAGGGCGAGGACAAGCCGTTGTGGATGAGCGAGGTCGGCGGCTCCTGGTCGAGCACCGGGCAGGACTTCGAGTCCATGGAGTCCGGCCTGGGCAGCGCGCACCAGATCGTCGACGACCTGCGCGAGCTGGAGCCGTCCGCGTGGGTGTTCTGGCAGCCCGTGGAGGACTACGACAACATGGCGCCCGGCGGCGAGAGCCCCGAGGGCGGCAACTGGGGCGAGATCCAGCTCTCGTTCTCCTGCACCGCGGACGACACGCTCGAGACCTGCCCGATCTACACCAACACCAAGTACTGGGTCACCCAGAACTTCACGCACTACATCGCGCCCGGGGACCGGCTGGTCGGGGTGGACGACGCGGACAGCACCGCCGCGGTCTCGGCCGCGGGCGACGCCGCGACCGTCGTGCACGTCAACGACACGACGGCGTCGCGCGACGTCACGCTCGACCTGTCGGGCTTCGCGACCACGGCGGGCGCGACGGTCACGCCGGTGACCACCAGCACCGACGGGTACCTCGTCGAGGGCGAGCCGGTGGCCGTGCAGGACGCGGCGGCCACGGTCACCGTGCCGGCGGAGTCGGTGACGACGTTCGTCGTCGACGGCGTCTCGGGCGTCGCGGACGACGCGCCGCTGGCGCAGGACGGCCACGTCGTCCGGCTCGACGGCGCGCAGTCGGGCCGCTCGCTGGCGCCTGACGGCGACGCCCTCCAGATCGCGACCGACGACCCGGCCGCGGCCGAGCAGCTCTGGACCCTCGAGGATCTCGGTGCCCCCGAGGGCTCGGGCTCGCACCGCACGCGGTACGCCGTGACGAACGTGGCCACGGGGCAGCAGCTCGCGGTGAGCGAGGACACCTCCGCGGTGCTCGCGGACGCCCCGGCCGACCCCGCCGACACCCCGGAGGCCGCGCGCTGGATCCTGTCCACCACCGGCGACGGCACGTACACGCTGGTCAACGCGTCGTCGCGCACCCTGCTCGAGGTGGGTGGCGAGGCCACGGCCGGCGGCTCGCCCGTCGGGACCTACCGGGCGACGTCCGGCGCCAACCAGCGCTGGGCCGTGGTCGACGAGACCGTGCTCGGCACCGAGCCGGTGGACGTGTTCACGACGCCGGGCGTCGCGCCGGTGCTGCCGGACGTCGTCACCCCCGTCCACCCGGGCGGCGCGCGCGGCGAGCTGCCGGTGACGTGGGACGTGCCCGGCGACGACGCGTGGGCGCGTGCCGGCACGGTCGAGGTCGGCGGCACCGTGCAGGTGCCGGCCGGCGGCACGGTCCAGGCGACAGCCACCGTGCTGGTCGACACGCTCGAGCGGACCGAGACGGCCCGCGCCGAGGCCTACGCGGGCGAGGCGGCGGCCGAGGTCGGGCTGCCCGCCACGGTGACCGCCGTCGCCGCCGGCGGCGGCGCGGTGCAGCGCCCGGTGACCTGGGACGACGTCCCCGCGGGCGCGTTCGACGAGCTCGGCGTGGTCGAGCTGACCGGGGCCGCCGACGACGGTGCGGGCGGCACGCTGCCCGCCACGGTGCGGGTGCTGGTCACCCCGCCGGGCGAGGCGAACGCCGCGCTCGCCGAGGGCACCACGGCGGCCGCCACGTCCACCGAGCCCGGCTACCCGGCGTCGCGCGTCATCAACGGCGACACCTCCGACAAGGGCTGGTCCAACTGGCGCCCCGACGCCAAGAACCCCGAGGACACGCTCACCGTGACGCTGCCGGGCGCGCGCGACGTCACCGGCGTCGTGACGCGGTTCTTCCGGGACGGCTCGCACCGGAGCTGGGCCACCGGCGTCGCCGTCGAGGCGCGCGTCGACGGCGCCTGGCAGGCCGTCGGCGAGGCGTCGACGGACGACGGGACGCTCGTGGCCGAGGTCCCCGCGGACGTGCGCGCGGACGCGGTGCGCGTGGTGATGACGGCGCACCCGGACACGCACCTGATCGTCAGCGAGGTCGAGGTGCTGGCGAAGGTGCCCGGCGACGCCGAGCCCGCGTGGGACGCGAAGGCGACCTACGACGACGGCGACGTCGTCTTCCACCAGGGCGGGCAGTTCGCCGCCACCTGGTGGACGCGCGGCCAGGAGCCGGGCACCTCCGCGAGCGGGCCGTGGCAGGAGCTCGTCCGCGCCGGCGACGGCACGGCGGTCTGGACGGGGTCGCGGATCTTCGACGACGGCGACGTCGTGGTGCACGACGGCGCGCGGTACGAGGCGCGGTGGTGGACCCGCGACCAGGAGCCGGGCACGTCGAAGCACGGGCCGTGGAAGGTCGTCGCGGCCGGCCGGTGAGCACCGCCCGTGCCCGTCGTCGCGCGTCCACGACGCGCGGCGCGTACGGTCTGACCAGGCGGGACTTGTGAGGGGGAGAGCCGGTGTCCGACGACACTTTCCGTGCGCTGGTGCTCGAGGACGACCCTGATTCGGCGGAGTTCGTCCGCATCGCGCTCGCGCGGTACGGGGGGATGCACGTCGACATCGCCACGGACGCCGAGGAGGCGCTGGCCGCGCTGAGACGCTCGACCTACGACGTCCTCGTGAGCGACATCCAGCTCCCGGGGCGCTCCGGGCTGGACATCCTGCCCGAGGTCCGGGCGATCGACCCCACCCTGCCGATCATGATCGTCACCGCGTTCCCGACCGTGACGCACGCCGTCACCGCCCTGCGGGAGGCCGCCGACGACTTCCTGGTCAAGCCGGTCGCGGCGTCCACGGTGGTGGAGCGGGCCACCGAGCTCGCGCAGCGCGCCCGCCGGGAGCGGGAGTCGTCGCGGCAACGGGTCCTGGCGGTCGGCGCCCACCCCGACGACGTCGAGATCGGGGTGGGCGCCACCCTGGCGGCCCACGGCGCGGTGGGGGACGAGCTGGTGATCCTCACGCTCTCGGGCGGCTCGGTGGGCGGTCTGGCCGCGGAACGGCACGAGGAGGCGCTCGCGGCGGCGGACGTCGTCGGCGCGCGGCTGGTGCACCTCGACTTCCCGGACACCCACATCGACCCGGCCGCTGGCGTGATCGGGGCGATCGAGGAGGTCGTCGCCGAGGTCGACCCGCACCGCGTGTACACGCACAGCGCGAACGACCGGCACCAGGACCACCGGGCGGTGAACGGTGCGGTGCAGATCGCGGCGCGCCAGGTGCCCAGCCTGTGGTGCTTCCAGAGCCCGTCCTCGACCGTGGCCTTCGCCCCGAACCGGTTCGTGGACGTCGACGGCTTCGTCGAGGCGAAGCTGCGGATGCTCGCGGCCTACGTGTCGCAGGCCCACCGCGAGTACATGCAGCCGGACGTGGTGCGAGCGACCGCGCGGTACTGGGCGCGGTTCAGCCCGGCGCGCGAGGTCGAGCCCCTGGAGACGGTCCGGGCCAGCGAGACGCTCGCCCGGTCGTCGGCCGTGCGTGCGACGCCCGCCGTGGACGGGCAGGACTCGGGCGCCCCGGTCGACCTGTCCTCGCTGCTGACCCCGCGGGCCCCCGCCGCGCACCAGAACGTCCGGCGGGGCGGGGCGGGGGCGGGCCCCTGATGACCCGAGACCTGGTCCACCGTCTCGGTCGGACGTCTGACCGGGTCTGGGGCGCGTGGTTCGCCGACGAGGCCGTGGGGCTGCGGCAGCTTCCGCTCACCGTCTCGTTCCTCGTGGTGCTGGTGATCATGCGCATCAGCGGGATCGACGGGGACCCGGTGTGGCTCACGCTCGCCGTGGTCCTGGTCGTCGCGGTGCAGCTGGCGGGCAGCCTCGGGCGCTGGGACCGGTGGTCGCCGGGCTGGCGATGCGTGCTCCCCCTGACGCAGATGGTGGCGATCGGTGCGCTGGAGGTCGGCTCCGGCCTGATCCTGGCGAGCTTCGACGCGCTGCTGTTCCTCCCGGTCGTGAGCCTGGCGCTGCAGCGGGAGGCCTGGGGGCTGGTGCTGGCGATGGGCGGCTCGGTGCTGGTCCTGTTCGGCCCGATGATGATGCCGGTCACGGCCGTCGAGCGGGTCCATCCCGCCATGCACGCGCTGGTGGTGCTGCTGGTGCTCGGCCTGGTGGCGGTCGGGACGCACGGCTTCGTGGGGGTGGCGCGCGGCCAGGCCCAGGAGCTGGGTCGTGCGCGCGACGAGCTCGCTACCGCGGCGCGGCACCTGCGCGAGTCCCGGGACGACCTGCGGGGCATCATGGCCGCCGCGACGGAGCAGGGCTTCGTGGCGACCGACGTCTCGGGCAGGATCGTCTGGGCCAGCCCGGGCACCGTGCGGGTGCTCGCGCGCGCCGAGGAGGACCTGATCGGCCTCGACGTCTCGCAGCTCGTGGAACCGGCGGCCATCGCCGCGCGGCTGGCCGAGGCGGACGGCCCCGGCACGGGACGAGCCCCGGACAGGGTCGCGGCGAACCGGGTCGTGCTGGGTACCGCGGTCACGGGAGCCACCCACGTCGCCGAGTGGCCCGTGATGCTGCCCGACGGGGAGCGCCGGTACCTCGAGCTCACCGTGACCGAGCGATCCGCGCTCGCCGGGGCCGCGTCGGACCTCCCCGCGGGCTTCCTCGTCGTCGCCACCGACGTCACCGCCCGCCACGAGGAGGAGCGCATCCAGGACGAGTTCGTCGGGCTCGTGAGCCACGAGCTGCGGACTCCGCTCGGGTCGATCCTGGGGTACGTGGACCTGCTGCGGCTCGAGGAGGACCGGCTGGACGACGAGCAGCGGCACTACCTGGGGGTCGTCGAGCGCAACGCGCGACGGCTGAGCGCGCTCATCGACGACCTGCTGACCAGCGCCCAGATCGTCGCGGGTCGTCAGGTGCTCGAGGGGCACGAGCTGGACGTCGTCCAGGTCGTCCGTGACGCCGTCGAGAGCGAGCGCCCGGCGGCCGAGGCCGCCGGGATCGAGGTGGTGGTCGAGGGAGACGCCGTCGTCCCGCTCGTCTCCGACCCCCACCGTCTGGGCCACATGGTCGAGAACCTGCTCAGCAACGCGGTGAAGTACAGCGACCGGGGCTCCCAGGTCAAGGTCTCCGTGACGAGCGGGGCAACGCCCACCGGGTCGCACCTGGCGCGCCTGCTCGTGGCGGACGCGGGGATCGGCATCCCGGCCGACGAGCTCGACCGCGTCACCCAGAGGTTCTACCGCACCCGCAACACCCGACGGCGACGCGTGCGCGGCGCGGGCCTCGGGCTCGCGCTCGTCGACCGGGTCGTGCACGACCACGGCGGCGTGATGTCGATCCGCAGCGTGCCGGGTCAGGGGACCGAGGTGGACGTCACCCTCCCGGACCTGCCGACGCGCTAGGCGCTGCGCCGCCCCAGACCCGGGCCAGCGTCGCCCGGTGCGCCGGGGACAGGTGCGAGAGCGGCGTGACGTTCACGTCCCCGACGCCGTGGGTGGTCGCGGCCCGGAGCGTCGCAGCCATGCGCTCCGGCGAGATCGCCTGGGGCGGGTCGGCGTCCGCCGAGGCCGCCCACAGACCGACGGAGACCGTGAAGCGGGACATGTCGAAGCCTGCCGACTGCAGCGCCGCCGTGACCCGCTCGACGTCCGCGGGAGTGCGTGCCCTGGCCCCGACGTACGCCCAGACGACCAGGCGGTCGGCGGACTGCAGGAGGATCTCGTAGTCGTGTCCGCTCGCGGGCGCACCGGCGGCAGGGTCGTCCCAGCCGACGCGGACGTCCATCGCGAGCTCGATCTGCTCGCCCTGGCCGTCGCGCACGCCGTCGAGACCGGCGCGCATCCGGGCCAGCAGCCCGGCCAGCACCTCCGACCGCCAGGTGCCGAGCTCGGGGTCGTCCTCGTCGATCTGGCCGTCGGCGTCCCGCGGCCAGTCGTCGGCGCCCGTCATCTCGCGGTAGAGGGCGAGGTCGTCGTCGCCGAAGCTGTAGAAGTTGAGGAAGAGCTCGGTGACGGCGATCCGACTGGGGTTGTAGCGCTCACCGAGATCGGTGACGTACTCGACGAGCCGGTCTCCCACCTCGCCCGTGGCGAGCTCCGAGGCCGACGCGCGGTAGGGGGAGGGGGTGCCCTTGGCCGAGACCCCGGCGATCGACGGGTCGGACTTGATCCACTCGGGGACGTAGGCGTCGACGATGAGCCCGATCTCGCGCGGCGTGCCGTCGGCGGTCCTCTGCAGCGCGCGGGCAGCGCGCGACAGGTGGTCGCTGCCGGGCTCGGCCGCGACCTCCGGGTGAGCGGGCCAGTCGAACGCCGTGAACTCGACCCGTCCCGCGTTGAGGTCGACGCCGTTGGCACCCACGGCGTCGAGGTGCCGGTCGATCGCGGCCCAGTCCGTGTCGGGGTCGGTCACGATGCCGAAGTCGACGCTGACGGAGCGCTCCTGATCGGGGGCGACGGTGGGCCGCATGGTCGGCGGCACGTCCTCCCACGGTCGCGCGAGGAGCACGGCGGCTCCGACGGCGACGCCGAGCGTGGCGACGACGGTCAGGAACCAGGGCCATCGTCGTCGACGAGCCCGCGCACCGACACCGTCCCGCTCCGGTCCAGCTTGTTCCATCGGTTCTCCGCGTTCCCCAGCTCCAGTCGCGCGGCGTCGAGCACGACGAAGGTCATCATCAGCGAGTAGACGGGCCACAACGGGAGGGTCCACAGCTGCCGGAGGTCCCCGGGTGCCCGGTCCAGGAGGACCGCGAGCAGCAGCAGCGCGAGCGACAGCGGCAGGCCGAGCAGGAGCACCCATCCCCACCAGGACGACGGCACCCACGAGGGCCCGTCGACGAGCACGAGGACCGCGAGCGCGATCATGGCCAGCACCTGCACGAACGGCGCGACGACCTGGGCCGCGGTGTTGTACAGCAGGTACACGCCGAACGCACCGTAGCGCGGGTTGCCGACCATCGAGCGGTGCATGGAGGTCACCTGGAGGAGACCGCGGGCCCACCGGACGCGCTGGCGCCACAGGCCGCGCAGGGTCGACGGGGACTCGGCGTAGACGAGGGCGTCGGGCGCGAACGTCACCCGGTAGCCCGCCCGCGCGACCCGCCATGTCAGCTCGAGGTCCTCGCCGAGGGTGTCGGTGTGCAGCGCACCGACGCGGTCGAGCACGTCCCGCCGGAACGCGCCGATGTTCCCCGACACGATCGGCAGGCACCCCAGGACGTCGAGCGCACGGCGCATGAGCCCCGTCCCGACGTGGCTGATGAGGGACAGCAGCCGGGTGAGGACGCGGTCGAGGTTGACGGGCCGGTCGTTCCCGCACACGGCGCCGACCCGGTCGTCGCGGAACCCGCGCAGCAGCCGCGTCACCGTGTCCGGCCGGAACAGGCCGTCCGCGTCGACGAGGACCAGGACGTCGCCCCGCGCCGCCGCGATCCCCGTGTTGAGCGCCGCCCCCTTGCCGGCGTTGTCCTGGCGCAGGGCTCGCACCTGGGGGTGCTCCGCTGCGAGCCGTTCCATGCGCGCGAACGTGTCGTCGGACGAGCCGTCGTCGACGCACACGATCTCCAGCGAAGGGTGCTCGCTGCGCAGCACGGAGCGCACGCAGTTCTCGATCACCACGGACTCCTCGTACGCCGGCACGACGACGCTCACCATGGGCGCCTCGGGGAACATCGGGCCGCAACCGGCCGGGCCGGGGTCGTCGCGGCGGCGCCGGGCCTCGAACACGAGAGCAGCGGGCACGAACGCGAGGCGGACCAGCCCGACCACCAGCAGCGAGAGCCCGAGCACCAGGACGAGCGCGACGAGGACGGACGTCACGGCGCGACCCGATCGCTCGTCGAGGGCCACTCGTCGAGGACCGCGTCGAGCACCTCCGGTGCGGCCGCCGAGACGGCGCCGAACCGGGCGTTGACCTCGAGGACCACGGGCGTGCCGTCCGCGAGGAGCCGGACGTCCATGTCGAGCGGGCCGACGAGGTCGAGCGCCTCCGCGGTGCGGGAGGCGAGCTTCGCGACGTCGTCCGCCGTCCCGGTGGCCAGCCGTTCCACCGCGGTGGCGTTGCCCACGCGTCCCTCCTTGCGGCCCGTCTTCTCGAGCACGACGACGACGCAGCGACCGTCGACGGGGGAGCGGTACACCTGGGGGCTGTACTCGGTGCCTGGGGCGAAGGCCTGCACCACCCACGACGCGTCCGTGCTCGCCCAGACCGGGTCGTCAGGGTCCTCCACCACGTGCACGCCCCGCCCGCCGCGGGCGACGCGCGGCTTGACGACGACCGGTCCGTCGGCCCACGCCAGGGCCTCGGCCGCCGAGCCCAGCGCATCGGCGGGCAGGTGCCGGGGGACGGAGACCCCGTGCCGTTCGAGCGACCACATCGTGAGGAGCTTGTCCGCGGCGACGGCGGTGGGGCCCGGCGCCGACAGCACGACCGACGTCCCGAGCCCGGCCGCCCCCGCGAGCACCGCGAGCCGCGGCAGCTCGTCGGAGACGGTGGGCACGACCAGACGGGGACGGTGACGGCGCAGCAGATCGAGAGTCGCCGCGTCGTAGGCGGGGTCGGCTGCCGCGGGCACGGCTTCGACCACGTCGTAGCCGGTGCCCGCGGCCGGTGCCAGGTCGACCCCCACCACCCGCCGGAGGCCCGCGTCGGCGCGGCGTGCGAGCTGAGGGCCGAGCGCCCTGCCCGCGGGCCCGGCCGCTCCGGTCACCAGGATCGTGTGCAGCCGTGGCGCGTCACCCATGCTCGGATCGTAGGGGCCCGTCTGCGTCGATGCAGCCGGGAGCGCCCTGCGCGGCCGGGTCGAGCGTCAGAGAGCGCGCGCGGCCAGGGCGTCGCAGTCGTCCAGGGTGCCGCCCTCGTAGCCGACGGTGAACCACCGCACCCGCTGCTCGGAGGTGCCGTGGGTGAAGCCCTCCGGGCTGACCTGGCCGGTGGCCCGCTGCTGGATGCGGTCGTCCCCGACCGCTGCGGCAGCGTCGAGCGCCTGGCGCAGCTCGGCGGAGGAGACCGGGTCGAGGAACGTCACGCCCGTGTCGGGGTCGACCTCGGTCGCGGCGGAGCCCGCCCACATGCCGGCGAGGCAGTCGGCCATGAGCTCGATGCGCACGGAGTCGGACTCGGGCCCGCTGCCGCGCCGGTCGGCGGCGTCCATGGCGCCGGTGAGCTGCTCGACGTGGTGGCCCACCTCGTGCGCCACGACGTACTCCTCGGCGAGCGGCCCGCCCTCGGCGCCGAACTGGGAGCTCAGCTGGTCGAAGAACGCGACGTCGACGTACACCGTCTGGTCCGGCGGGCAGTAGAAGGGGCCCGTCGCGCTGGTCGCGGCCCCGCACCCCGTCGTCGTCGACCCGGAGAAGCTCTCCACCGACGGCAGCGCGTACTCCACGCCGGCCTGCTGCGGCAGCACGCGCTCCCAGTAGGCGTCGAGCGACTGCACGGTGGCCGAGAGCCGGCACTCGCGGTCGGTGTTCGCCTGCTCGGCCGTGCACGCCTCGACGTACTGCTCCTGCCCGTCGCCCGCGGGCGCCCCGGCGTCCTGGACGGCGCCGCCGAGGGCGCCGGTGAGCTGGCCCAGGTCGCCGCCACCGAGGAACACGGCCAGCAGCGCGACGACGATGGCGCCGATGCCGCCGCCGACGACCGCGCCACGGCGTCCGCCCCCGCCCTTGCGGACCCGGCCACCCTCGAACTCGCCGCCCTCGTTGAAGGTCACGGGACCACGCTAGGCCGGGGTCGGGGCGATCGCGCGGGAAGCGGCCGCGCGGAAAACAGCGGGCCGGGGCGCCGCCCGCTCCGTAGGGTGCGGGCATGCTCGCGACGATGCCCACGGGAATGACCGGTACGGTGCTCGCCCTCGGCGGCGGCGGATTCTCGATGTCGGACGACGGCTCCTCCGCGATCGACGACCATCTGCTCGACCTCACCGGCAAGGACACCCCGAGGGTCTGCTTCGTGCCGACCGCGAGCGGCGACGACAACGGGTACGCGCGCCGCTTCGAGGAGGCGTTCGCCGGTCGGGCCCGGACGTCGGTGCTGTCGCTCTTCTGCCACGAGCCGTGGGGGTACGCCGACCCGGAGATGCTGCTCGAGCAGGACGTCGTGTACGTGGGCGGGGGCTCGACGGCGAACCTGCTGGTCGTCTGGCGTCGGCACGGCCTGCCCGACCTGCTCGCCCGCGCCGCGGCGCAGGGGACGGTCCTCGCCGGCATCAGCGCCGGGATGAACTGCTGGTTCGAGTCCTCCTCGACCGACTCGTTCGGCCCCCTCGCGCCGCTCGACGACGGGCTCGGGTTCCTGCCCGGCAGCGCCTGCCCGCACTACCTGGGCGAGGCGGACCGCCGCGACGCCTACCTGGGCTGGGTGGCGTCCGGGGCGCTCGCGGACGGGTACGCGGTGGACGAGTACGCCGCCCTGCGGTTCGTCGACGGCGTGCCCGTCGAGGCCGTGAGCGAGCGACCCGACCGCCCCGTCCTGCGCGTCGAGCGCGACGGCGACGGTGCGCGCGAGGTGCCGTTCGACGTGCGACGCCTCCCCGGGGCGTGACGGGACGTCGCCGCCCGGCTCCTCAGTACTCCGTCGGCGTCTCCACCGACTGCCAGTGCCACGGCTCGGGCAGCCGGCCGTCGGGCTCGGCCCAGCCCGGGTGGGTCCAGCCGTGCTCCTCGGCGTGCTTCTTGAGCCAGGCGTAGCGCGCGCCGTCGAACCCCTCGGGGCCCATGGAGATGTCGACGGCGGTGCCCAGGCCGTGGTTGGAGCAGCCGGGCGGCGCGGCCAGCGGGTTCGGGTCGTCCGGCTGGTACACCTCGACCTGCTGGTCGTAGCTGCGGTAGGCGGAGTTCACCGTCAGGTGCTGGCCGAACTCGGCGCGGTAGGCGGCGTCGAGCGCCACCAGCCCGTCCAGGACGTCCGCGCGCACGGAGTGCTGCGGCGCCCACGGGATCGGCGCGAGCTTCGTCGCCGAGATCTTCCCGGCCTCGGGGAGCCACACCTGGTCCGGCTCGGGGCAGACGACGGCGTCCTGCGCCGTCAGGAGGTCCGTGGTGGCGTCCGCCAGGTCGGCGCGCAGCGCGGCCAGGTCCGCCGCGGCGGACTCGAGCTCCGTGAACGACGCCGTGGCGATCCGGTCGTCCTGGGTCTCGGCGGTCAGCTCGGCCGCGGTGCCGAGCGCGTCGCGGGACGACGCGCGCACCCTCTCGCCGGCGTCCCGCCCGCTCTCGGCGAGCTCGTCGGTCGCGGCCAGCACGCGGTCGGCGCGACGCGCCACCG
>JADHZE010000012.1 GCA_026934365.1 Isoptericola sp. QY 916 | reverse complement strand
GACGAGGCCCTCGCCCTGCCCGACGACCGGCTGCCGAGCCAGCGCGGCCCGCGCACCGACGGGCCGCCCCAGCCGCGCACCTGGGCCGACCGAGACCCCGTCGCAGCCCGGCGGCTCACGACGGCCCGCGACCTTCTCGCCACGATGTCCGGCGACCTGCACGTGCCCGTGGAGAACCTGCTGCAGCCGGACGCCCTGCGCCGCCTGTGCTGGACGCCGCCGGACCCGGCCCGCTCGGCAGAGATCGCGGAGTTCCTCCGGGGCCGCGGAGCCCGGCCGTGGCAGATCGAGCTGGTCGCGACCCCCCTCGAGGACGCCTTCTCCACCGTCTCCTGACCCCCGACCTGTCAGGACCACACGCAGGTAGTGGTGCTCCTGGCCCTGACAACTCGTGTGAGACGGGGTCTCAGAGTGGTCTATCCTGGTTCCCGGTACTCGCGGTAGCGTGTACCTCGGCGCCGGCCCTACCGGGTCGTCGCCCGAGAGCGGCGTCGCTCGTCGGACGCCGAAGTCCCGACCCCCGCCTGCGGATGGAGCTTCCATGACCACACGGAACCCGGCCCGCCGCGCGCTGCGCGACGTCGTCTTCGTCGAGGGCGTGCGCACGCCGTTCGGCAAGGCCCGGCCCGACGGCCTGTACGCCGAGACCCGAGCCGACGACCTCGTCGTCAAGGCCGTCCGCGAGCTGCTGCGCCGCCACCCCGAGCTGCCGGGCGAGCGCGTGGACGAGGTGGCCATCGCCGCCACCACCCAGCAGGGCGACCAGGGCCTGACCCTCGGCCGCACCGTGGGGATGCTGGCCGGCCTCCCCCAGACCGTCCCGGGCTTCGCCATCGACCGGATGTGCGCGGGCGCGATGACGGCCGTCACGACGACCGCCGCCGGCATCGCGACCGGCAGCGCCGACGTCGTGATCGCGGGCGGCGTGGAGCACATGGGCCGCCACCCGATGGGCTTCGACGCCGACCCGAACCCGCGCTTCCTGTCCGAGAAGCTCGTGGACCCCGAGTCGCTCAACATGGGCGTCACGGCGGAGAACCTGCACGACAAGTTCCCGCACCTCACCAAGGAGCGCGCGGACGCCTACGCCGTCAACAGCCAGGCCAAGTACGCCAAGGCGCTCGCCAACGGCGACGTCGGCCCGGAGCTCGTCCCGGTCGCCGTCCGCTCCGCCGAGCAGGGCTGGGGCCTGGCCACCGCCGACGAGCTCCCCCGCCCCGGCACCACCGTCGAGGGCATCGCGAACCTCAAGACGCCGTTCCGCCCGGGCGGCCGCGTCACCGCGGGCAACGCGTCCCCGCTGACCGACGGGGCCACCGCCGCGCTGCTCGCCTCGGGCGACACCGCCGCCGAGCTGGGCCTGCCCGTCGCGATGCGCCTGGTCTCGTCCGCGTTCGCCGGCGTCGACCCATCGATCATGGGCTACGGCCCGGTCCCCGCCACCGACCGGGCGCTCGCCCAGGCCGGGCTGACCATCGACGACATCGGCCTGTTCGAGATCAACGAGGCGTTCGCCGTGCAGGTGCTGAGCTTCCTCGACCACTACGGCATCGCCGACGACGACGAGCGCGTCAACCCGTACGGCGGCGCCATCGCCATGGGCCACCCGCTGGCCAGCTCGGGCGTGCGCCTCATGACGCAGCTCGCGCACCAGTTCGCGCAGCACCCCGAGGTCCGGTACGGCATCACCACCATGTGCGTGGGCCTGGGCCAGGGCGGCACCGTGATCTGGGAGAACCCGCACCACGCCGACTACTCCGGCCACACCACCGCGACGACCGCGACGGACGAGGAGAACTGACCACGATGCCCTCGAACACGACCGAGAACACCTCCGGCGTCCGCGCCGAGCGCGTCACGCACTCCCTCGTCCGGGACGTCGAGCTCCCGGGCGGCGCGGGCACCCTCGCGCTCGTCACGCTGGACAACGGCCTCGACCACACCAAGCCCAACACCCTGGGCCCCGAGGGCATGGCCGAGCTCACCGCGGCGCTGACCGCGCTGCAGGAGCGCGCGGGCCGCGGGGAGATCGCCGCCGTCGCCGTCACCGGCAAGCCGTACTTCCTCGCCGCGGGCGCCGACCTGCTGCAGGTCTCCACCGTCACCTCGCACGAGCAGGCGCTCGAGCTGGGCCGGTCCGGCCACGCCGCCTACGAGCTGCTGCACACGATGGGTGTGCCCACGTTCGCGTTCGTCAACGGGCTGGCGCTCGGCGGCGGCCTCGAGGTCGCGCTCAACTGCGACTACCGCACGGTGTCGGCCGACGCCCCCGCACTCGGTCTGCCCGAGACCGGCCTCGGCCTCATCCCGGGCTGGGGCGGCGCCTACCTCGTGCCGCGCCTCGTGGGCATCGAGAAGGCCGTCGACGTCATCCTCACGCGCCCCGCGACGCAGAAGCCGTTCAAGGCGGCCGAGGCCGCGCAGATCGGCCTGGTGGACCAGCTCCTCGAGCCTGCCGACTTCCTCGAGCAGTCGATCCTGTGGGCGTCGCGGGTGCTGCGCGGCGACTTCGAGGTTCCCCGCCGCGAGCTCGACCCGCAGCCGGTGTGGGACGCCGTCGTCGCGGCCACGCGCCAGCGGCTCGACGCCGTCGTCGCGGGCTCTCGCCCGGCGCCGTACCGCGCCCTGGACCTGCTCGCGGCGGCCCGCACGGCCACCCGCGCGGAGGCCTTCGCGGCCGAGGACCGGGCGCTGGCCGACCTCATCATGTCCGACGAGATGCGCGCCAGCGTCTACGCCTTCCAGCTCGTCTCGGGCGGCAAGAAGCCCGTCGGCGCCCCGGACAAGAGCCTCGCCCGACCGGTCACCCGGGTCGGCATCGTCGGCGCCGGCCTCATGGCCGCGCAGATCGCCCTGCTCGTCGCGCAGCGCCTCGGCGTGCCCGTCGTCATGCGCGACCTGGACCAGGAGCGGGTCGACAAGGGCCTCGGCTTCGTCCGGTCCACGGTCGAGAAGCTCGTCGGCCGCGGACGGATGGCGCCCGATGCCGCCGCGCGCATCGTCGCGAGCGTGCACGGCACCACCGACATCGACGAGTTCGCCACCTGCGACGTGGTGGTCGAGGCCGTGACCGAGGTCATGGGCCTCAAGAAGAAGGTCTTCGCCGAGCTCGAGGGCATCGTCCGCGAGGACACGATCCTCGCGACGAACACCAGCGCGCTGTCGGTCACCGAGATGGCGGCCGACCTCCAGCACCCCGAGCGGGTCGTGGGCATCCACTTCTTCAACCCCGTGGCCCAGATGCCGCTGGTCGAGGTCGTCAAGGCCGAGCGGACCTCCGACGAGGCGCTGGCCACGGCGTTCGCCATCACGAAGAAGCTGCGCAAGACGGCGGTGCTCGTGGCCGACCGGCCCGGCTTCGTCGTCAACCGGCTGCTCGTGCTCGTCATGGGCAAGGTCGTCGAGGCCATCGAGAACGGCACGTCCGTCGAGGTGGCCGACACCGCGCTGGCGCCGCTGGGCTTCCCGATGCCGACCTTCGAGCTCTTCGACCTCGTCGGCCCGGCCGTCGGCCTGCACGTGCTCACCTCGCTGCGCGAGGACCTGGGCGACCGGTTCCCGACCTCCCCCGGCCTGGAGAAGCTCGTCGCCGACGGCACGCGCGTCGTGCTCGACCGTCCGGCCCCCGGGCTGCCCAAGCCGGTCGACCCGGCGATCCAGGCCGTCTTCGGCGAGGTGCTCCCGGCAGGCGAGCAGGGCCGGCACGGCACCCCGGTGCTCGACGCCGCGGGCGTGCTGGACTCCGTGCTCACGGCGCTGACGGTCGAGATCGGCCACATGCTCGACGAGGGCGTGGCCGCCGGGCCGCAGCAGATCGACCTGTGCATGATCCTCGGCGCCGGGTGGGGCTTCCACACCGGCGGCATCACGCCGTATCTCGACCGCGCCGGGTACTCGGTGAAGGTCCTGGGCCGCCGGATCCTGCCCGACGGCGTCGCGAACGTCCCCGAGGCCGTCGCCTGACACGCCCTCCTCGGAGACCCGAGCCCCACGGCTCAGGACGCTCCGGTGGCCCGGTCCCTCGTCGGGACCGGGCCACCGGAGCGTGCCTCGGCCCGCCGACCTGCGCCGTGGACTACGACGAGGCCGGGCCTCGGGCCGCGCGCCGGACCGCCTCGACCGTCCTCGCGACGTCGTCCTCGTCCGTGGACCAGTTGCTCACCGAGACCCGCAGGACGTCCTGGCCGCGCCACCGGGAGCCGGAGATCCATGTCTCGCCGTCGGCGAGGAGCCGCACGCCGGCCGCCCGCGTCAGGGCGTCGTCGTCCAGCGCGAGGCACACCTGGGTGTAGACGACGTCGTTGACCACCTGCACGCCGTCGATGCGCGCCACGCCCTCGGCGATCGCCCGGGCGCGATCCGCCAGCCCTCCGACGAGCCCGGCCAACCCCTCCCGCCCGAGGGAACGCAGCGCGGCCCAGGTGGGCACGCCGCGGGCACGCCGCGAGAGCTCGGGCGCCTTGTCGTAGGGGTTGCCGGGGCCGGGCGCGTCCACGAGGTACGCCGTGTGCACGCCGAACGCGGCGCGCACGGAGGCAGGGTCAGCCACGACGGCGACGCCGCAGTCGTAGGGCACGTTCAGGGTCTTGTGCGCGTCGGTCGCCCAGGAGTCCGCGCCCTCGATCCCACGCACGAGGTGAACGAGGCCGGGTGTCGCGGCCGCCCAGAGGCCGAACGCGCCGTCGACGTGCACCCAGGCGCCGTGGTCGTGCGCGAGCGGGATCGCCTCCGCGAAGGGGTCGAAGGACCCGGAGTGCACGTTGCCGGCCTGCAGGGCCACGATCGTCGGCGTCCCGGGCGACCCCTCGGCGAGCGCGGCGGCGAGGGAGTCCGCGCGCAGCCGGCCCTGGTCGTCGGCCGCCACCTCCGTCGGGGCGCCGAGCCCGAGGTAGCGCAGCGCGAGATCGACGGAGTCGTGGCGCTCGGCACCGACCAGCACGCGCACCGGAGGGCCGCCCGTCAGGCCCCGCTCGTGGACGTCCCACCCCGCGCGGGCGAGCACCGCACCGCGCGCCGCGGCCAGCCCGGTGAGGTTCGCCGTCGTCGCGCCGGTCACGAAGCCCACGTCGGAGCCCGCGGGCAGGCCGAGCGCGTCGAGCACCCACCGTCCCGCCTCCTCCTCGACCGCGACGACGCCCGGCGTGGAGAACCGCATCCCCGCGTTCTGGTCCCAGGCGCTCACGAGCCAGTCGGCGCCCAGCGCCGCGGGCAGGGTGCCGCCCATGACCCAGCCGAAGAACCGGCCCGACCCGATCGCCATCAGGCCGGGCTCGACCCGGGCGGCGAGCTCGTCGACCACGCCCGCCGGCGCGAGCCCCTGATCGGGCAGCGGCCCGGGCAACGTCCGCCCGACGGCGTCCGCGTCGGCGCGCGGCGGGACGGGCCGCTCCCCCACGTCGTCGAGCCAGGCGCGCGCGTGGTGCACGGCGCGGTCGAGCGCGCCGTCGAAGTCCTTGCCTCTGACCGTCATCCGGGTGCTCCTTCGCGACCGGCCTCGGTGCCGCCGCCAGGATACCGAGGGGAATTTCACGGGGCGGGACGACGCCTCGGTAGGAGGGAGGGCAGCGCCCGACGCTCGGGACGTCCTCGCCGCGAAGTCCCGGGGGCCGGCGGAAGTGCGCGACGATCACGCACGCGTGTGAGACTTCCCCGCATGAAGCGGACCATGGGTATCGAGGAGGAGTTCCTGCTGGTCGGGGACGACGGAAGGCCGGTCGCACGGGCCAGCGAGGCGCTCGACGCCTCCGGCGTCGACCTGACGAGGTCTCCCGAGACCGGCGGAGGCGCGCTCGAGACCGAGTTCATGGAGGAACAGCTCGAGACGGCGACCCACCCGCGCCACGAGCTCACCGACCTCGCCGCGGAGGTCCGCGCGGGCCGGCAGCGCGCCCAGGCGGCGGCCGACCGGGTCGGGGTGCGCGTCGCGGCGCTGGCCACGTCCCCGTGGCCGTTCGAGGGCACGACGGTGGCGCGGCTGCGCTACCTGGAGGCGCGGGCGGCGTTCGGCCTCACGGCCCGCGAGCAGCTCACCAGCGGCTGCCACGTGCACGTCGCCGTGGCCGACGACGCCGAGGGCGTGGCCGTCCTCGACCGCATCGGGCCGTGGCTGTCCGTGCTGCTCGCGCTGAGCGCGAACTCGCCCTTCTGGCAGGGCGAGGACTCAGGCTTCGCCAGCTACCGCTCCCAGGTGTGGGCGCGCTGGCCCACGTCCGGGCCGGCCCGTTCCTTCGGGTCGCCGGAGGGCTACCGGCAGGCGGTCGACGACCTCGTCGCCACCGGGACGATCCTCGACCAGAACATGGTGTACTTCGACGCCCGGCTCTCCTCCCGCTACCCCACCGTCGAGATCCGCGTCGCCGACGTCTGCCTCGACGCCGACACGGCCACCCTGCTGGGCGCCCTCGCCCGCGGACTGGTCGAGACGGCGGCTCGCGAGGCCTCGGAGGGGCTCGCCGCGCCGCTGCTGCGGCCCGAGCTGCTGCGCACCGCCTCGTGGCGCGCAGGTCGCTCGGGGCTGTCGACGGAGCTGTTGTCGCCGCACACGTGGCAGCCCGCCCCCGCGCACGACGTCGTCGGGCAGCTCGTGGCGCACGTGCGCGAGGCGCTCGCCGACGACGGCGACCTGGACGCGGTCACCGAGCTTCTCGGACGGCTGTGGGCCGGCGGCGGCGGTGCAGCACGGCAGCGCGCGTGGCACGCGGAGTCGGGCGACCTGCGCGCCGTCGTGGACCGCGCCGTCGAGGTCACCCACGCCTGAGCGTGCGGTCTCGCGTCAGTCGTCCCAGCCCATGCGGAGCACCTCGAACGGGGTCGCGTGCTGCACGCCGAGGCGCGGCCCCGTGGCCGACGTCATCCGGGCGAGGAACTCGGCCGGGTCGAAGTGCTCCCACCCGAGACCGTCCAGGTAGGCGGCGTGGGCCCGCAGCGACGCGACGCCGGCGTCGAACGTGTCGGTGACGTCGACCGCGTGCCCCGCGTCGGGCGACCCGGCGACCCACACCTGACGCACGCCGCCCCACGGCTGGAGCCCCTCGGCCTCGAGCTGGTCGGTGAAGACCCACCGGTTGCCGGCGTCGCGCACCGCGTCGACGACGGCGCGCCCGGTCGCGACGTGGTCGGCCTGGTTGAGCATCCCGCCGGGGAAGGTCTCGCGGTAGTTGCCGGTGATGACGACCTCCGGCCGGTGCCGGCGCACGGCGCCCGCGATCGCCCGGCGCAGCGGCAGGCCGTACTCGATCACCCCGTCGGCGAACCCGAGGAACTCGACCTCCTCGACGCCGACGGCCCTCGCGGAGGCGATCTGCTCGGCCTCGCGCACCCGGCGCGCCTCGTCGGGGTGCATGCCGTCGATCCCGGCCTCGCCGCTGGTCACCATGCTGTAGACGACCCGCTTGCCCTGGCCCGTCCAGCGGGCGACGGCCGCGGCCGCGCCGAACTCCATGTCGTCGGGGTGCGCCACCACCGCGAGCGCCGTCGTCCAGGTCTCGTCGAGGGGGCGCAGCGGGGCGTCCTCGTCGGCACGGTCGGGTGTCGTCGCCATGCCGACCACGCTAGCGACTCAGTACGTCGTCAGCCCGTGGGCGCGGAAGACGTCGCGCACGGCCTCGGTCGCCTCCGGCGTCGGCGGCTCGGTGCCGTCGAGCTCGTAGGTGCGCCCGAGCTCGGCCCACTTGTCGCGGGCCATCTGGTGGAACGGCAGCACCTCGACGCGCTCGACCGTGCCGGGGCGCACGGCCTCGATGTCCGCCGCGTGCCGGGCGACGGCGACGACGTTCTCCGGGTCGTCGGTGAGGCCGGGCACGAGGACGAACCGCACCCAGACCGTGACGCCGCGCTCGGCGAGGCGGCGGCCGAAGCGGAGCGTGGGCGCCAGGGAGCGTCCCGTCACGCGCCGGTAGGTCTCCTCGTCGCCCGCCTTGATGTCGAGCAGCACCAGGTCCGTGTCGTGGAGCATCGCGTCGGTCGCGTTGGCGCCGAGGAAGCCCGAGGTGTCGAGCGTCGTGTGCACCCCGAGCTCCTTCGCTCCGCGCAGGACCCGCGCGGCGAACGCGGGCTGCATGAGCACCTCGCCGCCCGAGAGCGTGACGCCGCCGCCCGTCGCGGAGAAGATGCCGCGGTAGCGCGCCACGCGGGCCAGCAGGTCCTCGGCGAGGACGGGCTCGCCGTCCTTCATCGCCAGGGTGTCGGGGTTGTGGCAGTACAGGCAGCGCAGCGGGCAGCCGCTGAGGAACACCGTCAGCCGCGTCCCCGGGCCGTCGACGGCGGTCACGAGCTCCCAGGAGTGCACCGAGCCGAGCTCCCCCGAGCGCATCAGCGCCAGGCGGTCGGAGCGGCCCACCTCAGCGGTGTCCACGGTCTCGCTCCCCACGGACCTGATTCCCCCGAGGCCGGCGCCGGCCCGGCGCCGGGAGGGGGCGTCCAGCAACGCCGGGCCGGCAGTCATGGTCAGAGCCCCCCGTGGAAGGTCCGCGACAGCACGTCGAGCTGCTGCTCGCGGGTCAGCCGCACGAAGTTCACCGCGTAGCCGGAGACGCGGATCGTGAGCTGCGGGTACTTCTCCGGGTGCTCCATCGCGTCCTCGAGCGTCTCGCGCACGAGGACGTTGACGTTCATGTGGTAGCCGTCGGCGCCCACCGAGGCGTCGAGCAGGCCGGCGAGGTTCGCGACCTGCTCCTCGCGGGTGCGGCCGAGGCCGGACGGCACGACGGTGTTGGTCAGCGAGATCCCGTCCTGCGCCTGGTCGTAGGGCAGCTTCGCGACGGACAGCGCCGAGGCGAGCATGCCGTGCGTGTCGCGGCCGTTCATCGGGTTGGCGCCGGGCGAGAAGGGCTCCCCTGCGCGGCGGCCGTCCGGCGTGTTCCCGGTCGCCTTGCCGTAGACCACGTTGGACGTGATCGTCAGCACCGACTGCGTGGTCACCGCGTCGCGGTACATCCGGTGGCTGCGGATCTTCGCCATGAACGACTCGACCAGCTCGACGGCGATGGCGTCGACGCGGTCGTCGTCGTTGCCGTAGGCGGGCCAGTCGCCGTCCGTCTCGTAGTCGACGACGATGCCGCGCTCGTCGGTCACCGGGGTGACGGTGGCGTACCGGATGGCCGAGAGGGAGTCCGCCGCGACGGACAGGCCGGCGATGCCGCAGGCCATGGTGCGCAGCACGTCCTTGTCGTGGAGGGCCATCTCGAGCCGCTCGTACGCGTACTTGTCGTGCGACCAGTGGATGCAGTTCAGCGCCTCGATGTACGTCTCGGCGAGCCAGTCCATGGTGCGGTCGAAGCGGGCGCGCACGTCGTCGTAGTCCAGCGGCAGCCCCGGCGCGACGGCGGGGAACGCCGGCGAGACCTGCTTCCCGGTGACCTCGTCCCTGCCGCCGTTGATCGCGTACAGCAGCGCCTTGGCGAGGTTCACGCGGGCGCCGAAGAACTGCATCTGCTTGCCGACTGCCATCGGCGAGACGCAGCACGCGATGGCGGCGTCGTCGCCCCACGCGGGGCGGATCTGCTCGTCCGACTCGTACTGCACCGCGGACGTGTCGATCGACACCTTGGCGCAGAACTCCTTGAACCCCGCGGGCAGCCGAGGGCTCCAGAAGACCGTCATGTTCGGCTCGGGCGCCGGGCCCAGGTTGTACAGGGTCTGCAGGAAGCGGAACGAGTTCTTCGTGACGAGGGGCCGGCCGTCCTCGCCCATCCCGCCGATGGTCTCGGTGACCCAGGTCGGGTCGCCGGAGAACAGCGCGTCGTACTCGGGGGTGCGCAGGAAGCGCACGATCCGCAGCTTGATGACGAAGTCGTCGACGATCTCCTGCGCCTCGGGCTCGGTGAGCCGCCCGGCGGCCAGGTCGCGCTCGATGTAGACGTCGAGGAAGGTCGACGTGCGGCCGAGCGACATCGCGGCGCCGTTCTGCTCCTTCACCGCGGCGAGGTAGCCGAAGTAGAGCCACTGCACGGCCTCGCGCGCCGTCGTCGCCGGGCCCGAGATGTCGTACCCGTACGACGCGGCCATCTCCTTGAGCTCGCCCAGCGCGCGGATCTGCTCCGCGTGCTCCTCGCGCTCGCGCACGACGGACTCGCTGAACGGCTGGACGTCGAGGCCGAGCTTGTCGACCTTCTTCGCGGCGACCAGCTGGTCGACGCCGTACAGGGCCACGCGGCGGTAGTCGCCGATGATGCGTCCGCGCCCGTAGGCGTCCGGCAGGCCGGTGATGACGTGCGAGCTGCGGGCGGCGCGGACGTTCGGCGGGTAGACGTCGAAGACGCCCTGGTTGTGCGTCTTGCGGTACTCGGAGAAGACCTTCTTGAGGTCCTCGTCCACCGGGTAGCCGTAGGTCTTCAGCGCACCCTCGACCATGCGCCAGCCGCCGTTCGGCATGATCGCGCGCTTGAGCGGGGCGTCGGTCTGCAGGCCGACGATCAGCTCCGCGTCCCGGTCGATGTAGCCCGGCCCGTGCGCGGTGATGCCCGCCGGCGTGTGCGGGTCGACGTCGTAGACACCCTTCTCGCGCTCGGCCGGGAAGATCGCCGAGAGCTGCTCCCACACCGCGGTGGTGCGCGCCGTCGGTCCCGCGAGGAACCCGTCGCCGCCCGTGTACGGGGTGTAGTTGCGCTGGACGAAGTCGCGCACGTCGATGCCGTCGCACCACGGTCCCGGGGTGAAGCCCGTCCAGGCGGTGGTCGTGGTGGGTGCCGCGTCGGTGGTCATAGGGAGCCCCCTCCTTCTGAGGTATGACCACAGCCTATTCGTGAACGCCTTCACAAGCGATGCCGAGCGGCTGTGACGTCGCAGACACCGCCGAACCGGTCGCGGGTTCAGTCCAGGACGACGCCGGGAGGGGACGTCGCGAGCGCGAGGGCCGCGCGGGTCGTCGGCGCGACGACGTCGGGCCGGTCCGGCCCGTCCCACGACCGACCGTGGGAGACCCACGCCGTGCGCGTGCCCGCCGCGCGCCCGGCCGCGACGTCGGCGTGCCCGGCGTCCCCGACCATCCAGACCTGGCGCCGGTCCGCGTCCGCCGCACCCAGTCGCTCGAGGGCGATCTCGAGCAGGCGCGGGTCGGGCTTGGCGACACCTTCCTCCCCGGACACCACGACGGCGTCGACGTGGTCGCCGAGGCCGCAGCGCGCGATCTTGCCGCGCTGCTGGGCCGACGTCCCGTTGGTCACGACGGCGACCCGGTGACCCGCGCCACGCAGCGCGTCGAGGGCCGGGAGGACCCCGTCGTACACCCGGACGCCGTCGAGGATGCCGGCGCGGAACCGCCGGATCGCGGCGGGGACGTCGTCGTCCCAGCCGAGGCGGTCGATCAGCACCCGCGCGAGCGCCTCCTTGGAGCCGTGCCCGCCCTCGTCGGCGGCGAGGATCGCGCCCAGATCGGCGGGACCCAGCCCGGCCCTGTCGACCTCGCCCGACGCCCACGCCTCGAACGCCTCGGCGCGGCCCACCAGGGTGTTGTCGAGGTCGAGGAGCAAGATCATGACGGGAGGCTAACGGCCGGGGCGCGGTCGCACCCGGCCGTCTCGCCGCGCGGGCCCCGTGGCGGGTGGCGTCAGTCCCGGGCGAGCACGGCGAGGGCGTCCCGCACGGCGTCCTCGGCCCGCATCCGCTGCTGGCCGAGGATCTGGTCGCGGCTCGCGTGCTCGAGGAAGGCCACCGGGAGGCCGACGTGCACGAACGGCGTGCGCACGCCCTGCTCCCCCGCCCGCTGGGCGGTCATGGCGCCGACGCCGCCGTCGACGACGCCGTCCTCGATCGTGAGCACGAGGTCGTGCTCGCCGGACAGCTTCACCAGCGCCTCGGGCACCGGCAGCACCCACGTCGGCGCGACGACGTCGACCGCCAGGCCGTGCGCGGCCAGGGACTCGCCCGCCGCGAGCGCCGTGCCCACCATCGAGCCCACGCCCACGACGAGGACCTTGCGTCCGTCCGCGCCGGGGGCGGACGGGTGCCGGGCCACCACATCGACACCGTCGAGCGACTCGAGGGCCGGGAGCGGGTCGGAGAGCGCGCCCTTGGGGTAGCGCACGACGGTCGGCGCGTCGTCGACGTCCACCGCCGCGCGCAGGGCCGCGCGCAGGGTGGGCTCGTCGCGGGGGGCGGCGAGCCGCAGCCCGGGGACGATGCGCAGCATCGCCATGTCCCACATGCCGTTGTGGCTGGCCCCGTCGTCGCCGGTGATCCCGGCCCGGTCGAGCACGAACGTCACGCCCGCCCGGTGCAGCGCGGCGTCCATGAGCACCTGGTCGAAGGCGCGGTTGAGGAACGTGGCGTAGACGGCGACCACCGGGTGCAGCCCGGCGAAGGCCATGCCGGCCGCCGAGGTCGCGGCGTGCTGCTCGGCGATGCCCACGTCGAAGGTGCGGTCCGGGAACTCCTGCGCGAACGGCGCCAGGCCCACCGGGTGCAGCATCGCCGCGGTGATGGCGACGACGTCGGGCCGGTCGCGGCCGATCTTCACGATCTCGTCGGCGAAGACCTTGGTCCAGCCGAACCGCGACGGCGCGACGGGCAGGCCGGTCTCGGGGTGGATCTGACCGACGGCGTGGAAACGGTCGGCGACGTCCTGCTCGGCCGGGGTGTAGCCGCGACCCTTCTCGGTGATGGCGTGCACGATCACCGGCCCGCCGTAGGCCTTGGCCCGGCGCAGCGCCTGCTCCATCGCCGCGACGTCGTGCCCGTCGACCGGGCCGACGTACTTCAGGCCGAGGTCCTCGAACATGCCCTGCGGCGCGACGACGTCCTTGATGCCCTTCTTCAGCCCGTGCAGCCAGTCGTACGCGAAGCGGCCGGGCGCGCCCGTGCGGTGCAGCGTGCGCTTGCCCCACGACAGGAACGCCTCGTAGCCGCGGGTGGTCCGCAGGGTGTCGAGGTGGTTGGCCACGCCGCCGATCGTCGGCGAGTAGGAGCGCCCGTTGTCGTTGACGACGATGACGAGCCGGCGGTCCTGCGACGCCGCGATGTTGTTCAGCGCCTCCCAGGCCATGCCGCCCGTGAGCGCGCCGTCGCCGATGACGGCGGCGACGTGCCGCTCCGGGTGCCCCTGCACGGCGTTGGCCTTGGCCACGCCGTCGGCCCACGACAGCGCGGTGGAGGCGTGCGAGTTCTCGACGACGTCGTGCTCGGACTCGGCGCGCGAGGGGTAGCCGGACATGCCGCCCGCCTTGCGCAGCGCGGAGAAGTCCTGCCGGCCCGTGAGGAGCTTGTGCACGTATGCCTGGTGGCCCGTGTCGAACACGAGGGTGTCCCGCGGGGAGGCGAAGACGCGGTGCAGCGCGATCGTCAGCTCGACGACGCCCAGGTTCGGCCCCAGATGCCCTCCGGTGCGCGACACCTGGTCGACCAGGAAGGCCCGGATCTCCGCCGCGAGCCGCGTCGTCTGCTCCGGCGAGAGCCGGCGGACGTCCTCGGGCGAGCCGATGGTGCTCAGCAGGCTCATGCGTTCCTCCCCGTTCATAGCCACACCACAATAGGCGGTCCGCAGCGTCCCACGAACCGTCGCGCCCCACGTACCGGCGCCGCACGGGGTAGTTTCGACCCTGCCGACGGGAACACGTGACCGCCGGCGAGCGTTCGGCAGAGGGACGACCCAGGAAGCTCGTCCTCTCCCGACACACCTCTCAGGGGACACCTGTGCGCTTTCTCGACGGGCAGCAGCCCACCACCGACCTCACCTACGGCGACGTCTTCATGGTCCCGTCCCGCTCGGACGTGACCAGCCGCTTCGACGTCGACCTCTCCACCGACGACGGCACGGGGACGACGATCCCGGTCGTCGTGGCGAACATGACGGCCGTCGCGGGCCGCCGGATGTCCGAGACGGTCGCCCGCCGCGGCGGCATCGCGATCATCCCGCAGGACATCCCGGTCGACGTCGTCGCCGACGTCGTGGCCGACGTGAAGTCCAAGGACCCGGTCATCGAGACGCCCGTCGTCGTGGCGCCCACGGACACCGTCTCCACGGTGCTGACGCTGCTGGGCAAGCGCGCGCACGGCGCGGCGGTCGTGGTGGCCGACGGCAAGCCCGTGGGCGTCGTCACGGAGGGCGACTGCGCCGCCGTCGACCGGTTCGCCCAGGTGCACCAGGTGATGTCGGACGACGTCGTCGCGCTCGACGCCGCGGCGATCGACGCCGAGGGGCTCGAAGCCACGTTCGAGCGCATGCACGCCGCCAAGATCCACCTCGCGCCCGTCGTGCGCGACGGCGTCCTGGCGGGCGTCCTCACCCGCAAGGGCGCCGTGCGCTCGTCCGTGTACCGGCCCGCGCTCGACGCCGCCGGCCGGCTGCGGATCGGCGCGGCCGTCGGCATCAACGGCGACGTGGCCGCCAAGACCCGCGAGCTGTTCGACGCGGGGGTGGACGTGCTCGTCGTCGACACCGCGCACGGTCACCAGTCGAAGATGCTGCAGGCCCTCGAGGCCGTGCGCTCCGTCGACCCGCAGGTGCCGGTCGTGGCCGGCAACGTCGTGACCGCCGCCGGCGTGCGCGACCTCGTCGCCGCGGGCGCCGACATCCTCAAGGTCGGCGTCGGGCCGGGCGCGATGTGCACCACGCGCATGCAGACCGCCGTGGGCCGCCCGCAGTTCTCCGCCGTGCTCGAGTGCGCGGCTGCAGCGCGCGAGCTCGGCAAGCACGTGTGGGCCGACGGCGGCGTGCGCCACCCCCGCGACGTCGCGCTGGCGCTGGCCGCCGGCGCGTCGCAGGTGATGGTCGGCTCGTGGTTCGCCGGCACGTACGAGTCGCCCGGCGACCTGCACGACGACGGCACGGGCCGCCTGTACAAGGACTCGTTCGGCATGGCCTCCGCGCGGGCCGTGGCGGCGCGCACCGCCGGGGCGGGCACCGCCTTCGGCCGCGCGCGCAAGGCCCTCTACGAGGAGGGCATCTCCACCGGGAAGATGTACGTCGACCCGCTGCGCCCGGGCGTCGAGGACCTGCTCGACGAGATCACCTCGGGCCTGCGCTCCAGCTGCACCTACGCCGGGGCGCGCACGCTCGGGGAGTTCCACGAACGCGCGCTGGTCGGCGTGCAGTCCGCCGCCGGCTACGCCGAGGGCATGCCGGTCGCCACGAGCTGGTGAGCAGGCCGTGAGGGGGACGGCCGCCGCGCGCGCCCAGCTCGCTGCACTGGCGGCAGACCGCCGCTTCCTGTCCGACTGGGGGCTGGCGCGGGGCGACCTGGACGCCGCGTCCGCGCGCCCCGCGGCCGTCCTCGTGCTCTTCGGGGTGCTGGACGACCTCGCCGCCGACCACGACGCCCAGGCCCTCGCCGTCGCTCACGACCTCGACGTCCTGCTCCTGGAGCGGGCGGAGACGCTGCGTTCGCATGCCGGGCAGGTCGCGTTCCCCGGCGGGCGCGCGGAGGACGGCGAGGGCCCCGTCGACGCCGCGCTGCGCGAGGCGGTCGAGGAGACCGGGCTCGACGCCGCCGGGGTCGAGGTGCTCGGCACGCTCGCCCAGCTCCCGATGCCGGTGAGCAACCACCTGGTCACGCCCGTGCTCGGGTGGTGGGCGCGGCCCACGCCGGTGCGCGTGGTCGACGTCGCCGAGTCGGCGCACGTCTTCCGCGCCCCCGTCGCCGACCTGCTGGACCCGGAGCACCGGGTCACGACGGTGCTGCACCGCGCCGGGCGCACCTGGCGCGGGCCCGGCTTCGAGGTGCTCGACGGCGCGGGCGTGCCCCACCTGGTGTGGGGCTTCACCGCGGGGATCCTCGACGCCGCGTTCGACCGCCTCGGGTGGACCGAGCCGTGGGACCACTCCCGCGAGCGCGAGCTCTGAGCCGCTGACGCCCGCGCCGTCGTCGACCCCGTCGCCTGGGATGATGCCCGGGTGCCTGCCGCCGAGATCGACGTCGACGTCCGCCTGACCCGCGCGCTGCTGGCCGAGCAGCACCCCGACCTGGCGGACCGTCCGCTGGAGATCGTCGCCCACGGCTGGGACAACGTCATGGTGCGGCTCGGCGACGACCTGGCGGTGCGGCTGCCACGGCGCGCCCTGGCCGCGCCTCTCGTCGAGCACGAGCAGCGGGCGCTCCCCGCGCTGGCCGCCCGGCTCCGCGCGGCGGCGCCCGACGTCGTCGTGCCTGTGCCCGTCCGTGTCGGGCGACCGAGCACCGCGCTCGGCTACCCGTGGCCCTGGAGCGTCGTGCCGTGGGCGGACGGGGTGAGCGCGGAGGCGACGTCCGTGGCCGCCCGCACCGCCTGGGCGGGCACGCTCGGCCGGCTCCTCGCCGCGGTGCACACCCCCGCCCCGGAGGGCGCGCCGCCGAACCCGGTGCGCGGGGTGCCCCTGCGCGAGCGTGCCGAGGCGCGCGACCCCGCCGCCCTCGACGAGCGTCTGGCGGTGGTCCCGGCGGAGGCCCGGGGGGCGGCACGCCGCGTCTGGGAGCGTGCGCTGGACGCCCCCGCGTCCGACGGCCCGCCGGTGTGGCTGCACGGCGACCCGCACCCCGCGAACCTCGTCGTGGCGCCCGGCGCGGGCGGGCGGGCGGACCGGCTGGCCGCCGTCGTCGACTGGGGCGACGTGACGTCCGGCGACCCCGCCTCCGACCTGGGGTCGCTGTGGCTGTGCTTCGACGACGAGGGCCGGGCCGCCTGCCGGGCCGAGATCCAGGCCCGGGCCAACGGCGGCGGCGGCTGGGACGAGGCGACGTGGGCGCGCGCCGCGGGCTGGTCGCTGCTGTACGCGACGAACATGCTCGTGCACCCCGAGCAGCACCCCCGCATGGTGCCGATCGGCCGGCACGCCCTCGCGGCGCTGCTCGACGGCGCTGCCTGAGCGGCGGACGGCATCGCTGCGGCAGACTCGAGGCATGGCCCGCGACACGCAGAAGACCACCTGGAGCGACGCCGACCCGCGCGCGGTCGTCGCCGCCGTCGCGCGCCCCGCGCGCCGGAGGGACGCGGAGACGCTGCTCGCGCTGATGGAGCGTGCCACCGGGCAGCCCGCGCGGATGTTCGGCACCTCGATCGTGGGGTTCGGCGAGTACCGGTACGCCTACGCCAGCGGGCGCACGGGCCACGCGGCCGCCGCCGGGTTCTCCCCGCGGGCGGCGGCGTCGGTCGTCTACCTCTCCGACGGCGTCGAGGCGCACGCCGACGCCCTCGCCCGCCTGGGCCCGCACACCACCGGCGTCGGCTGCCTCTACCTCAAGGACCTCACGCAGGTGGACCTCGGCGTCCTGGAGGAGATCGTCGCCGCGTCCTACGCCACGCTCACGACGGGGACGTACGGGCTGCGGGCGCGCGAGGGCGGCGACCCGACGTCGGCGCCGCGCTGACCCCACCGACGGCCGTCAGCCCGCGGCGACGGCCGCCGGGTCCGCGCCGCGGGCCACGAGCGCCCCCCGCACGGCCGCGAGCGCGCGGTCGTAGACGGCGTCGTCGCCGAGCAGCAGCGAGCCGTCGTTGGCGGCGTTCAGCATCGCGGTGATCTCGAAGGCGAGCTGGTCGACGTCGGTGCCGGCCGCGAGCTCCCCGGCCTCCACCGCCAGCTCCGCGTGCCGGCGCAGGTAGGACGTCCAGTCGCGGTGTGCCGTGACGACCGCGTCGCGCACCACCCCCTCCTGCGTGTCGAACTCGACCTCCACCGTGCGGAAGAAGCAGCCGCCCGCGAACACCCGGCGGCGGGAGTAGTCCGACCAGCACCGCACCAGCGACCACAGCCGGGCCAGCCCCGGCCCCGCCACCCGCGCGGGCTCGACGACGGCGTCGACGAACATGCCCCGGGCGTGCTCCACGGCCGCGAGCTGCAGGCCCTCCTTGCCGCCGAACAGGCCCGCGATACCGCTCTTGTTGACCGGCAGCCGCGCGGCCAGGGAGCCGAGCGTGAGGGCCTCGAGCCCGCGGACCGACGCGTCCTGGACGGCGAGGTCGAGGACGGCGCGGCGGGACCGGTCCCCACGCACGCGGCGGCCGTCGGTCGGCGCGTCGCCCGGGTCGCCCGTCGGGGCGTGGGTCGAGCGGCCTGTCGGGGTGGTCGGCGTCTCGGTACTCACGGGATGAGTGTACGACCGTTCGTTCAGTGTTACTGTGCGAACGTTCGTTCAGATATCTCGTGGCCCTCACCTGGAGGTCGTCGTGCCCTACGTCCCCGCCCCTGTCAGCGCCGGCCTGCGCGCGCTGTCCGCCGTCGCTCCCCCGCTCGCGGTCCGGGTCGCCGCCCGGGCGTTCTGGTACGTCGGCCCGCCCGCCGACGTCCGACCCGCCGACCGCGCCGTGCACGAGCGCGCCCGCCGGGGCGCGGTCCACGTCGACGGCGAGCGCGTCGTGACCTACCGGTGGGGCGACCCCCGGGCGCCCACCGTGCTCGTCGTGCACGGCTGGAAGAGCCGGGCCTCGCGGTTCGCGGGGCTCGTCACGTCCCTCGAGGCGGCCGGCCTGGGCGTCGTGTCGTTCGACGGCGTCGCCCACGGCGCGTCGAGCGGCCGGCGCATGTCAGCCCTCGAGCACATGGCGGCGATCCGCGCCGTGCACGACGCCGAGGGGCCGCTCACCGCCGTCGTCGGGCACTCCCTGGGCGCCCTCGCGGCCGGGCTCTCCCTCGCCGACGGACTGCCCGTCGACCGCTTCGTCTCGGTGGCCGCGATGACAGGCTTCGACGCGATCGCGGAGTCGTTCCTGCGCCTGGTCGGGATGCCCGCCGGGCTGCACGACCGGTTCTGCGACCACGTCGAGCGCACCTTCCCGGGCGGCGTGCGCGGCGTCCGCTCCCGGATCGACCTCGTCGCGCACCCCGTCCCGGAGCGCGTCGCGACGCTGCTCGTCCAGGACGACGACGACCGCATGTCGCTGCCCACGGGCGCGCCCCTCCTGCACGCGGCGGTGCCGGGCAGCACGCTCCTCACCACCCGCGGCCTCGGCCACAACCGGGTGCTCGACGACCCGGCGGTCGTGGCGGCCGTCGTCGCGCACGTCACGGCGCCCCTGCCCGCCGTCACGCCGTGACGGACGACGGCGCCCCGCCCCTCCGCGCGGGAGGGACGGGGCGCCGTCGGTGCGGGGCCCGTCAGGCGACGAGCGAGCGCAGCACGTACTGCAGGATGCCGCCGTTGCGGTAGTAGTCCGCCTCACCGGGCGTGTCGATGCGCACCACGGCGTCGAACTCGACGGTCGAGCCGTCCGCCTTGGCGGCGGTGACCTTGACCGTCTCCGGGGTGGCGCCGTCGTTCAGCGCGGTGATGCCCGCGATGTCGAACGCCTCGGTGCCGTCGAGGCCCAGCGACTCGGCGTTCTCGCCGGCCGGGAACTGCAGCGGCAGCACGCCCATGCCGATGAGGTTGGAGCGGTGGATGCGCTCGAACGACTCGGTGATGACGGCCTTGACACCCAGCAGCGCGGTGCCCTTGGCGGCCCAGTCGCGCGAGGAGCCGGAGCCGTACTCCTTGCCGCCGAGCACGACCAGCGGGGTGCCCTGCGCCGCGTAGTCCTGCGCCGCGTCGTAGATGGTGTCCTGGGCGTTCTTCACGAAGTTGAACGTGAAGCCGCCCTCGACGCCGTCGAGCAGCTGGTTCTTGAGGCGGATGTTCGCGAACGTGCCGCGGATCATGACCTCGTGGTTGCCGCGGCGCGAGCCGTAGCTGTTGAAGTCGCGGCGACCCACGCCGTGCTCGGCCAGGTACTTGCCGGCCGGGCTGTCCGCCTTGATGGAGCCGGCGGGCGAGATGTGGTCGGTCGTGACCGAGTCGCCCAGCTTCGCCAGCACGCGGGCGCCGGAGATGTCGGTGACCGGCGACGGCTCGGCGCCCATGCCCTCGAAGTACGGGGGCTTGCGGACGTAGGTGGACTCGCCGTCCCAGGAGAACGTGTCGCCCTCCGGGGTCTCCAATGCGCGCCACCGCTCGTCGCCGGTGAAGACGTCCGCGTAGTCCTTGGTGAACATGTCGCGGTCGATCGAGGCGTCGATCGTGGCCTGGACCTCCTCCGGCGTCGGCCAGATGTCCCGCAGGAACACCGGGTCGCCGGCCTCGTCGCGGCCCAGCGGGTCGGACTCGAAGTCGAACTCCATCGTGCCCGCGAGCGCGTACGCGATGACCAGCGGCGGCGACGCCAGGTAGTTCATCTTCACGTCGGGGTTGATGCGGCCCTCGAAGTTCCGGTTGCCGGACAGCACCGAGACGACGGCGAGGTCGTGCTCGTTGACCGACTCCGAGATCTTCTCGTCCAGCGGGCCGGAGTTGCCGATGCAGGTGGCGCAGCCGTAGCCGACCAGGTGGAAGCCGAGCTTCTCGAGGTAGGGCCAGAGGCCGGCCTTCTCGTAGTAGTTGGTCACGACCTGCGAGCCGGGCGCCATCGACGTCTTGACCCAGGGCTTCGACATGAGGCCCTTCTCCACGGCCTTCTTGGCCAGGAGCGCCGCGGCGAGCATGACGGACGGGTTCGACGTGTTGGTGCACGACGTGATCGACGCGATCGCGACCGCGCCGTGGAACAGGTCGAACTGCTTGCCCTCGCTGTCCGTCACCGGCACGGTGCGACGCACCTGGGCGTGGGTGGACGGCGAGTCGGAGGCCGGGAAGGACTCCTTCTCGGCCTCGTCCACGGAGTCGATGACCTCGGGGGCGTAGGCCGGCAGGTCGCGGGCGAACGCCGACTTGGCGTGCGACAGCTCGATGCGGTCCTGCGGGCGCTTCGGGCCGGCGATCGACGGCACGACGGTGCCGAGGTCCAGCTCGAGGTACTCCGAGAACTTCGGCTCGACGTAGGACGCCGAGCTCGGGTCGAGCCACAGGCCCTGCTCCTTGGCGTACGCCTCGACGAGCGCGAGCTGCTCGTCGCTGCGGCCCGTGAGGCGCAGGTAGTCGAGGGTGACGTCGTCGATCGGGAAGATCGCGGCGGTCGAGCCGAACTCGGGGCTCATGTTGCCGATGGTGGCGCGGTTGGCCAGCGGCACCTGGGCGACGCCCGCGCCGTAGAACTCGACGAACTTCCCGACGACGCCGTGCTGGCGCAGCATCTGGGTGATCGTGAGCACGACGTCGGTGGCGGTCACGCCGGCCGGGATGGAGCCCGACAGCTTGAAGCCGACGACGCGCGGGATGAGCATCGACACCGGCTGGCCGAGCATGGCCGCCTCGGCCTCGATGCCGCCGACGCCCCAGCCCAGCACGCCGAGGCCGTTGACCATCGTGGTGTGCGAGTCGGTGCCGACGCAGGTGTCGGGGTAGGCGCGCAGCACGCTCTGCCCGTCGACCTCCACCTCGCGGGTCATGATCGTGCGCGCCAGGTACTCGATGTTGACCTGGTGCACGATGCCGGTGCCCGGCGGGACGACCTTGAAGTCGTCGAACGCCGTCTGGCCCCAGCGCAGGAACTGGTAGCGCTCGTGGTTGCGCTCGTACTCGAACTCGACGTTCCGGGCGAAGGCGTCCGCACGGCCGGCGACGTCGATCTGCACGGAGTGGTCGATGACCATCTCGGCGGGGGCGAGCGGGTTGATCCGCTTCGGGTCGCCGCCGAGCTCCGCGACGGCCTCGCGCATGGTGGCGAGGTCGACGACGCAGGGCACGCCGGTGAAGTCCTGCATGATCACGCGGGCGGGCGTGAACTGGATCTCCGTGTCGGGCTGGGCGTCGGGGTCCCAGGACGCGAGGGCGCGCACGTGGTCGGCCGTGATGTTGGCGCCGTCCTCGGTGCGCAGGAGGTTCTCGGCGAGGATCTTCAGGGAGTACGGGAGGCGCTCGGCGCCCTCGACGGCGGAGAGGCGGAAGATCTCGTAGGCCTTCCCGCCGACCTCCAGCGTTCCCTTCGATCCGAACGTGTCCACGCTGCTCACTGCGGCTCCTTCTGCGGGGCTGGCCGGCGAGGGCACCGTGCGCGCTGCGGCGCGACGGTTCCGACGCCGTGGTTCTGGGGGGCTCCGCCCAGCGTACGCCGGGCACCTGCTCAGCATAGCCCATATATCTTGACGTCAAGATATCTCGGCGTCAGGTCCCCGGCCCGGTGCGCGGGCAGATTTCCGTACGGCGCACGGGAACAACCGTCGTGGCCAGCGCGTTGTGCTGCTGCCCTCGACCGGAAGGACGCCCATGCCGTCGCGCACGCCCACGACCTCTGCCGCCCCGTCCGACGCCCGCGCCGCTGTCGCGACAGGCGGCCTGCCCCGGCTGCCCTCGCTCACCGCGCAGGCCGAGCTCCTCCTGGCGCGCGACGTCGTGCCCCCGCAGGCGCTCTCCCCCGCCGCGCTGCGCGACGCCGCCGCGGCGCTGGAGCGCACGGCCCCGGCCGGGTCGCTCCTGGTGGTCCACCCGCGCGTCCTGCCGCCGTCCGCCCTCGCCGGGCACCTGCGCCGCACGACGACGGTCCGCGGACGCGCCGTGGAGCGCGCGGGCTTCGTCGTCGTCGACATGACCGACGCGGACGACTTCGTGCCCGTGCCCGGCGTCGACGTGCCGGACGCCGACGTCTACGCCGTCGCCGGCCCCGACCGGGGCGACGAGATGGCGAACTGGTCGCCCGAGGAGGCGGAGCCGGCGATCGCCGCGCAGGGTCGCAGCCCGCTCACCCTCGCCGAGGGGATCCACTGGGTGCTGCAGTCCCCCGACGTCCTCGCCCGGAACCTCTGCTTCATGACGATCGGCTCCCGGCTGCGCCGGCCGGACGGGACCTACGACGCGCGCACCCCCGCCGTGTGGATCTCGAACGGGACCGGCCGTGACGGCAGCGAGCGGCGCGGCGCCCCCAAGGTCGGCTGGTGCTGGTGGCGCAACCGGCACACGTGGCTCGGCTTCGCGTCCACGGCCGCTCGTCACCCCTGACCCGGGGACGACACCCGTCAGCGGTCGAGGACCGCGACCGCCTCGACGTGGTGCGTCATCGGGAACAGGTCGAAGGCGCGCAGCCCGGTGAGCTCGTACCCGTGCCCGGCGAGGTAGGCGACGTCGCGGGCGAGCGCCGCGGGGTCGCAGGCGACGTAGACGACGCGCCGCGGGCCGCGGCCGGCGATCGCGTCGACGACGGTCCGGCCGGCGCCGGCGCGCGGCGGGTCCAGCATGACGACGTCCGCGGCGCCCACGTCCGCGCCGGTCGCGTCGCCGTCGGCCAGGACACGGTCGACGGCGCCGAGGTGCAGCTCGACCTGCGGCAGGTCGTGGGCGTTGCGGCGTGCGTCCTTCACGGCGCGGGCGTCGCCCTCGACGGCGACGACGCGGCCCGAGCCACCCACGGCCGCGGCGAGCGGCACGGTGAACAGGCCCGCACCGGAGTAGAGGTCGAGCACGGTCGCGCCGTCGAGGCCGCCCGGGGTCGCGTGCACGGCGTCGAGCACGGCGCCGGCGAGCAGGTCGGGCGCCGCCCGGTGCACCTGCCAGAACCCGTCGCCCGCCACGCGGTAGCGGTGCTCGGCGCCGCCCGCCCGCACCGTCTCGGTGACCGACCGGCGGGCGTTCGGGCGGGTGTCCGCGCGGCCGCGACGCGACGGCACCTCGTCGACCAGGAGCAGGGCGTCCGCGCCGTCGGCCGGTGCCACCAGCTCGAGGCGGGCGCCCGGCCGCCAGCGGCGGCTCCACACGTCCTCGGCGTCCGCGAGCGCCGCGACCGCCTCGGTCGCGAGCGGCATGCCGTCGAGCGGCACCACGTCGTGCGAGCGGAAGCGCCGCATCCCGGCCCGGCCGTCGGCGTCGGCCACGAGGTCGACGCGGGTGCGGTAGCCGAGCCCGCCGCGCTCGTCGTCCCCGGGCGCCCCCTCCACCACGACGTCGCGCTCGAGCCTCGCGAGCCGCTGCAGCTGCTCGACGAGGACGGCGGCCTTCCAGCGGCGCTGCGCGGGCAGCGCCACGTGGGCGAGCTCGCCTCCGCCGACCCCGCCCGGGCCGGCCTCGGGCCAGGCGGACGGGACGCGGTCCGGCGACGCCTCGAGGACGTCGACCGCGTCGGCGCGCCAGAACCGGCTGCCGGTCTCCGTGACGCGTGCGCGGACGCGCTCGCCGGGCAGCGTGTGGCGTACGAAGACGACGCGGCCGTCGAGCCGCGCGACGCAGTGCCCGCCGTGCGCGACAGGGCCGATCTCGAGCTCGACCTCCCGGCCCACCTCGGGGTCCGGTGTGGTGGGACGGGGGCGCGGCGCGGAACGGCGAGGTCGGGGCATGGGCACCATTCTCCCCCGCGCGCGGCCCGGTCAGAACACGGTCAGGACACCGGTCAGAATCGCGGACCGCGGGGCGACGTCCCCTCCAGCCCGGTCTGGCCCGCCGACGACGAGAGCTGCCACGGCACCGACGCCACCACCACGCCGGGCGTGAACAGCAGCCGCCCCTTGAGGCGCAGGGCCGACTGGTTGTGCAGCAGCTGCTCCCACCAGTGCCCGACGACGTACTCGGGGATGTAGACGACCACCAGGTCGCGCGGCGAGTCACGGCGCACGGAGCGCACGTACTTCAGCACCGGCCGCGTGATCTCCCGGAAGGGCGAGTCGAGGACGCGGAGCGGCACCGGGAGGTCCAACGCCTCCCACCTCGCACGCAGTTCCGCGATCTCCTCGGCGTCCACGCCGACGGTCACCGCCTCGAGCACCGACGGGCGCGACGCCCGCGCGTACGCCACGGCGCGCATCGTCGGCTTGTGGATCTTGGAGACCAGCACGATCGCGTGGACGCGGCTGGGCAGGGCACGCGCCCCGGCCACGTCGTCGAGCTCGAGCTCGGTGCGCACCCGGGCGTAGTGGGCGCGGATCGCCTTCATCAGCGCGAAGAGCACGCCCATCGCGAGGAGGGTGATCCACGCGCCGTGCGTGAACTTCGTCGCCAGCACGATGACGAGCACGGTCGCCGTCATCACGAAGCCGACGCCGTTGACGATCCGGGAACGCTGCATGCGGGCACGCTCGGCGGGGTCGGGCTCCTTGCGCAGCGCCCGCGTCCAGTGCCGCAGCATGCCGAGCTGCGAGAGCGTGAACGACACGAACACACCGACGATGTACAGCTGGATGAGGCGCGTGACCTGCGCGTCGAACGCCACGATGAGGACGATCGCCGCGACGGCGAGCGTGATGATCCCGTTGGAGAACGCGAGCCGGTCGCCGCGCGTGTGCAGCTGGCGCGGCAGGAAGCCGTCCTTGGCGAGGATCGAGCCGAGCACGGGGAAGCCGTTGAACGCCGTGTTCGCCGCGAGCACGAGGATCAGCCCCGTGACGATCGAGATCGCCACGAACGCGGGGGTGAAGCCCTGGAAGACGGCCTCCGCGAGCTGGCTGAGCACGGGGTGCTGGTTGTAGTCGGACGGCAGCGGCTGCCCGCCGGCGGTGAGCTGCTCGTGCGCGTCCTCCACGTACTTCACGCCGGTGGCCTGAGCGAGCAGCAGGATCGAGATCATCATCGTGGCGGAGATGCCGCCCAGCAGGGCCAGGGTGGTGGCCGCGTTGCGCGACTTGGGCTTCCGGAACGCCGGGACGCCGTTGCTGATCGCCTCCACGCCGGTGAGAGCGGCACAGCCCGAGGCGAAGGCCCGGGCCAGGAGGAACGCGCCCGCCAGGCCGGTGAGCCCCTGGTCGAAGCCCGCCTCGGGCGTCATCTCGAAGCCGGCGCTCTCGGCCAACGGCAGGTCGCCGGCGAAGAACCGGATCGCCCCGACGACGGCGAGGAGGCCGACGAGAGCCATGAAGCAGTAGGTGGGGATCGCGAAGACCGTGCCCGACTCGCGCACGCCCCGCAGGTTCATCACCGTGAGGATCACGACGACCGCCACGGCGAACAGCACCTCGTGGCCGCGGAGGAACGGCAGGGCGGAGGCCGCGTACTGGGCCCCCGACGAGATCGAGACCGCCACGGTGAGGACGTAGTCGACGAGCAGGGCCGACGCGACGCCGATGCCGGCCGACGGCCCGAGGTTCGTCGTCGCCACCTCGTAGTCGCCACCGCCGGAGGGGTAGGCGCGCACGTTCTGGCGGTAGGACGACACCACCACGAGCAGCACGACGACGACGCCGAGACCCACCCACGGGGAGATCGTCGTCGCGGCGATGCCGGCGACCGCCAGGGTCAGGAGGATCTCGTCCGGGGCGTACGCGACCGACGACAGCGCGTCGGAGGCGAAGACCGGCAGGGCGATCCGCTTGGGCAGGAGGGTGTGCCCCAGGTTCTCGCTGCGCACGGGGCGCCCGATGAGGAGCCGTTTGGCAGCGTCCGCGATGTCCGACACGTCGAGCAATGCTATGCCCGCCGTGCCCGGCGGGCGCGCGCGTCCCGTCGCGATGTCGGCGGCGACGTCGGTGGCGACGCCGGCGGCGATGTCGAGGGGCCCCGCGAGGTATAGCGTTTCGCCCGTGCACTTCGTGATCATGGGCTGCGGCCGCGTCGGGTCGACGCTCGCGCAGACGATCGAGTCCCACGGCCACTCCGTGGCCGTCGTCGACCAGAACCCCGATGCGTTCCGCCGTCTGCCGGCCGGGTTCTCCGGGCAGAAGGTGACGGGCGTCGGCTTCGACCGCGACACGCTGGTCCAGGCGGGCATCGAGGACACGTACGCCTTCGCCGCCGTGTCCGACGGCGACAACTCCAACGTGCTCGCCGCGCGGGTCGCGCGCGAGACGTATGGCGTCGAGAACGTCGTGGCCCGCATCTACGACCCCCAGCGCGCGGAGATCTACCAGCGCCTCGGGATCCCGACGGTCGCGACCGTGCGCTGGACGGCCGACCAGGTGCTGCGCCGCATGCTCCCCCTGGGCGCCACCGACGAGTACCGCGACCCGTCCGGGCAGGTGCGCCTCGCGCAGATCGACTACCACCCCGGCTGGGCCGGCCTGACGGTGCACCGCATCGAGGAGGCCACCGGCGCGCGCGTCGCCTTCCTGTCGCGCTACACCGACGGCATCCTGCCGACGCCCGGCTCCGTGCTGCAGGAGAACGACGTGCTGCACGTCCTCATGCGCGCCGACGACGCGGCCGCCGTCGAGCGGGTCCTCACCCACGAGCCGCGGCGGGAGGAGAGCTGATGCGCGTCGTCGTCGCCGGGGCCGGGTCGGTCGGCCGGTCCATCGCCCGCGAGCTCCTCTCGCACGACCACGACGTCGTGCTCATCGACAAGAACCCCGCCGCGATGCGGGTGGCGCAGGTGCCCGAGGCCGACTGGCTGCTCGCCGACGCCTGCGAGCTGTCCTCGCTCGAGGCCGCGGACGTCACGAGCGCCGACGTCGTCGTCGGCGCCACCGGCGACGACAAGGCCAACCTCGTCTTCTCGCTGCTGTGCAAGACCGAGTTCGGGGTGCCCCGCACCGTGGCGCGGGTCAACAACCCGAAGAACGAGTGGATGTTCGACGGCTCCTGGGGCGTCGACGTCGCCGTGTCGACCCCGCGGATCATGACCGCGATGGTCGAGGAGGCCGTAGCGGTCGGGGACCTGGTGCGGATCTTCACCTTCCACCAGTCCGGCGCTGACATCGTGGAGGTGACGCTGCCGGACGACTCGCCGCTCGTGGGCGCCCGCGTCGGTTCCGTCGTCTGGCCGACGGACACGGTGCTCGCGTGCATCGTGCGCGGCGCGCAGCCTCTGGCGCCGACCGCGGACGACACGCTCGAGACCGGCGACGAGCTGGTGCTCGTGATGGGCAGCCAGGCGGACGAGGAGTCGCTCCAGCACCTGCTCAGCCACGGCGCCCCGGCCGTCCCCGCCATCGCGGCGGGCGATCCCCTCGTGGCGCCGGAGCTCGCCGCGGTGGACGGCCTCGACGACGAGGGACCTGGCGACGACCGCTAGGCGCCCGGTCGGGCCGGCTCGTCGGCCGCGGCCGCGGGCCGGCCGGAGTGCGCGCCGCGCACGACGACCCAGGTGAGCCAGAGCACGAGGCCCCAGAGCGGGACGCCCAGCACCAGGTGGGCGGTGCCCAGCCAGCCGACGCTGTCGGCGAAGTACAGCGGCACCTTGACCGCCAGGCGCACCGCGAACAGCCCCGCCCAGAACCACGTGGCGAGGGTGTAGCGCCGGACCAGCTCCGGGTCCTTGCGCCACGCCACCAGCGCGGCGAGGGGGCTCGGAGCGGCGTCCGGCGCGGTCGCCCCGGACGCGGCGGTCTCGGGCGAACCGGTGCCGGCGGGCCCGGCCTGCGGCTGCTCGCCGTCGGCGTGCCGGGCGCGCTCGGCGGCGACGTCGGCGAACCCGCCGCGCACCGCCTCCACCACGAGCCCGACGACGGGCCAGCGCACCGCCAGCGAGACGAGGACGGCCGCGAGGTAGGCGGCGTTGGTCCACAGCCCCCACACGTAGAAGTTCTGGGCCTCGCCGGACTTCCACGCCCAGAACACGCCCACGCCGATGCCGAGCAGCCCGCCCAGGGCCTGCGTGATCGGCGTGCGCTGCGCGAGCCGCGCCACGACGGCGACGAGGGCCGCGCCCACGGAGGCGATCAGCGCCCAGGTCAGGGCACCGCGCTCGTCGCCGCCCATCGACGCGACGACGTAGATGACCACGAAGAGCAGGCCGGGCAGCACCGCCTCGACCACGCCGCGCACGCCGCCGACGGCCTGCCCGAACGAGAACGAGTCGCCCGTGACCGCCCGCACGCCGCGCCCGTCCGCCGCGGGCCCCGCTGACGTCACGGGCTCCGTCCGCCCGGTCGGCTTCCCCGCCGCGGGGTACCCGTCGCTCACTCGCCGGCCCGCGCGCGCAGCTCGTACCGGGGGTTGAACATGGTGCGCCGCCCGTCGATGTCGCACACCAGGCCCTCGACCCGGATGCGGCGCCCCGGGTCGATCCCCGCGATGGCCCGGCGCCCGAGCCACACGAGGTCGAGGGAGCCGGAGCCGTCGTACAGCTCGGCCTCCACGGTCGGGACGCCCTCGCGGGGGCGCAGCACGACCGAGCGCAGCACGCCGGCGGCGCTCGCCCGACGCCGGTCGCCCAGGTCGGCGACCGGCGTGCAGCCGCGGTGGGCCGCGGCCTCGTGGCGCTCCTCGTCGGCGGCGACCTCGTCGGCCGAGGCCAGCGCGTGCCGGACGGCGGTTCGCAGGGACATCAACAGCTCCAGGCTGGTGGACGGGCCCGGCCTCGCGGCCGGGTCGCTCACCGGATCTCGGTGATCTCCGGCCCGCGGGTCAGCGGGTCGAACGACGGTGTCTGCGGCGCGGCGCCCTCCGGGCCCGCGGTGGTGTCCTCGCCCGGCGCGTCGCCCTGGCGCGCGCTCTTGGGCAGGGTCAGCGTGAGCAGGTCGCGCGGCGGGCGGGGGTTGCCGTCCCGCACGACGACGACGTTCGCGAACACGGACTCGAGCTGCTTCGCGGCCTCCGGGTCGACCGCGGCGCGCCCGGACAGCACGCCGCGCAGGAACCAGCGCGGCCCGTCCACGCCCACGAAGCGGGCGGGACGCACGGCCGGCTTGCCGTCGGGCCCGGTGGCGGGGATGCGCGCGATGAGCTCTCGCCCGAACGTGCCGGGCACGTCGTCGACCGTGCCGCCCTGGCGTGTGATGGACGACCCGATCTCGGCGCGCACCTCGTCCCAGATGCCCTCCGTGCGGGGGGCGGCGAACGCCTGGACCTGCAGACCGGACCCGTTGAGCGTCGCGGACACCCCGGTGACCTTCTGGGTCTTCTTGTCGACCTCCATGCGCAGCTCGAGGCCGGGCAGGACGGGCAGCCAGACGGCGCCGAGGTCCACGCGCGGGCCCATGCCCGTCACCTGGGTCGAGTCGAACGGGCCGCGCTCGGGACGCTCCCCCGCGGCCCCGTCGGTTCCCGGGTCGGTGGCGGCGTCGGCGCCGGTGGCGGGCGCCACGGCCTCCGCGGCCGCGGGCTCGCGGGCCTCGTCGGTCGCCTTCTGCGACGCGTTGCGCCGGAACAGCCCCACGGAGGATCTCCTTCTCGTCGTCCTGCTCGCCCGGCGGCCGGGCGAGCCCTACCCATCTCCCACAGTAGACCGGTTCGCTCACGCCCCCGGTCCGCGCCCGGGGGCGTCAGCCGCCGGCGAAACCGCCGCTCGAACCGAACCCGCCCGCGCCCCGGTGCGACCCGGGCAGCGTCGTCGCCACGAGGAAACGGGCGTGCTCCACCCGCTGCACGACGAGCTGCGCCACGCGGTCGCCCCGGCGCAGCCGCACCGGCTCGGCGACGTCCGTGTTGAGGAGGATCACCTTGATCTCCCCCCGGTAGCCCGCGTCGATCGTGCCGGGGGCGTTCACCACGGTCACCCCGTGCTTCGCCGCGAGGCCGGAGCGCGGGTGCACGAACGCGGCGTACCCCTCCGGCAGCGCGATCGCGACCCCGGTGGGCACGACGACGCGGCCCTGCGGAGGGATCTCGACGTCGACCGTGGTCACGAGGTCCGCGCCCGCGTCGCCCGGGTGCGCGTACGCGGGGGTCGGCACGTCGTCGAGCAGGGTGACGAGGACGTCGACGGTGCTCGGGTCGGTGCTCGGGTCCGTGCTCACGTGGCTGGCGTCGTGGCTCGCGGGCGGCGTCACGGGCTGGCTGGCGGTGTCAGGCACCCGGGAAGCGTAGCCGACCGGCGGACGGCTCACCGGCGTCCCCGACCGGGGCGGGTCCGCGCCGCGATGCTGGGATGATGGACCCATGAGCGAGCACGCGGCCCACCCCCCCACCGTCACCGGCCCGGTCTACCGGGAGCGGCTGTCCCCGGGGCCGGCGGCCTGGTGCGGCGCCGTCGGGCTGGGCGTCATCGTCGCGGTGACCCTGTGGCCGCTCGCGCACACGGTCGGTGCCGTGGTCGGCCTGCTCGTCGCGGCCGCCACCCTCGCGGCCCTCGTCGCGACCGCGCCCGTGATCGAGGTGGCCGACGGGCGGCTGCGCGCCGGCAAGGCGCAGATCGCCGTCGACCTCCTGGGCGAGGTCACCACGATGGACGACGCCGAGGCGATGCGGACCGCCCTCGGCCCTGCCCTCGACGCGCGCGCGTTCGTGTGCCTGCGCGCGTGGGCGCGCACCGGCCTGCGCGTGGAGCTCGAGGACCCGCTCGACCCGACCCCGTACTGGCTGCTGTCGACGCGGCACCCGCAGGAGCTGGCCGCGGCGCTCACGCGCTGAGGGCAGGCACCCGTCTCGTCGGCTCCCGTCGTCGCGCCGTGCCGGGGACGACGAAGGCCGTCACGTCCTCGACGTGACGGCCCGTGTCGTCCGTGGTGCTGGTGCCCCGACGCTGCGGTCGGTCAGGCGGCGCACTCCGTGCAGATCATCTGGCCGTTCTTCTCGTAGGCCAGCTGGCTGCGGTGGTGGACGAGGAAGCAGCTCGTGCAGGTGAACTCGTCGGCCTGGCGGGGCAGGACGCGGACCGCGAGCTCCTCGCCGGACAGGTCGGCGCCGGGAAGCTCGAAGCCTTCCGCGGCCTCCGTCTCGTCCTCGTCGACGACACCCGACGACTTGTCGGAACGACGCGCCTGGAGCTCCTGGATCGAGTCCTGCTCCACGTCCTCGTCGTTCTTGCGGGGGGCGTCGTAGTCGGTTGCCATCTGTGTGGTCACGCTCCGTGGTGTCGGGATCGGTACGCGCTGATAATGCTCGGTGACCGGGTTTTGTTCCCGGTCGGCCCACGGATTGTGCACCATTTCGGGCGGGCGCGCGACACCACGCGCTGTTCCTCGTGTCACAGCGCGACGATCGGCCGCTGACCTGCGACGACGCACCGCCGCTGCGCGCTGTTCGCCCTCGGCGTGACGGTCGGTCTGACGCAGTTTTTCACCCCGGCGCCCGGGCGTGGAACGACCGAACCTCGTCAGCCGCTCAGCCGCGCGCGCCGTCCTCCGGACGGTCGGCGTCGGCGTCCTCGAGCAACCGGACGAGCTCCGTCACGACCGGGGTCGCGCCCGCGACCGTCATGGCGGCGCCCGGGCCACGACCGTGCAGCCCGCCGACCCACGCCCCGGCCTCCGCGGCCACGAGCGCCCCGGCCGCCAGGTCCCACGGGTTGAGCCCGCGCTCGTAGTAGAGGTCCAGCGCTCCCTCTGCGAGCAGGCACAGGTCGATCGCCGCGGACCCGATCCGCCGGATGTCGCGCACCCGGGGCAGGACGCCGACGAGGACCTCGGCCTGGCGGGCGCGCCGCTCGGGCGCGTACCCGAACCCCGTGCCGACCAGCGACCGCGACAGCGCGTCCGGGCGGCGCACGCACAGCGGCCGCCCGTCGCGCTCCGCCCCGCCACCCCGTGCCGCGGTCCAGGTGCGTCCGTCGACCACCGAGTGCACGCAGCCTGCGAGCGCCGTCCACCGCCCCGGGTCGGGGGGACCCGCCACGACGGCCACCGAGACGGCATAGGACGCGACGCCGTACACGTAGTTGACCGTGCCGTCGATCGGGTCCAGCACCCACGTGAGCCCGGACGTCCCCGGGACGTCGTCGCCCTCCTCGCCGAGGATCGCGTCGTCGGGCCGCTCCTCGGCCAGCCGCCGGCGCAGCAGCGCCTCGGCCGCCCGGTCCATGTCCGTCACCGGGTCGACGTCGGACGACTTGGTCGCGGCGACCTCGACCCGCTCCGGGCGGCCGTCGCGCACCAGGGCCCCCGCCTCGCACGCGAGGCTGCGGGCCAGCGCCCGCAGCGCCTCGACGTCGACGCCGATCTCGACGTCGATCTCGACGTCGATCTCGACGTCGATCTCGACACCGGTGCCGGTGTCGCTCCCGTCGGTCTGGTCCCCGTTCGCCGCTCGCTCGTCCACGGCCTACATCTTGCCCGACCGCCGCCCCCACCGGGCGGTCCAGCCGGGGCCGGGGTGCGGCACGGTCCACCCGCGCGCGAGCGACGCGATGCGAAAACCGAAGACGAGGACCACCACCCCGAGGGCGGTCCATACCTGCAGCACGTCCTCGTGCCACAGCAGCGCGGTGAGGCCGGCGCCGACGAGCGCGGGCACGGCGTAGAGCTGGCGGTCCGCGAACACGAGCGGCACCTCGCCCACGAGCACGTCCCGCAGGATCCCGCCGCCCACGGCGGTGAGGACCCCGACCACCACGGAGGCGAGGACGCCCGCGCCGAGGTCGAGCGACTTCGTGGTCCCCTGCAGCACGAAGAGCGACAGCGCGGCGGCGTCGAGCACGAGGATGGAGCGCCGCATCCGCTCCAGGCCCGGGTGGAAGAAGAAGATGATCACGCCCGCGGCGAGCGCGGCCAGCACGAGCCGCCAGCTCGAGATGCCGACCGGGGGCGTGTCGCCGATCAGGACGTCGCGCAGGATCCCGCCGCCGAGCCCGGTCACCCACGCGAGGACCAGGACGCCGAACGCGTCGAACCGCTTGCGCACGGCGGCGAGCCCTCCCGAGACCGCCGCGACGAAGACGGCGACGAGCTCCAGGTAGGAGACGGGGCCGGAGGTGAACGCGTCCACGGGACGCCATCCTCCCAGGCCCGCCCGCCCGGGGCGCGCCAATCGACGGCACACCGACGCGCCTGCGCGGCGCCGCCCCGCGCCGGTGGCACCCTCGAACAGGCGGACCCGCCCCGACGGAGTTCCCGAGGGCGACCTGTGAGGGAGGAAGCATGGCCGAGCTCGAGCTCGTGAGGCTGCACGAGGACGGTGAGCGCCTGGTCCTGCGCGGCCCCGACGGCACCGAGAGCACCCTGCCCATCACGGAGGCGTTGCGCGCCGCGGTGCGACGCGACCGACCGCGCACGGAGGCGCTGCGCGCCCAGGCGGCGACGACCCTGCGCCCGCGCGACCTCCAGGCGCGCCTGCGCGCGGGGGCGTCGGTCGAGGAGCTGGCCGAGGAGTCCGGGCTCCCGGTCGAGCACGTGCAGCGCTACGAGTGGCCCGTGGCCGCGGAGCGCGACCACGTCATCGGTCAGGTGCGCGCCCACCGGCTGCCGGGCGACGACGAGACGACGACGCTCGGGGAGGTCGCCGACACGCGGCTGGCCGCGAGGGGCGTCACGGCCGACGAGGCCCGCTGGTCCGCCCGCCGCGACGGCACCGCGCCGTGGGTGGTCGAGGTGCGGTTCTCCGCCGGCGACCGCGACCGGTCGGCACGCTGGACCTTCGACCCCAAGGGCCGCGTCGTGACACCGCTCGACGACGAGGCGCGCTGGCTCGGCCAGCCGGACGACCCGGTCTCCCCCGACGTGCTGGGCGTGCCCTCGACGAGCGGCCGGACGGTCGCCCCCCGCCGCCACCCCGACGACGACACCACGGCGCTGCTCCTGGACGACCTCGCCGGACGGCGCGGACAGCGGCCCGGCGACCGCCGGAGGACGCCCGCCCGCGCGGCGGACGACGTCCCGCCCGCGCCGGAGCCGGTTCCCGTCGGCCACGTCAGCGCTCCCCCGGCCGACGCGTCGGCCGGCGCCCCGGAGCCGGAGCACGCCGACCCGGCGGGCGCGAGCGTCGTCGACCTCGGGTCGCGCCGGGCGGGCCTGCGCCCGCCTCCCGACCGTTCGACCCACCCGTCGTCCGCGCGCCGGCCGGTGCCCGGGGTGCTGCCGCTCGACCAGGACGACGTCGGGTCCGAGAAGGCCGACGGTGTCACGGACGCGCGCCAGGACCATCACCAGGACGGTCACCAGGACACTCGTTCCGACGTCGTCGACGACGCGCCCGCACCCAGCGGTCCGCCCGCGCAGGGCGCCGCCGGGCCGCAGCCCGCCGCACCGGCGCCCCGGAGCGACAAGCCGGCGGGCGCGCGACGCCCGGGACGCAAGGGCCGCGCGCAGGTGCCGAGCTGGGACGAGATCGTGTTCGGCGGCGGCCGCCCCTCGTCCTGACCGCCGGCCCACCTCCGGCCGACGTCCGGCGGGCTACGCGCCGTCGCCCAGGTCCAGCTGGTCCGTGACCGCCGCGCGACGGCGGGCGTCGGCCTGCGTCATGCGTCGCATGTGGTGACGCCGGCACAGCACCTCGTACGACACCGGCCCGCCGTCGGGCGCCCCCGCGACGTCGCCGACCACGACCTGGTCGCCCTCGACGACCATCACGCCACCGACGGTGCGCGCGTTGTGGGTGGCCCGGGCGCCGCACCAGCACAGGGAGCGCACCTGCAGCTCCTCGACGCGGTCCGCGAGCTCGATGAGGCGGGCGGCGCCGGGGAACAGCCGGGTGCGGAAGTCGGTGGTGATGCCGAAGGCGAAGACGTCCAGCTCCACCTCGTCGACGAGCCGGGCGAGCTGCTCGACCTGCGCCGGGGAGTAGAACTGCGCCTCGTCGCACACGAGGTAGTCGACGACGCGACCAGCCTGCCGCTCGGCGGCCACGACGTCCCAGAAGTCGGTGTGGTCGGTGACCTCGCGGGCGTCCACCTCGAGCCCGAGCCGCGACGACAGCCGGGACGTGCCGGCGCGGTCGTCGCGGGTGAAGATCAGCCCGGTCCGCCCGCGCGCCGCGTGGTTGTGGTCGGTCTGCAGCGCCAGCGTCGACTTGCCGCTGTCCATGGTCCCGGAGAAGAAGACGAGCTCGGCCATGGGCCAGATCCTGTCAGACCTCGCGCCTCCCCGGCGTCGTGCCCCGCGCTACTGGCCCACGCGCCCGTCCACCCGCTCCCGCAGCAGGTCCGCGTGCCCGCAGTGCCGCGCGTACTCCTCGACGTGGCTGAGCAGCAGCTCCCGCAGCGAGATCGCGCCGCCCGGCTCCGCGCCGAGGTCGGAGAAGCCGGCGTTCGTCGCGCCGAGGTCGTCGATGCCGTCGATCATGCGGTCCGTGGCGGCCATCTCCTCGCGCCAGTGCAGGAACGCCTCGTCGACGACGGCGGGGTCGGCGACGGCGCCGTCCCAGTCGCCGTCGCGGTGGGCCTCGCTGCGGTACAGCCACGGCGCGTCCTCGCCGGTCATGATGCGGCGCACGTGCCGCTCGTCCTCCGTGAGGTGCCGCACCAGGCCCAGCAGCGACATCGTGGACGGCGGCACCGAGCGGCGGGCGAGCTGCTCCGCGTCCAGGTCGGCGCACTTCATCTCGACGGTCAGCCGGTACGAGCGCAGTGCGTCCAGCAGGATCGCCCGCTCGTCGACCAGCTCGACGTCGCTCTCGCGCGGGTCGTCGTCGGGATCCACCCACATGTCCGGGTAGACGGTGGCGCGGGTCCAGCGGGGCGCGGGGTCCTGCTCGCCGCCCTGATCGAGCTGCTCCATCTCGGCATCGTGGCACCCGGCACGCGGGCGCGCCACGACATTCGGCGCGGCGCGCGCTACGCCTGCGCGACGAGCAGCGGCACGACCATCTCCGCGGGTGTCAGCGACCCGTGCACGCCCGGCATCTCGCGGGCGCCGGACGGGTGCAGGCGCGAGTCGACCACGGTCGCCGCTCCTCGCGCCGCGACCAGGACGTCGCCCACGGCGGGGAGCACGTGGTCGGCCACCGGGCCCAGCCAGCCGGCCGCGACGGCGTCGTCGCGCAGGACGACGAGCGCGTCGTCCCCGAGCACCGCGGCCCAGCGGGCCGCGACGTCCCGCGGGTCGGCGCCGGGCGTGACGTACACGTGGCCCGCGCGCGGCTCGCCGCCGAGGAGCGCGACGTCGCGCGCGAGCTCAGGGTGCGCGGCGACGTCGTGCTGGCGGGAGAGGCCCGCCGTCACCTGACCGTGGTCGGCCGTGACGACGACGAGCGTGCCCTTCGGCACGGAGCGCACGAGGCGGCGCAGCTCGGAGTCCGTCTCCTCCAGGGCGTCTCCCCACTGCCACGACTGCGGGCCGTGCTGGTGGCCCGCCTTGTCCACGGCGCCGTGGTAGAGGTACACGAGGCCGGGCGCGCGCAGCTCGCGCACCGTGGCACCCACCTGGGCGTCCAGCCCCTCGGCGGCCAGGTAGCGCGGCCCGCGCAGCGCCGCGCGGGTCATCCCGGAGCCCGCGAACCGGGCGGGGCCGGGCGAGGTGACGCGCACGCCGTCCCGCACGAGCGTCTCGAGCACCGTGGGCTCGCGCTGCACGTCCTCAGGCTCGGCACGCATCGGCCCGGAGAGCTTGGTGCGCCGGTACGGGTCCGACTGCTCGGTCCAGGACACCGTGGTGGCGAGGCCGCCCGTGGCGGGGTTGCGCTGCGTGTAGCCCAGGAGCCCTGTGCGGCCGGGGGCCGTCCCGGTGCCGAAGGTCGCGAGCGCCGCCGCCGTCGTCGAGGGGAAGCTGGAGAGCACCGATCGGCCCTCCGCGGCCAGCGAGCGCAGGAACGGGGCGTGCCCGCCGCGCTCGGCGAGGTTGGCCAGGCCCAGGCCGTCGACGAGGACCACGACCGCGCGCTGCACCTCGGACGGCAGCCCGAGCGCGTCGCGGCAGTCCGCCGACCGGAGCCCGGTCGCCGTCGTGAGGTCCGCCCCGAGGGCGCCCGCGACGGCGGGCAGCACGGCGGCGAGTGAGCCCGTCCCGTAGGAGGGTGCGAGGAGGCCGTCGGGCAGCGCGAGGGTCGCCGTCATCGGGCGGCGCGCCCGCCCGCCCCGGTCGCCGCCGACAGGGAGCGCGAGAACGCGATCGCGCGGCGCAGGGCGTCCCGACCCTCCGCGGCCCCGCTGACGCGTACCACGACGTCGTCGGGCGTGAGCGTGCCGGTGAGGCCGTGGTCGGCCTCACAGTTCGGGTCCGGGCACTGCGCCGGCTCGAGGTCGACGCGGGAGACGGCGCCCCACCCGATCGCGAGCGTGAGCTCGGACGCGCTGTCGCCGGGCCGGTGCTCCGCCGGCTCGTCCACGATGTGCGTCAGCGCGACGGACCGGATCTCGTTCAGCGGCACGGCCTCCGTGGTCGCGGCCGCCGACGACGGGTGGGCGGCGTCGCCCTCGTGGTCGTCGACGTGCGCGGTGACGAGGCGCGTCGGCGTGAGGGCCAGCACGGTGAGGTGCCGGCGCACGGCGTCGTCGAACGTGGTCTCCGCCTGGACGAGGTGGGCGAGCACGTCCTCGTCGGCGAGGGCGACGTCGAGGACGTCCTCCACGAGGTCCGGGTAGTACCCGGCCCGGCGCACGTGGGCGGACAGGTCGGCACGGAGGTTCTCACGGGCGGTCGCATGCGGCACCCGCGCATTCTCCCACCACCCCCGGCGGGAGACCACCATCGCCGGGGCGGGCCGTCCCGTGCGGGTGGTCGTGACCCGAGTCCCCCGCCGGGGCGGCGTCCGGGCGCGCCCACTGGGCGGTGGGCCGGCCCGCACCCCAGCCGCTGCCGGACCCGTCCGCGTGCGCCCGCCAGAACCAGCCGGGCTCCCTGCCGTCCGGCCACCCCTCGGGGCAGTCCTGCCAGGCCTCGAGCCTGCCGCGGGGCGTCAGGTCGAGCAGCGCGAGCGCCGGCATCGTGGCCTCGCAACCTCGCCCCGCGAGCGTGCCGGTGAGGAACACCCGGTCGCCCTGGCGCAGGAAGCACACCCAGGTGCCGGAGTTGTCGCCGCGCACGATCTCGTCCTCCCCGCGGGACGCGGGGTCCGCGACCGCGTACCAGTGCTGCGGGTATCCCATGAACTCCACGAACGGCGCGAGCTCGGCGTAGGTCGCCTGCGCGAGCACCGCGAACGACACGCCACGGGCGGTGAGGTAGGCAGGGTCCTGCACGGCGAGGTACGTGAGGGTGCAGCCCGCGCACTGGTCCTCGACCGGCGCGCCCGGGTGCCACATGTGCTGGTAGACGACGAGCTCCTCGCGCCCGGCGAACAGGTCCAGCAGCGTGGTGGGGCCGTGGTGCCCGACGACGACGGAGCCCGCGTCGACCTCCGTCATCGGCAGGCGGCGGCGGGCGGCGGCGATCGCGTCTCCCTCCCGCGTGTGCGCCTTCTCCCGGACGAGCAGGTCCTCGCGGGTGGCCCGCCAGGCCTCCCGGTCGACGATGGGCGGGACGGCGGGCGCCGAGGCGACGCCCTCGGTCCGGGTCGTGGTCATGGTGCGCTCCTCGCTGGTCGGCTGTCATCAGCACGACGAACGGGGGACGCCCGGACCGACACTCAGCCGGGCACCAGCCGGGGATCAGCCGGGCAGCGCGCGCCGGGGAGCGTCGGCCCGCTGGGCCCCCGACCGCAGCCGGACGACGGCGTGCAGCACGCTCACGCCGACCGAGCCGACGACGACCGGGTACAGCTCCAGCGACGCGAGCTCGGGGAGGTCGTCGGCCAGCACGGACACGCGCGCGAGCACGTCCTCGAGCGCGTCGATGTCGGCCTCCGGCGCGCCGCCGTACCCGAACAGCCGCGGCGCCGCGCGCACGGTGCGCACCATGGCGGCCACGTCGACGTCGGTCAGGGGCGGGATGCCGTAGGCCACGTCGTCGAGGAGGTCGGTCGCGTCGCCCGCGAGGCCGAAGGACACCTTCGGGCCGAACAGCGGGTCCTCGCCGGAGCGGATGACGCACGGCACCCCGACGGGAGCCATCGCCTGCACCTCCATGGCGGGCTCGTCCTCCCCCAGGACCTCCAGCGCCACCTGTCGCATGCGCTCGACGTCGGCACGCAGCTCGGCGGCGTCCGCGATGTCCAGGCGCACCCCGCCCAGGTCGGTGCGGTGGCGCAGCGCCGTCGACGCGGTCTTGAGGGCGACCGGCCAGCCGAGCGCGTCCGCCGCCGCGACGGCCTCGTCCGCCGTGCGCACGGTCCGCGAGCGCCACAGCGGGACGCCGTAGCAGTCGAGCAGCTCGGCCGTCTCGTCCTGGGTGAGCACCCGCCCGTCGCCGCCCTCGGCGTCGGCGAGCCAGCCCTCGACGAGCCGGCGCGCGCGCCGCGCGTCCATCCCCTCGGGCCGCACGTGGGTGCCGCGGTCCTCCGTGCGCCAGCGCGCGTACGTCACGACCTTGCCGAGCGCCGTCACCGCGTCCTCCGGCGTGGAGAACGCGGGGATCCGCACGGGCGTGCCGTCCGGGCCCGTCGCCGCGAGCTCGTCGGGCAGGCCGCTGAGGCCGAGCATCGACGCGACCGTGGTGCCCGAGTGAGGCAGTGCGCCGGCCGGAAAT
>JADHZE010000119.1 GCA_026934365.1 Isoptericola sp. QY 916 | reverse complement strand
CGCCTGGGCGGCGGCCGAGCGCACCGCGCGCACCGGCTCGCACCGCGGCGCCCCCTCCCGAGCCCGGCGCTGAGCGGGACCCGGGCCGCCCGGTCGCCGTCGCGCGGCTCGTCGTGCGGCTCGTCGAGTGTCGCCCGCCCCGGCGTCGGCGCCGGTTGTTACAGTGACGCCTCGTACGGGTGTTCGACGGCCGTGTCGACGGACATCTCGACGGCCTCTTCGACGGAAGGACCACGGTGATCGCCTCCCTGACCGGCACGGTCACGCACGTGACGCTGGAGCGGGCCGTGCTCGACGTCGGCGGGGTCGGGTACCTCGTGCACGCCACCCCGGGCACCCTCGCCGGCCTGCGGGTGGGGGAGCGGGCCCAGCTGCACACCACGCTGGTCGTCCGTGAGGACTCGATGACGGTGTTCGGCTTCGCGGAGGCGGACGAACGGGAGGTCTTCGAGACCGCCCAGTCCGTGTCCGGCGTCGGGCCCCGGATCGCTCTCGCCATGCTCGCCGTGCTGACCCCCGACGCCCTGCGCCGCGCCGTCGCGTCCGAGGACCTCGCGGCGCTGCGCCGCATCCCCGGTGTCGGCCCCAAGAGCGCCCAGCGCATGGTGCTCGAGCTGTCCGGCAAGCTGGGCGCCCCGACGTCCGCCGCCGCCGGCGCCGTCGTGCCCGACGCGCCGCCCGTCGCCGCGGGAGACCCGGCGCGCGACCAGGTGGTCGAGGCGCTCGTGGGCCTGGGCTGGGCCGCCAAGGTCGCCCAGGACACCGTCGACCGGGTCCTCGCGGACGCGGGCGACGACCGCCCGGCCGACAGCCCGATCGACGTCGCGGCCACGCTGCGCGCGGCGCTGCGCTCCCTGGGCGGCCGCCGTGGCTGAGGCGGACCCGGAGTACGGCGGGGAGCGGCTCGTCACCTCCTCGGCCGACGACGTCGAGCGCGCGGCCGAGGCGGCGCTGCGGCCCAAGAAGCTCGACGAGTTCGTGGGCCAGCGCGTGGTGCGCGACCAGCTCTCCCTCGTCCTGCAGGCCGCGCTCGCCCGCGACGCGTCACCCGATCACGTCCTGCTGTCCGGCCCGCCCGGGCTCGGCAAGACCACGCTGGCGATGATCATCGCCGCCGAGCTCGGCACCTCGCTGCGGGTCACGAGCGGCCCGGCGATCCAGCACGCGGGCGACCTCGCGGCGGTGCTGTCCTCGCTGGAGGAGGGCGAGGTCCTCTTCATCGACGAGATCCACCGGCTGGCCCGCCCGGCCGAGGAGCTGCTGTACGTCGCGATGGAGGACTTCCGCGTCGACGTCGTCGTCGGCAAGGGGGCGGGCGCGAGCGCGATCCCGCTGGCGCTGCCGCCGTTCACCGTCGTCGGCGCGACGACGAGGTCGGGCCTGCTGCCCGCCCCGCTGCGCGACCGCTTCGGGTTCACCGGGCACCTCGACTTCTACGACGCCGCCGAGCTGGAGCGCGTCATCACCCGGTCCGCCGGCCTGCTCGGCGTCGACATCCAGCACGCCGCAGCGCACGAGATCGCGGGCCGGTCGCGCGGCACCCCCCGCATCGCCAACCGCCTGCTGCGCCGCGTGCGCGACTGGGCCCAGGTGCGCGGGGACGGCAGCCTCGACCTCCGGGCGGCCCGGGCGGCGCTGGAGGTCTACGAGGTCGACCCGATCGGCCTCGACCGGCTGGACCGTGCCGTGCTCGACGCCGTCTGCCGCCGGTTCGCCGGCGGTCCCGTGGGCCTGGGCACGCTCGCGATGACCGTGGGTGAGGAGCCGGACACCGTGGAGACGGTGGCCGAGCCGTACCTCGTCCGCGAAGGGCTCCTGGGCCGCACGCCGCGCGGCCGGGTCGCCACGCAGGCCGCCTGGGAGCACCTCGGGCTCGAGCCGCCGCCCGGCGCGTGGGGCGCGCCGCTCGGGGGAACCCTGTTCGACGGGTCCGACAGGGACGCCGGGCCGCCCCAGTAGACTGGGAGCGCCCCCGGCCGCCGACGGCCCAGGGCCGGAACTCGACGGGTGCCGTGCTCGTTGGGGGCCGTGTGCGCAGGACTCTGCGCCGGCGTGCCGACCGGTGCGCCCCCGACGCCCGGCAGTCGGTCGACGACCGTCGGGCAGCGACAGACAAGGACGCTCCGTGGAACTCATCATCCTCTTCGTGGTCCTCGCCGGCCTCATGTTCTTCATGAGCCAGCGGACGCGCAAGCAGCAGAAGCAGCAGGCCGAGTTCCGGTCGCAGCTCGAGCCGGGTCAGGAGGTCATGACCGGTTCGGGCCTGTTCGGCACGGTCGTGGAGATCGACGAGGCGACCGACACCGTCACCATCGAGACCGGCCCCGGCGGCGCGCAGACCCGCTGGCTGCGCGCGGCCATCGCCAAGCGCGTGGACGCGCCGGTCGAGGAGCCCGTGGCCGAGGCCGACGAGACCGACGTCACAAGCGACTCCTCCGCGACCGGTACGATCACCTCCGGCGACGGTCACATCGACGTCCCCGACGACCTGTCGAGCCTGGACACCGCGCAGCGGGAGTACCGGGAGCAGCAGCGTCGTGACGAGGGCGAGGCCGGCACCACCAAGTGACAGCATCGAAGTGACAGCACCAGCGACATGGGACGGCGGGCGCTCGCGCCCGTCGGCCTGACGACGCGCCGGTCGGGGTGATCCCGGCCGGCGCCATCACGCGCCGGCCCCGCGGCGGCGCGCAGACGGGAAGAGACAGAAGTTGGCGAACTCACGCACGAAGCGGTCGCGTCCGGTACGCACCCTCGTGGTCTTCACGATCCTGACGATCGTCCTGCCGTTCCTCGCCCTCGGCGCCGGCGTCTTCTGGGACGCCAAGTCCGACTCCAACCCGGACGGCGCGAGCTGGGCCCCGGGGCTGGCGCTCGACCTGCAGGGCGGCACGCAGCTGATCCTGAAGGCGGACACCACCGACGGGTCGCAGGTGACGTCGGCGACGATCGACGAGTCGATCAACGTCATCCGTCAGCGCATCGACTCCTCGGGCGTGTCCGAGGCGGAGATCACCGCGCAGGGCTCCCAGAACATCGTCGTCGGGATCCCCGGCGAGGTGTCGCAGGAGACCATCGACCTCATCTCGCAGCCGGCGCAGATGCGCTTCCGCCCGGTGCTGACGTACGCCGCGGGCACGCCGACCCCCGAGCCGTCCGCCTCGCCCAGCGCCGACGCCGGCGACGCGGCGCAGGACGACGCCGCCAAGGACGACGCGGCCAAGGACGACGCGGCCAAGGACGACGCGGCCGCTGAGGACGCCGCCGGCGACGCGCCGAGCGGCAAGGGCGCGGGTGCGCCGCTGTCCGTCCCGGCGGACGTCGACCCGTCGGCCACGCCGACCGCCACCGCGACCCCGACCGAGGGCGACGACGCGGACCCGTCGCCGTCGGCGACCCCGGAGGGCGAGGAGGCAGCAGCCTCCGACCCGAGCGACCTGGCGCAGATCACGCCGGAGATCCAGAAGCAGTTCGAGCAGCTCGACTGCACCGACCCCGCCAACCTCAAGGGCGGCGGCGGGGACGACCCGGACAAGCCGCTGGTGACGTGCGGCGAGCAGGACGGGCTGAAGTACATCCTCGGCCCGATGGAGGTCGACGGCGTGCACATCTCGTCGGCGAGCTCCGGCCTCGTCCCCGGCGCGAACGGCACCACCACCAACGAGTGGGGCGTCTTCCTCAACTTCGACTCCGTGGGCACGAAGGAGTTCCGCGAGACCACGACCCGTCTGCAGGGCCTCGAGGCGCCGCGCAACCAGTTCGCCATCGTCCTGGACGGGCTCGTCGTCTCGGCGCCGTCCCTGTCCCCGGGCACGATCATCTCCAACGGCCAGGCGACGATCTCCGGGTCGTTCACTCGCGACTCCGCGGCCACGCTGGCCAACCAGCTGAGCTTCGGCGCCCTGCCGGTGCAGTACACGGTCGAGAGCCAGGAGGTCATCTCCGCGACCCTCGGCTCCGAGCAGCTGCGCAACGGCCTGATCGCCGGCCTCATCGGCCTCGCGCTCGTCGTCGTGTACTCGCTGCTGCAGTACCGCACGCTCGGCCTGCTGACGGTCGCGTCGCTGGTGGTCGCGGGCGTGATCACCTACGTGTCGATCGCCCTGCTCTCCTGGGGGATGGGCTATCGGCTCTCGCTCGCGGGCGTCGCCGGCCTGATCGTCGCCATCGGCTTCACGGCGGACTCGTTCATCGTGTACTTCGAACGGATCCGCGACGAGCTGCGCGACGGGCGGACCCTCGCCTACGCGGTCGAGCGCGGCTGGGCCCGCGCCCGGCGCACGGTGCTCGCCGCCAAGGCCGTCAACCTGATCTCCGCGATCATCCTGTACTTCCTCGCCGTGGGCGGCGTGCAGGGCTTCGCGTTCACCCTGGGTCTGACCACGATCATCGACGTCGCCGTCGTGTTCTGGTTCACGCACCCGATGATGGAGGTCATCACCAAGATCCCGTTCTTCCGGGACGGCCACCTGTGGTCGGGCCTGTCGCCCGAGCGCCTGCGCGCGAGCTCCGGCCCGCGGTACGCGGGCGCCGGCCGGGTGCGGATGCCGCAGCCCGCCGTGGCCGGCGCCGCCTCCGAGGGCGCCGACACCGGCGCCGAGGCGCCGGGCGAGCGCGTGGTCGCCGAGCCCGTGCACAGCGGTGCACGGCAGGCCCCCGCGGCCCCCGTCACCGACGCCTCCGGGCGCCGGCTGACGATCGCCGAGCGGCGCGCGGCCGAGCGCCGGGCGGCCGCGGAGGAGGCAGACCCGCAGCCGGACGCAGGACCGGACGACGGATCGCCCTCGGCGACCGGTGAGAACCATTCCGGCACGAACGAGGAGAGCCGCTGATGGCCGGCATGCACTTCGCCCAGTGGGGCAACGACCTGTACACGGGCCGGCGGTCCTACCCGATCGTGCAGCGCCGCAAGCGCTGGTTCACGATCGTGGGCATCCTCGCCGTCGCGTCGATCGCCGTGATCCTGATCAAGGGCCTCACCCTCGGCATCGACTTCCGCGGCGGCACGGAGTTCACGGTGAACGACGCGAGCTCCACGGAGCAGCAGGTCGCGATCGACGCGGTGCACGAGGTGCTCCCGAACGAGGAGCCCCGCGTCGCGATCGTGGGCGGCTCGGCGGTCCGGGTGCAGACCGAGACGGTCACGCCGGAGCAGGAGGCCGCCCTGGTCACGGGCCTCGCCACCGCGTACGACGTCGACGAGTCCGCGGTGACGACGTCCTTCGTCGGCCCGACCTGGGGCGCGGGCGTCTCCATGCGGGCGCTGTGGGGCACCGTGGTGTTCGTGGTGGCCGCGGCGCTGTTCATGGCCGTGTACTTCCGCGCCTGGCGGATGTCCGTGGCGGCGATCGTCGCGATGCTCGCCGACCTGCTCATCTCGGCCGGCGTCTACGCGGCCATCGGCTGGGAGGTCACGCCGTCGACGATCATCGGCTTCCTCACCATCCTCGGCTTCTCGCTCTACGACAAGATGGTCGTGTTCGACAAGGTCCGCGAGAACACGGCGGACGTGCTCACGCAGACCCGCAGCACGTACGCGGAGCGCGCCAACCTCGCCGTGAACCAGACCCTCGTGCGCTCGATCAACACGTCGGTCGTGGCGCTCCTGCCGGTGGCGAGCATCCTCTTCGTCGGCGCGTTCCTGCTGGGGGCGGGCACGCTCCGCGACCTGTCGCTGTCGCTGTTCGTCGGTATCGCCGTCGGCGCCGCGTCGTCGCTCTTCCTCGCGACGCCGCTCGACGTCGCGCTGCGGGATCGCGAGCCGAAGATCGCCGCGCACACGAAGGCGGTCCTGGCGGAGCGCGCCGGCCTGGTCGCGGAGGGCGGCCACGACGCCGAGGTCGCGGCGTTCACGACCGGGTCTGCGCAGCTGATCCCGGGCCAGCACCAGGGCAACCGCGCCCAGCCGCGCCGCAAGCGCGGACACTGAGCCGGGGGTCACGCGATGGATGACAGCTCAGGCTTCGGCGTGCCCGGCGGCGGGCGCCCCGGCGACCGTCCGGACGACATCGTCCTGGACGGGCTCCGGGGGCTCGGCGCCGAGCGAGCGGCGGAGGTGCGCGCGCTGATCCGCGACGTGCCGGACTACCCGCACCCGCCCGTCGTGTTCCGCGACATCACCCCGCTGCTCGCGGACGGCCCGGCGCTGGCGGACGTCGTGGAGGCGTTCGCCCGCCTCGTGGACGCGGACGGCGGCGTGGACGTCGTCGCGGGCATGGAGGCGCGGGGCTTCCTCCTGGGGGCGCCGCTCGCCACTCGCCTCGGGGTGGGGTTCCTGCCGCTGCGCAAGGCGGGCAAGCTGCCGCCGCCGGTGGAACGGGTGGACTACGACCTCGAGTACGGCTCCGCCGCGATCGAGCTGCGCACGGGAACACTCGAGGCGGGGGCGCGTGTTCTCCTGGTCGACGACGTGCTCGCGACCGGCGGCACGGCGTGCGCGGCGGCCGAGCTCGTGGAGCGGTCGGGCGGCCAGGTGGTCGCCCTGGCGTTCCTGCTCGAGCTCGCCGGCCTGGGCGGACGCGACAGGCTGACCGGACGGACGGTCGAGGCTCTGCTCCGCGTGGAGTCGTAGACTTGCCGTCCCGGCCGGCGGCGACCCCGCGGTGGTTGCGGAAGGAGGCGCTGATGAGCGACGAGACGAAGGTCGTGCGCGCCGCCAACGCGCCCCAGGGATCGACCGGGCAGGGGGCGGTCCCGGGCCGCGGCTCGGGGTCCGGCCGGAGCGTGCGCAACCGGCTCGTGCGGCTCGGGGTGCGGGGCGCGCCGCCCACGACGCCGGCGCTGGAGCCGGTGCTCCAGGCTGTGCGCACCAACCACCCGAAGTCCGACCTCTCGGTGCTCGAGCGCGCCTACGCGACGGCCGAGCGGTGTCACCGGGGCCAGGAGCGCAAGTCCGGCGACCCGTACATCACGCACCCTGTCGCCGTGGCGACCATCCTCGCCGAGCTCGGGTTCGACGGCGCGACCCTGGCGGCCGCGCTGTTGCACGACACGGTCGAGGACACGGACTACGGGCTCGACGAGCTGACCCGCGAGTACGGCGAGGAGATCGCCATGCTCGTCGACGGGGTCACCAAGCTGGACAAGGTGAAGTACGGCGACGCCGCCCAGGCGGAGACCGTGCGCAAGATGGTCGTCGCGATGGCCAAGGACATCCGCGTGCTGGTCATCAAGCTCGCGGACCGGCTGCACAACGCCCGCACGTGGAAGTACGTCTCCGGCTCGTCGGCGCAGCGCAAGGCGCGCGAGACGCTCGAGATCTACGCCCCGCTGGCGCACCGGCTGGGCATGAACACCATCAAGTGGGAGCTGGAGGACCTGTCCTTCCAGACGCTCTACCCCAAGGTGTACGACGAGATCGTGCACCTGGTGGCGGAGCGCGCGCCCGCCCGCGAGGAGTACCTGTCGGTGGTGCGGGAGCAGATCTCCGCCGACCTGCGCAGCGCGAAGATCAAGGCGACGGTCACCGGCCGCCCGAAGCACTACTACTCGATCTACCAGAAGATGATCGTCCGCGGGCACGACTTCGCGGAGATCTACGACCTGGTCGGCACGCGCGTCCTCGTGGACACGGTGCGGGACTGCTACGCGGTGCTCGGCGCGCTCCACGCGCGCTGGAACCCGGTCCCGGGCCGCTTCAAGGACTACATCGCGATGCCGAAGTTCAACATGTACCAGTCGCTGCACACGACGGTCGTGGGCCCTGGCGGCAAGCCCGTCGAGATCCAGATCCGCACGCACGACATGCACCGTCGCGCGGAGTACGGCGTCGCCGCGCACTGGAAGTACAAGCAGATGGCGCCGGCCGGCAAGACGACGTCGGACGACCCGCGCGCCAACGACATGGCGTGGCTGCGCCAGCTCGTGGACTGGCAGCGCGAGACCGCCGACCCGAGCGAGTTCCTCGACTCGCTGCGCTACGAGATCGGCGGCGCGGAGGTGTACGTCTTCACGCCGAAGGGCGAGGTGATGGCGCTGCCCGCCGGGGCGACGCCGGTCGACTTCGCGTACTCGGTGCACACCGAGGTGGGCCACCGCACCATGGGGGCCCGCGTCAACGGACGGCTCGTGCCGCTGGACTCGACGCTGCAGAACGGCGACACGGTCGACATCCTCACCTCCAAGGCGGAGTCCGCGGGCCCCTCGCGCGACTGGCTCGCCTTCGTGAAGTCGGCGCGCGCCCGCAACAAGATCCGCCAGTGGTTCACCAAGGAGCGGCGCGAGGAGGCGATCGAGCAGGGCAAGGACGCCATCACCAAGGCGATGCGCAAGCAGAACCTGCCGATCCAGCGCCTGCTCAGCCACGAGGCGCTGGTCGGGCTGGCGAACGACATGCGCTACGCCGACGTCTCCGCGCTCTACGCGGCGGTGGGCGAGGGGCACGCGTCCGCGCCGCACGTCGTCGACCTGCTGGTCAAGTCGCTGGGCGGCGAGGAGGGCACCGAGGAGGACGCCGCAGAGGCCGCGGCCCCCGGCCGCCCGTCGCGCCGCGGCCGCACCGGCGACCCCGGCGTCGTCGTCAAGGGCGTGGACGACATCTGGGTGAAGCTCGCCAAGTGCTGCACCCCGGTGCCCGGCGACTCGATCGTCGGCTTCGTGACCCGCGGCGCTGGCGTCAGCGTGCACCGCGCGGACTGCGCCAACGCCGAGCAGCTGGCCAAGGCGCAGCCCGAGCGCATGGTGGACGTGTCCTGGACCACGGGCGCCAACACGATGTTCCTGGTGCAGATCCAGGTCGAGGCGCTCGACCGGTCGCGGCTGCTGTCCGACGTCACCAAGGTGCTGTCGGACTACCACGTCAACATCCTGTCGGCGTCGGTCTCGACGTCGTCCGACCGGATCGCCCTGTCGAAGTTCGTCTTCGAGATGGCGGAGCCCGGCCACCTGCAGCAGGTGCTCACCGCGGTGCGCAAGGTAGACGGCGTCTTCGACGTCTACCGCATCACCGGGACGAGGGCCGCCGACGTGCACCAGGAGTCGGCGGGAGCCTGAGCGACTCCAGCAGCCCCCGGCCGGTCGGGGCGGGCAGCCGCACGGCGCCGTCGGCGCGCAGCCCGCTGAGCAGGAGGCCGACGAGCCGGCGCGAGGCGACCGCGGCCTCCTCCGGTGTGGCGGCCACCGACGCCGCTGTCGGCCATGACGACGAGCGCGAGGTCGTCGCGGGTGACGGCGAACAGCTCACGCGCCGCGGCGACGATCCGGTCGCGGTTGTGGCGGGCGTCGGCCCGCTGCGCGGCCGTGGCGCCGTCCGCGGGGCGCGCGGCCGGGCGGGTGTGAGAGTGCTCGGCGGTCATCGCTCTCACTCGAGGCGGAAGTGGACGAGTCGTTCCGGTTGCCTTGCTAGCGTGACGGGGCGCCGACCGGCGTCCCCGCCGCGCGTCAGGAAGGAACACCTCATGCCGAGCCTGGGCTCGCCCCGCTCCCGCCGCTTCGTCACCCGGTTCAACGCCGGGGTGCTCGCCTGGCGCAGGTCGCCCCGCTGGGGCGGAGCGCTCCGCCGCACCCTCACGATCGTCCGGTACACGGGGCGCCGGTCGGGGCGCGAGTTCGCGATCCCGGTCGGGTACCGCCGCCGGGGGGACGAGGTCGTCATCGGGGTCGGGATGCCGGACGCCAAGAGCTGGTGGCGCAACTTCCTGGGCGAGGGCGCCCCCCTGACGGTCGAGCTCGACGGCGCCGAGCGCGGAGGGCACGCGGTCGCGCACCGGGACGACGCCGGCAGGGTGACCGTCCGGGTGCGGCTCGAGTTCCCGAGGCGAGCGGAGGTGCCGGCCCACCTCCCGGAGTAGGTTCGCCAGCATGACGCTGCCGCTCGAACCGCCCGTGCTGCCCATGCTCGCGAAGTCGGTGCCGGACGTGCCGGACCAGCCTCCGGGCGACGACGTCTGGGTGTACGAGCCGAAGTGGGACGGGTTCCGCGCCCTGGTGTTCCGCGACGGCGACGACGTGCGGATCGACTCCCGCAACGGTCGGCCGATGCAGCGCTACTTCCCGGACGTGGTGGACGCGGCGCTCGACGCGCTGCCGGAGCGCTGCGTCGTCGACGGCGAGATCGTGGTCGCCCGCCCCGGGGACGGCGCGGCCCGGGCGGCGCACCTGGACTTCGACGCCCTGGGCCAACGGATCCACCCCGCCGCGTCGCGGGTGCGGCTCCTCGCGTCGGAGACTCCGGCCAGCCTCGTCGTCTTCGACGTCCTCGCCCTCGGCGGCGACGACCTGTCCGGGCGGCCGCTGCGCGAACGGCTCGAGGCGCTCGACGGGCTGGCGCTCGACGGGCCGCAGGTGCACGCCACGCCCCGCACGCAGGACGCCGGCGTCGCGCGCGACTGGTTCGAGGCGTTCGAGGGCGCGGGCCTCGACGGCGTGGTCGCAAAACGGCTCGACGACCCGTACCAGCCGAACAAGCGGGCGCTGCTGAAGATCAAGCACGCCCGCACGGCCGACGTGGTCCTCGCCGGCTACCGGCTGCACAAGACGTCGACGCCCTCGACGCCGCTCATCGGCTCGCTCCTGCTGGGCCTGTACGCACAGGAGGACGACCCCGACAGCCTGCAGTTCGTCGGCGTCTCCGCGTCGTTCCCCGCCGCGCGCCGGGCGGCCCTGCACGCCGAGCTCGCACCGCTCGTCGTGGAACCGGGCACCGAGGAGGCCGCCGCGCACCCGTGGGCGGACTGGCAGGACCCGGCGGTCGCGGACGGCAGCGCGGGCGAGAGGCGCCCGGGAGCGCAGTCGCGCTGGAGCGCCGGCAAGGACCTGTCCTTCACGCCGCTGCGCGTGGAGCGGGTGCTGGAGGTCGGCTATGACCACATGGAGGGCGCGCGCTTCCGGCACACCGCGCAGTTCAAGCGGTGGCGCCCCGACCGCGAGCCGTCGTCGTGCACCTACGACCAGCTCGAGGAACCGGTCGGCTACGACCTCGCGAGCCTCCTGCCCGGGGCTCCGGGCACCGCCTGAGCCCACCGATCGGCGGGCCGCCGATGAGTCGAGGCCCCCGGGCGGGTCTGGGGAGCATGGGCACACTGAGGTACGGACTGATGAGCTGTTCCATCGACGGCTACGTGGCCGACGCGTCGGGCGACTTCGACTGGGGCGCGCCGGACGACGCCGTCCACGCGTTCATCAACGACCGGGTCCGGGACGTGCGGACCTTCGTCGTGGGCCGCCGCATGTTCGAGACGATGCGCGTGTGGGACACGTGGGAGCCCGGGCAGAGCGACGCCGCGGACGAGTTCGCCGAGATCTGGCGCGGGATCGACAAGATCGTCTGCTCCGACGGCCTCGTGGCGGAGCAGGGCACGGTCGACGCGCCCCGCACCACGTTCGAGGCGCGCCTCACCCCCGAGCGCCTGGCCGAGATCGCGGCGGGGACCGACGGCGTCGTCGAGGTCTCGGGCCCGACGACCGCCGCGGTGGCGCTGCTGGCCGGAGTGGTCGACGAGATGACGGTACGCGTGGTGCCGCACGTCGCCGGCGGCGGGCTGCGCCTGCTGCCCGACGGGATGCAGGCCGACCTCACGCGCGCCGAGTGCGTCCCGCTCGGCGACGGGTCGGTCTTCCTGCGGTACACGCGTCCCTGACGGTCAGGTGCGCTTGCGGTCGGTGTCCCGGCTGGGCTGCACACGCTTGGGCTCGCCGGGCATCTTGGGATACTCCGGCGGGTAGGGCAGGTCGCCCAGGCCGTGCTCCTCCTCGTCGCGGCGCGCGAGCTCGAGCGCGGCGTCGAGAGAGCAGTCCAGCCCCGGGTCGCGGTCGGCGCGCAGGGCGGCGAACAGGTCGCCGCGCTCGGCGAACCGGGCGGGGACGGTCGTGACGTCGAAGTCGTCCGGGTGCACCTCGCCGACCTCGTCCCACTCCAGCGGGGTGGAGACGGTGGCGCGCTTGTTCGCCCGGACGGAGTACGCGGAGGCGATGGTGCGGTCGCGGGCCATCTGGTTGTAGTCGACGAAGATCGCCTCGCCCCGCTCCTCCTTCCACCACTTCGTCGTGACCTGGTCGGGGAGGCGGCGCTCCAGCTCGCGGCCGACCGCGATCGTGGCGCGCCGGGCCTGCTGGAAGGACCAGCGGGGCGCGAGCGGGACGAAGACGTGCAGGCCGCGCCCGCCCGAGGTCTTGGGGTACCCGGTGAGCCCGAGCTCCGTGAGCAGGTCGCGCAGGTGGGGCGCGACGGCCGCGGCGTCGTCGAAGGAGGTGCCGGGCTGCGGGTCGAGGTCGATGCGCAGCTGGTCGACCGCCTCGACGTCGTCGCGGCGCACGGGCCACGGGTGGAAGGTCAGGGTGCCGAGGTTCGCCGCCCAGGCGACGACGGCGAGCTCGGTCGGCGCCACCTCGTCGGCGGTGCGCCCGCTGGGGAAGGCGATGGTCGCGGTCTCGACCCAGTCGGGGGCTCCCTTGGGCAGCCGCTTCTGGTAGAAGGCGTCGCCGCGGTTGTCGGCGCGCGTCGCCATCACCGCCTCGGGCCACCAGCCCTTCGGCCACCGCTCGAGCGTCGTGGGCCGGTGCAGCAGCGCGCCGAGGATCCCGTCGCCCACCGACAGGAAGTACTCGACGATCTCGCGCTTCGTGAGGCCCGGGCGGTCGGGCAGCTCGGGGAAGACGACGCGGTCGGGGCTGGAGACGCGCACGGCGCGGCCAGCGGCGTCGAGCTCGACGGCGGGTGCGGCGGAGGCCATGCGGCTCAACCTAGGGCAGGGCGGCGGGCGCCGCACGGAGGGCGGCGGCCCGGGCCAGCACGCGGCGGGCCCGCGGGCGTCCGACGACGCGGACGCGGCGTTC
>JADHZE010000118.1 GCA_026934365.1 Isoptericola sp. QY 916 | reverse complement strand
TCTCGGTGGCGACCAGCACCGCCACCGACCTCATCGGCAAGGGTGTCTCGGTCGTGATCGGCGCGGCATCGTCGGCCGTGTCCCTCGGCGTGGTCGACCAGTTCGCCGAGGCGAGCGTCATGCAGATCTCGCCCGCGAACACGGCGGCAGACCTGTCGGGGTACGGCGAGTTCTTCGCCCGCACCGCCCCGCCGGACACCGTCCAGGGGCCGGCGCACGCCGACCTCATCATGGGCGACGGCCACTGCAAGGTCGGCTTCCTCGTGCAGAACGAGGCCTATGGCAACGGCCTGCGCGACTACATCCAGGAGGCGCTCGAGGCCGGTGGTTGCGAGGCGGTCTACGGCGGCAACGGCGAGGGCCACGAGTTCGCGCCGGGCGAGACCAACTTCGGCGCCCAGGTGACCGACCTGCTCGCGCAGAAGCCGGACGCCATCTCGATCGTCGCGTTCGAGGAGACCACCGCGATCGTCAACGAGCTCGTGTCGCAGGGCTGGGACTTCGACGGCACCACGTACTTCGTGGACGGCAACCTCTCCAACTACGGCGACGCCTTCGACAAGGGCACCCTCGCCGGAGTGCAGGGCACGCTGCCCGGCGCGCAGGCGGACGACGCCTTCCGCGAGCAGCTCACGACCTGGTACTCCGAGAACGAGGACGGCGAGCTCGAGGACTTCTCGTACTCCGCCGAGTCGTACGACGCGACTGTCCTCGCCGCGCTGGCCGCGGTGAAGGGCGGAGCGACGGACGGCGAGACCATCTCGAAGAACATCCGCGCGGTGTCCGGTGCCGACGGCGGCACCGAGGTGAAGACCTTCGAGGAGGGCGTCAAGGCGCTCGAGGCCGGCGACGACATCCACTACGTCGGCAAGTCCGGCATCGGGCCGCTCAACGAGTCGAACGACCCGACGTCCGCCTTCATCGGCATCTACAAGTACGGCGCCGACAACACCTACACCTACCAGCGGCAGATCGAGGGCAAGATCGAGGAGTGATCCTCGCTCGCTGACCTCGTCACACGACGGCCCGGACGCTCGCGCAGAGCGGCCGGGCCGTCGCCGTGCCCGGAGTCGCCACGCCGCCGCCGAGGTCGAACCCGTGGTGCCGAGGTAGTACCGCTCCGGCCGAGGTAGTACGGCCGGCGCCGAGGTAGTGCGAATCCTGGTGAGGTAGTACGGATCTCGTCGAGGTAGTACAGATGGCGGCGCGGTAATTCCCCAGGACGCGGAAGGACGTCGTGGCGCACCCTGGGCCCGCCAGCCTGCCCCCAGAACGGGTTCGTCCACAGGCTGAGGCGTGCGAAGGATCTGGATGGTCCTGAGCGACCAGGGTCTACCCATGAGAGAAGCCGAGCACCTCCCGGCGATCCGGCGTATCGCGGGGATTCTGGAGTCGATGAGGGCGCCTGGTTCGCCGTTGGTCGGAATGCGCTCGGCCGACGCCGCGCAACCTCCGCTGGTGCCCGACGCTCTCGCGCTCGAGCACGTCGACGACGGCCGCGAGCCGGGGCGCGACGTCGCGCTGCTGGGGCTCGTGGGGCGACTCACCGAGAGCGCGGCGACGCCCCTCTGGTTCAGTCACGACACCGCCGCGATGCTGCACGGTGCATGGACCTACCGGACGCCGCCGTTGGTCCATGTGACGCGGGAGGCCAACCCGCACGTGGACGAGCACCACGAGCCCTCGGTGCGGCGCCATCACACCCCGATGCCTCCCCGGGACCGCGCCTCGGTGCGCGGGGTGCCGGTGACGTCTCTCGCCCGCACTCTTGTCGACTGCATCCGCACCCTCCCGCGCGACGGTGCTCTCGTCGCGTGCGACTCGATGTTCCGGCTGGGCGCCGACCCGGGGGAGGTCTCGCGCATCATGTCGGCGTCGCGGGGAAAACGGGGTGTCGTGCGTGCGCGCGAGATCCTCGACCTGTGCGACCCGCGGTCGGGCTCGCCCGGAGAGTCGGTGGCGAGGCTCGCCGCGTCGGACGCCGGGCTTCCACGGCCCGGGTGCCAGCTCGAGGTCCTGACGGCGCGGGGGACCTTCTATGTGGACCTGGGGTGGGAGGACATCAGGCTCGCCGTCGAGTTCGACGGGGAGCTCAAGTACGAGGATCACCCCGAGGAGGTCCGCCGCGCCGAGGCCGCGCGGCAGCGCGCGCTCGAAGACGCGGGATGGATCGTCGTCCGTGTCCGGTGGGAGGACCTGGGCGACCCGGAGGCGCTCGAGCACCTCATCCGGGGCGCCTACCTCGCGGCGCGACGGCGCGCCCTGCTCGGGCTGACCGCCTGACCCCCTGTCCCGCTCGTCCGCGACGACGACGGCGGCCGCTCACCCGAGCGGCCGCCGTCGTCGTGTCTCGTGCGTACTACCTCGGCAGGTTCGGTACTACCTCGGCAGGTCCGGTACTACCTCGGCGGGCTACTTCGTGTCCTCCGCCAGGGAGCCGAGGTAGAGGGAGATGACCTTCGGGTCGGACTGCAGCTCGCGCCCGGTGCCGGTGTACGCGTCCTTGCCCTGGTCGAGCACGTAGCCACGGTCGCAGATCTGCAGGCAGCGGCGGGCGTTCTGCTCCACCATGATGATCGACACGCCCGCCTTGTTGATCATCCGGGTGCGCAGGAACGTCTCGTCCTGGCGCACCGGGGACAGGCCCGCCGACGGCTCGTCGAGCAGCAGCACGGACGGGTTCATCATGAGCGCCCGGGCCATCGCCACCATCTGCCGCTCGCCGCCGGACATGGCGCCCGCCCGCTGGGTGCGGCGCTCGTGCAGCACGGGGAACAGGTCGCGGATGAACGACCAGCGCTCGTCGAACACCTTCGGGCGCAGGTACACCCCCATCCGCATGTTCTCCTCGACCGACAACGACGGGAAGACGTTGTTGGTCTGCGGCACGAACCCGACGCCGCGCGCCACGAGGGTGTTGGCCTTCATGCCGGTGATGTCGTCGCCGCCGAGGGTCACGGTGCCGGAATGGATCTTCACCAGCCCGAACAGCGCCTTGAGCAGCGTGGACTTGCCGGCGCCGTTGGGGCCGATGATCCCCACCAGCTCGCCCTTGCCCACCTCGATCGAGCAGCCGTCGAGGATGTGCACCCCGGGGAGGTAGCCCGCGACGAGGTTGTCGGCCCGCAGCAGGAGCTCCTTCCCCTCGGGGACGCCGCCGGGGTGCGTGGGGGTCGTGAGTGTCGAGGTGTCGCTCATCGCTTCTCCTCCTCGGCCTCGAGGCGGGCCAGGATCTCGGGGTCGAGCAGGGAGTCGTCGCCCAGGTCGGTGTCGTGGTGGGCGCCCAGGTAGGCGTCGACCACGGCCTGGTCCTGCATGACCGTCGCCGGCGGCCCCTCGGCCACGATCCGGCCCTCCGCCATGACCACCACCCAGTCGGAGATGTGCCGCACGGCGTGCATGTCGTGCTCGACGAACAGGACCGTCATGCCCTCGTCGCGCAGCGCCTGCACGTGCCCCAGGAGGGACTGCACGAGGGCGGGGTTCACGCCCGCCATCGGCTCGTCGAGCATGATCATCGTCGGGTCGGTCATGAGGGCGCGCGCCATCTCGAGCAGCTTGCGCTGCCCGCCCGACAGCGACCCGGCGAAGTCGTCGGCCTTCGCGTCGAGCTTGAACCGGGCGAGGATCTCCATCGCCTTCTCGGTGGCCTCCTTCTCGTGCGCCTGCCAGGTGAACGGCAGCCAGGAGAGCCAGAAGCGCTCGCCGGGGTTCTTCGGGGACGCGAGCAGCATGTTCTGCAGCACCGTGAGCCGCGACAGAGCCTTCGTGAGCTGGAACGTACGGACCATCCCCGACTGGGCGACGCGCGCCCCGCTCTTGCCGGCGAGCGACTTCCCCTCGAAGCTCCAGCGCCCGCTCTCGGGCGTGTCGAAGCCGGTGAGCAGGTTGAAGAACGTCGTCTTCCCGGCGCCGTTCGGGCCGATGAGCGCCGTGATCGCGCCCCGCTGCACCTCGAGGTGCTCGACGTCGACCGCCGTCATGCCGCCGAAGCGGCGCACGACGTCGTCGGCCACGAGGATGGCGTCCGGCTTGGGCGCCCCCACGACGGGCTCGACCTGCGAGAGATCGTCGCGCGCCTCGGCGGCGACGGCCGAGGTGGGGGCGACGGCGGCCGCGGCCGCCGCGTCGACGACGGACTCGGGCGGGCCGGCCGCGTCGTGAGCCTGGCCGGACGTGGTCTCTTCGGACATGTCAGCGGACATTGAAGGCCAGCTCCTTCTTGTTCCCGAGGATGCCCTGCGGCCTGAAGATCACGAGGAGCATCAGCGTGATACCCACCAGCATGCCGCCGATCTGCTCCACGTTGGTGGTGCTGATGACGTCCCCCACCCCGGTGTTCTCGGACAGGGCGCGCATCCCGGTGCGCATGAACATGTAGGCGCCGAAGAAGATCATGGCGCCGAGCACCGGACCGAAGACGGTGGCGGCCCCGCCGAGCAGCAGCACCGTCCACACGAAGAACGTCATCGTGCGGCCCATCGCGTCGGGGGCGATGGTGATCGGCAGCACGTAGAGGACGCCACCGAGGGCGCCGAGCATGCCGCCCAGCACCAGCGACTGCAGCTTGTACGAGTACACGTTCTTGCCGAGCGCCCGCACGGCGTCCTCGTCCTCGCGGATGCCCTTGAGCACGCGACCCCAGGGGCTACGGGTGACGAGCCAGACGAACAGCAGGGCCAGGGCGACGACGCCCCACGCGAAGATCCGCGTCCACCAGGAGTCGGACCCGGTGTTGATGTACTCGAGCGGCCCGATGACGGTACGGCCGTCGGGCAGGGGTGACAGGTCCTGGAAGGTGCCCTTGTAGTTGCGGCCCTGGAGGCCGGAGGCCCCGCCGGTCCACTCCTGCAGCCAGGTGGACCGCCCGATCCACCGGATGATCTCCGCGGCGGAGATGGTGACGATCGCCAGGTAGTCGCCGCGCAGCTGGAGCGTCGGGATGCCGAGCAGCAGCGCGAAGATCAGGCCTGCGACCAGGGCGACGAGCAGCGCGAGGAAGAACGGCGCCCCCGCGATCGTCGCGATGCCGAAGCCGTAGGCGCCCAGCAGCATGAAGCCGGCCTGGCCCATGTTGAGCAGCCCGGTGTACCCGAAGTGCAGGTTGAGCCCGATGGCGGCGAGCGCGTACGCGGCCGTGGTCGGGGCGATGAGCTCGGCGAGCGACTGGGTGAGGATTCTGAGGAACTCGTCCATGGTCGGTCTCCCTTCAGCCGATCCGCTCGCGGCGGCCCAGGATGCCCTGCGGCCGGATCAGGAGCACGAGGATGAGGATCACGAGCGCCGACGCGTACCGCAGGTCGCTCTGGATCACGAGGTTGGACAGCTCGACCACGAGGCCGATGAGGATCGACCCGACGAGGGCGCCGAACGCGGTGCCGAGGCCGCCGAGCGTCACGGCGGCGAACATCAGCAGCAGGAGCTGCACGCCGAGCTGCCAGTTGAACGACCCGAACGAGATGCCCCACATCAGCCCGGCCAGCGCGGCGAACGCGGTGGCGAGGATCCACACGACGCGGACCACCTTGTCGGGGTCGATGCCGGTGGCCGAGGCCAACGCCGGGTTGTCGGACACGGCGCGGGTGGCCCGGCCCAGCCGGGTGCGGGTGAGGAAGAGCGCGAAGCCGATCAGGCACACCAGCGCGACCGCCATCGAGATCCACGACGTGGTGCTGAGCGTGATCCCCAGCAGCGTCAGGGGCCGCGGGTTGGCCGACAGGATGCGCTCCGACCCGCCGCCGATGAGGAGCTGGATCACGTACTGCAGCGTGATCGACAAGCCGATCGAGACGATCATCAGCTGCATCACCGGGGTGCCCCGGCGGCGCAGCGGCCGCCAGATGGCGGCGTCCTGCGCGACGCCCGTGAGGGCGCAGACGGCGATGGTCAGCAGGCCTCCGACCCAGATCGACATGCCCATCTGGTTGATGGCGATGAAGCCGAGCGCGGCGCCGAGGGCGAACTGCTCGCCGTGGGCGAAGTTCGACATCCCGGTGGTGCCGAAGACGAGGTTGAGCCCGATGGACGCGAGGGCGAGCAGCAGGCCGAAGCGGATGCCGGAGCCGAACTGCTGCCACACCTGGCCCCAGGAGAACGCCCGCTCGGAGGCGTCGCCCTCCGGCGCCGTCGCGACGCCGTCGCCCTCGGTGGTGGTGCCGGTCCCGGCGTCGGTGCCCTCGTCGCCACCCGGTGCCGTCGTGGTGGCCTCGGCGCTGGGGCTCTCGGGAGCCACCGCCTCGCCGCCGACCTGGAACGCGGCCCGTCCGGTGCCGCCGGTCTGGGCGGTGACCTGGAGCTCGGTCGACGCGCCGTCCGGCAGCTGCTCGCCCGCGGGCAGAGACGCGGGATCGAGCGTGAGGGTGTAGCGGCCGACCTCGGGCACCGCCACCGACGCGGGTGCGTCCGCCGTGGTGGTGACGGTCTCGTCGAAGCCGCCCGGACCGGTGATGGTCACCTCGGCGTCGGCGATCCGGTCGCCCGCGTCGTTCATGACGACGACGGCGACGCAAGCGGTCGAGTCGTCGGGCTTGCAGTCGGTCGCGACGTCGGTCGCGAGCCTGGTAGCGGTGGTGCTGGTGGCGGCGCTGCTGGTGTGCGCCGCGTCCGCTCCTGGGGCTGCCTGCGCTGGTGGCGAGGCGAGCACGGCAGGGGCGAGGGCGATCGCAAGCGCTGCCACCGTGCGGCGCAGCGCGATCGCCCTGGTCGGTCGGTCCGTCGTCATCGGCCGGGTCCTCCGTGTGTCGATGTCGTTCCCCCGGGGCGAGCCCGGGGTTCCACCCGCTCACCCCGTCGATGCAGGGACACTAAAGGCCCCATGTATCCGCGGCGTTTCGCGAGCGTGCCGCGAGTGTAGCCACGAAAATGTGACCCAAATGACAGATCCAGGTCACAGTCCGGCATCGTGCGGGCGGAATCCGGTCCTCGCCGCCGCGGACCTAGGCTGGCCGGGTGCCCGACGACCTGACCGCCCCCGCAGACCTCGACGCCGCCGACGCCGCCTCCCCTGAGCCCGTCCCCGACCGTGCTCCCGTGGCGGAGCGCCGCCCCACCGTGCGCCGGCACCACGGCGACGAGTTCGTCGACGACTACGAGTGGCTGCGCGACAAGTCCTCCCCCGAGGTGCTGGCGCACCTGGAGGCGGAGAACGCGTGGACCCAGGCGCGGCTGGCGCACCTGGCGCCGCTGCGGCAGGCGGTCTTCGACGAGATCAAGGCGCGCACGCTCGAGTCCGACCTGTCGGTGCCCGTGCGGATGGGCGGGTCCTGGTACTACACGCGCACCGAGGAGGGCCGGCAGTACCCGATCCACGCGCGCGTGCCCGCCGCGGGGGAGTGGGCGCCCCCGCAGATCGAGGCGGGCTCCGTGCCGCCCGGCGAGCAGGTGCTGCTCGACCAGAACGTCGCGGCGGACGGGCACGACTTCTTCTCCCTCGGCTCGTTCGACGTGTCCGAGGACGGCGCGCGGCTCGCCTACGCCGTCGACACCCAGGGCGACGAGCGGTTCACGTTGCGCGTGCGCGACCTGACGACGGGCGCGGACCTGCCCGACGTCGTCGAGGGCACGTTCCCGGGCGCCGTGCTCACGCCCGACGGCCGGTACGTCTTCTACCCCACGGTCGACGACGCGTGGCGGCCCTACCGGATCTGGCGGCACGAGGTCGGCACGCCGGCGTCGGACGACGTGCTGGTGCTGGAGGAGCCCGACGAGCGGTTCTGGATCGGCGTCGGGCTCACGCGCTCGCGCCGCTACCTGGTGATCGAGGCCGGGTCCAAGACGACCAGCGAGGCGCGCGTCCTGGAGGCGGACGACCCCACGGGCGAGTTCCGCGTGGTCTGGGAGCGGCGGGACGACGTCGAGTACACGGTCGAGCACGCCGTGCTGGGCGACGGCGACGGCGCGGGTCGCGACGCGCTGCTCGTGCTGCACAACGACGGCGCGGAGAACTTCGAGCTGGTCGTGGCGGACGTCCCAGCCCGCGCGGGCGACGACGGCGCCGCCGGTGCCCTGGACCCGGCCGCGGCGCGCGTCGTCGTGCCCCACGACCCGGACGTGCGCCTCGAGGGCGTGGACGCCTTCGCGCGCCACGTGGTGCTGAGCCTGCGGCGCGAGGCGCTGCCGCGGGTCGCGGTCGTCGACCTGGCGCGCACGACGGGCGAGCAGTCGTGGACGGCGCGGGAGATCGACGTCGACGAGCCGCTGTTCTCGGTGGCCCTCGACGCGAACCCCACGTGGGAGCAGCCGCTGCTGCGGGTGCAGCACACGTCGTTCGTCACGCCCGCCACGGTGGTGGACGTCGACCTCGCCACGGGCGAGCGGCACGTGCGCAAGCGGCAGCCCGTGCTGGGCGGCTACGACCCGGCCGACTACGCGCAGCACCGCGAGTGGGCGACGGCCCAGGACGGCACGCGGGTGCCGATCAGCCTGGTGTGGCGGCGCGACGCGGTGACGCTCGACGGCTCCGGCACGCGCGCCGAGCCCGCACCGCTGCTGCTGTACTCGTACGGCGCGTACGAGACGAGCATCGACCCGTACTTCTCCGTCCCGCGCCTCAGCCTGCTGGACCGCGGCGTCGTCTTCGCCGTCGCGCACGTGCGTGGCGGCGGCGAGCTGGGCCGGCACTGGTACGACGACGGGAAGCTCGCGGCCAAGGAGCACACCTTCAGCGACCTCGTCGCGTGCGCGCGGCACCTCGTGGAGACGGGCTGGACGTCGCCGGAGCGGATGGTGGCCGACGGCGCCAGCGCGGGCGGGCTCACGGTGGGCGCGGCGCTCAACCTGGCGCCCGACCTGTTCGCGGGCGTGCTCGCGGGCGTGCCGTTCGTCGACGCGCTCACCTCGATGCTCGACCCCACCCTGCCGCTCACCGTCGTCGAGTGGGACGAGTGGGGCGACCCCCTGCACGACGCCGAGGTGTACGCCCGGATGAAGGGGTACGCGCCGTACGAGAACGTGCCCGACGACGCGTCCGCGTACCCGCGGGTGCTGGCGACGACGTCGCTGCACGACACCCGCGTGCTGTACGTGGAGCCCGCCAAGTGGGTCGCGCGGCTGCGGGCCGCCGGCGCCCCGGCGCTGCTCAAGATCGAGATGTCCGCCGGGCACGGCGGCGTCTCCGGGCGGTACGCGCGCTGGGAGGAGATCGCGTTCGAGCACGCGTGGACGCTGGACGTCCTCGGCGCGGGCGTGAGGGACGGTTGCGCGACCCGGGCGCGCCGCGGGTGAACCCTGCGTGGCCGATCCCACATCGCGGGGTTGGAACGGCGGGCGCGCCCCGGACGTCGTAACGTCGCGGGGCCGGGGTCGCGCGACCCCGCCAACTCGTCGCTGAGCCGGCTCCGTGCGCTCGCGCACGACCGGTCGTCTGGAGCTCGTGTGTCAGGAAACGCCACCACCAGGTTCGCAGGGGTCTCCCTGCTGGCCGTGACCAGCAGGATCCCGGCCGGGGTGCGGACCTCGGCCGCCGTGCAGCAGCGGCTCGCCCCCGCGCTCCGCCGGCTGCGGCTCCCCACCACGCTGCTGGAGCGCGTCGCCGGCGTGCGTGAGCGGCGCGCCTGGGCCGCCGACGAGGACGTCGACGACGCGACCGTCGCCGCCGGGCGCGAGGCGCTCACCGTCGCGGGCGTCGAGCCCGCCGACGTCGGCCTGCTCATCAACACGTCCGTGACGCGCCGGCACCTCGAGCCGTCCGTCGCGGTGCGGCTGCACCACGGGCTCGGGCTGCCGTCGTCGGCCGTGAACTTCGACGTCGCCAACGCCTGCCTGGGCTTCATCAACGGCATGAGCCTCGCCGCCGGGATGATCGAGTCCGGCCAGGTCCGGTACGCCGTCGTGGTGGACGGCGAGGACGCCGACGTCATCCACGACCGCACCATCGAGCGGCTCCTGCAGGAGGACCGCAGCCGCGACGACTTCATGCAGGAGTTCGCCTCGCTCACCCTCGGCTCCGGCTCCGCCGCAGCCGTGCTGGGGCGGACGGACGAGCATCCGGAGGGCCACCGCGTCCTCGGCGGCGTCACGCGCGCCGCGACGCAGTTCCACGACCTGTGCGTCGGCAGCACCGAGGGCATGTTCACCGACGCGAAGGCGCTGCTCGAGGGCGGCCTCGAGCTCGTCGTCGACGCCTGGAAGGACGCGGTCGCCGACTGGGACTGGGCGCGCATGGACCGCTACGTCACCCACCAGGTGTCGCGCGTGCACACCGACGCCATCGTCGAGGCCGTCGGCCTGGACCGGGCCAAGGTGCCCACCACGTACGAGCGGCTGGGGAACGTCGGGCCCGCGTCCGTCCCCATCACCCTCGTGGAGCAGCAGGACTCGCTGAGCGCCGGAGACCGCGTGCTGCTCATGGGCGTCGGGTCCGGCATCAACACGGCGATGCTGGAGCTCGCGTGGTGACGGGCGTGCCCGCCCCGACCCCCCGCCCCGCCGACACCGTCCCGCCGGGCCTGCCCGGCCTCGACCCGCGCCACAGCCACGTGCTCACCGACGCGCGCGGCGCGTCGTGGCACTACCTCGACAACGGGCCCGAGCTGACCGCGCGCGGGCACGAGCCCGTCGGCACCGTGCTCGCCGTGCACGGCAACCCCACCTGGTCGTACCTGTGGCGGCGGCTCGTCGCCGACGCGCTGGACGCCGCGGACGCCGGCGCGCCCGCCTGGCGCGTCGTCGCCGTCGACCAGCTCGAGATGGGGCTGTCCCAGCGCTCCGGCGAGCACCGGCCGCTCGCCCGCCGCGTCGCCGACCTCGGCGCGTTCACCGACGCGCTCGGCCTGACGGGGCGGGTCGTGACGCTCGGCCACGACTGGGGCGGCGTCGTCTCGCTCGGCTGGGCCGTCGACCACCCCGACCTGCTCGCCGGCGTCGCGCTGCTCAACACCGCCGTGCACCAGCCCGACGACGCGCCGGTGCCCGCGCCGCTGCGCCTCGCGCTCGCCGGGCCCGTGCACCGCCTCGGCACGCGCACCACCCGCGCCTTCCTGGAGACGACGCTGTCGCTGGCCCGTCCGCGGCTGGCCGCCGACGTCGCCGCGGCCTACCGCCTGCCCTACCTCGCCGCCCACGAGCGCGACGGCATCGAGGGGTTCGTCGCGGACATCCCCACAAGCGCCGCGCACCCCAGCGCGGCCGAGCTGGACCGCATCGCCGCCGGCGTCGCCCGGCTCACCGTGCCTGCCGTCCTGCTGTGGGGGCCGCACGACCCGATCTTCTCCGACCGGTACCTCGACGACCTCGTGCGCCGCCTGCCGCACGCGCACGTGCACCGGTTCGCCGAGGCTGGTCATCTCATCGCCGAGGACGTCGACTGGGCTCCTTCGGTGTTGTCGTGGCTGTCCTCGCTGTCGGCGGAGGTCCCCGACCCCTCCGCCTCGAGCATCACCTCGCCGCCCGCTTCGTCGGACGACTCCACGACACCGTTCGTGCCGCTGTGGGCGGCGTTGGACGCGCGGGCCGACGACGACGCGGCGGCCGTGCTGGACATGACGGCCTCCACGACGGCGGACGGCGCGGACGGGCGTCCGTTCACGGCGAGCTGGCGGGCGCTGGACCGGCAGGTGCGGCGCATCGCCGCCGGGCTGCACGGCATCGGCGTGCGGCGGGGCGACCGGGTGTCGCTGCTGGTGGAGCCGGGCCCGACGCTGACGGCGCTGGTGTACGCGTGCCTGCGGATCGGGGCCGTCGTGGTGGTGGCCGACGCCGGGCTGGGCGTGCGCGGGCTGACGCGGGCGCAGCGGGGGGCGTGGCCGCGGTTCGTGGTCGCGCAGCGCAAGGGCCTGGCCGCGGCGCGGGCGCTGGGCTGGCCGGGGGTGCGGATCTCGGCCGAGCCGCTGGCGCCCACCGTGCGTCGGGTTCTCGGGGTGACGCACGAGCTGGTCGACGTCGCCCGGGCGGGCGAGGGGCGCTCTCTGCCGCCGGAGCCCGGCCCGCACGACGAGGCCGCCGTGCTGTTCACGTCGGGCTCGACCGGGCCGGCGAAGGGCGTCGTCTACCGGCACGCCGAGCTGTCGGCGCTGCGCGACGCGCTCGCCGCGCACTTCGACGTCGGGCCCGAGACGGGCCTCGTCACCGGGTTCGCTCCGTTCGCCCTGCTGGGGCCGGCGCTCGGCACGCGGTCGGTGACGCCGGTGATGGACGTGTCGTCGCCCGCGACGCTCACCGCGCGGGCCGTCGCCGACGCCGTGACGGCGTCCGACGCGCGCATCGTCTTCCTGTCCCCGGCGGCGATCCTCAACGTCGTCGACACCGCCGACGCGCTCGACGACGCCGACCGGGCAGCCCTCGCCCGGGTGCGGACCTTCCTGTCGACGGGCGCGCCGATCTCGGCGGAGCTGCTCGGCTCGGCGGCGGCGCTCATGCCGGCGGCGACCCCGCACACCCCGTACGGGATGACGGAGTGCCTCCTCGTCACGGACATCACGCTCGAGGGGATCCGGGACGCGGCCACGGCGCCGGACGCCGGCGTCTGCGTGGGCCGGCCCGTCGGCGGCGGCGAGGTGCTGGTCAGCGCGCTCGACGACGACGGCGACGCGACCGGCGCGCCGTCCGCGGACCCGGGCGTGCTGGGCGAGGTGCTGGTGCGCGCCGGTCACCTCAAGGAGCGCTACGACCGCCTCTGGCTCACCGACGTGGCCGCCGAGCGCGACACCCCGCCGGGTCGCTGGCACCGCACGGGCGACGTCGGGCACCTGGACGACCAGGGTCGCCTGTGGATCGAGGGGCGTCTCGCGCACGTGCTGCGCACCGCCGACGGGCCGCTGGCGCCCGTGGGCCCCGAGCAGCACGTGGAGCGGGTGCCCGCCGTGCGGCGCGCCGCCGTCGTCGGCGTCGGGCCCGCGGGGGTGCACCAGGCGGTC
>JADHZE010000117.1 GCA_026934365.1 Isoptericola sp. QY 916 | reverse complement strand
CGACGGCGACCTCGGCGCGGCGCCCGCGCTCGGCGTGCGCGCGCACCACGTGCTGCACCGGCGCGGCGGCGTCCGCGACCGCCGCGGCGACGTCCGGTTCCACCTCGAGCGCGCCGTCCGGGCCCGCGGGGACGAGCGCCGGGCGCCACTCCTCGCCCTGGGCGAGCGCCCAGACCGCCGGCCGGGGCACGAGGGCGGTCGCCGGCCCGGCCGGGTCCACGACCAGCAGCGACCAGTCCTCGCTCACCGCCGAGAGGGCGGCACGGGCGGCCTCGACCGGGACGGGGCGGGCGTCGGCGCGCCACGCCGTCATCGCGTCGACCGACGTGAAGACGGGGAGCGCCCGGCGACCGTCGGGCGCCTCGATGGCCACCACGCCGGCCGCGGCCTCCTTGTCGACGTGCAGCTCCTGCGTGCCGCCGGCCGTCTCGTGCTCGACCACGTCGGCGACGGCGAGCTCCGCGAGGACGGGCACGAGCACCCGGGTGACGGCGAGGCGCCGCACGACGTCCTCCAGCGACCCGGTGCCTGCGGCGTGCGCGCTCAGCAGCGCGGCGAGCTCGGCGTCGGCCGAGCCGTCGTCGCCCGCGAACTGCGACGTCGGCTGGATCGACTTCAGGTGCCCCGGCAGGGCACGGCCACCCTCGGCCGTCACGGCCGACCCGCCACGTCGAGGGCCTCGGGCAGCGTGAACGCCCCGGCGTACAGGGCCTTGCCCACCACGGCCCCCTCGACGCCGTCCGGCACCAGGGCGCGCAGGGCCTCCAGGTCGGCGAGGGACGAGATCCCGCCCGACGCGACCACCTTCGCCGGGGTGCGCGAGGCGACCTCCCGCAGCAGGTCGACGTTCGGGCCGCGCAGCGTGCCGTCCTTGGTGACGTCCGTGACGACGTACCGGGAGCAGCCGGCGTCGTCCAGGCGGGCGAGCACCTCCCACAGGTCGCCGCCCTCCTGGGTCCAGCCGCGGGCGGCGAGCGTCGTGCCGCGCACGTCGAGGCCGACGGCGACGGCGTCGCCGTGCTCGGCGATGACCCGCGCCGTCCACTCCGGGTCCTCGAGGGCGGCGGTGCCGATGTTGACGCGGCGCGCGCCCGTGGCGAGGGCGCGCTCGAGCGAGGCGTCGTCACGGATGCCGCCCGACAACTCCACCTGGACGTCGAGCTCGGCCACGACCTGCGCGAGCAGGTCGGCGTTCGAGCCACGACCGAACGCCGCGTCGAGGTCCACGAGGTGGATCCACTCGGCGCCGCCCGCCTGCCAGTCGCGGGCGGCGGCCAGCGGGTCGCCGTAGGACGTCTCGGAGCCTGCCTCCCCCTGCACGAGGCGGACGGCCTGGCCGTCGGCGACGTCGACGGCGGGCAGCAGCACGAGGCGGTCGGTCATCAGGGTGTCTCCAGGTTCTACGACTGCGGGTTCTGGACGGCGGGTTCGGGTGCGGCGGTGATCGGGCCGACGACGCTCAGAGCGAGCGGACCCAGTTCTCGAGCAGGGTCGCGCCGGCGTCGCCGGACTTCTCGGGGTGGAACTGCGTGGCGGCGAGCGGTCCGCTCTCGACGGCGGCGACGAACCGGGCCTCGGAGCCAGGCGCGCCGTGCCGCGCCCAGGTGACCAGCGGCGGCGTGTAGCGCGGGTCCGCGTCGCCGTCGTGCCCCTGCGTGAACTGCTGCGCCGCGTACGAGTGCACGAAGTAGAACCGCTCGTGCTCCACCCCCGCGAAGAGGCGGGAGCCCTCGGGGGTCTCCACGGGCGACCAGCCCATGTGGGGCACCACCGGGGCGTCGAGGCGCTCGACGACGCCGGGCCACTCGCCCAGGCCCTCCGCCCGCTCCCCGTGCTCCACACCGGCGTCGAACATGACCTGCATGCCGACGCAGATGCCCAGCACGGGGCGCCCACCGGCGAGGCGCCGGTCGATCACCTGGTCGCCCCGGACGGCGCGGAGCCCGGCCATGCAGGCGGCGAACGCGCCGACGCCCGGCACCACCAGCCCGTCGGCCTCCGCGGCCCGCGTCAGGTCCGCGGTGAGCTCGACGTGGGCCCCCACCCGCTCAAGGGCTCGCACGGCCGAGCGGACGTTGCCGAAGCCGTAGTCGAGCACCACGACGTGGGAACGCCCGTCCGCGCGGGCGGGCGTCGGCGCGGGGTTGAGGTCGGCCGCCGCGCCGCCGTGCGGCAGCAGCGGCGTGATCCCCGCGGCTTCCTGGGCCGCGGCGATCCGCTCCCGGTCGGGCGTGCTGGGCGTGTCGGTGGGCGTGTCCGGCATGCGTCTCCCCTACTGCTTCTTGCGTGCCTTGCGCGCGGCGCCGGTGAGCATCCGCATCGCCTTGAAGCGGCCGATGCTCGACGACGGCACGACGCCCGGCAGGTCGGCGACCGTGAGCTGACCGGTGACGAGGTCCTCGAGGGCCTCCGGAGCGCCACCCAGCACGAGGCCCGGCGGAAGCTCGCCCTCGGCCTCGCCGTCGGCGTAGCGCACGCAGGTGAGCTGCTCGCCCTGGCGGGTCACGAGGACGAGGGGCACCCCCGCCACGAGCTTCGAGATCGCGGCGGCGGCCCGGGCGGGCGCGCCGTCGCTCGTGTCGCGCAGGATCGCGAGCGCGCCGACCGGGGTCGGCGCGGCGTCGACGTCGAGCTCGGCGAGCGAGCACGCGGCCGCCAGGGGCTCGGCGCCCGCGATCTGGGTGATGAGGACCGCCAGCTCGGGGTCCGCGGAGGCGCCGTCGAGGCCCGACAGGTCGTCGGGGATCTCGAAGCCCTCGGGCAGGTCGTCCGGCAGGTCCGGCTGCGGGTCGGGGTGCCGGTCGGGATCGGTGGTCATGCGGCTACAGCGCACCCTTCGTGGACGGGACGCCCTCGACGCGCGGGTCGGGGGCGACGGCGGCGCGCAGCGCACGGGCGAGCGCCTTGAACTGGGCCTCGACGATGTGGTGCGGGTCGCGGCCCGCGAGGACCCGCACGTGCAGGCAGATGCCGGCGTGATGGGCGATCGACTCGAGCACGTGCCGGGTGAGCGACCCGGTGAAGTGCCCGCCGATGAGGTGGTACTCCTGCCCCTCCGGCTCCCCCGAGTGCACGAGGTACGGGCGTCCCGAGACGTCGACGACCGCGAGCGCGAGCGCCTCGTCGAGCGGCACGGTCGCGTCGCCGTAGCGGGAGATGCCCCGCTTGTCGCCGAGCGCCACGCGCAGCGCCTCGCCGAGCACGATGGCGACGTCCTCGACGGTGTGGTGCGCGTCGATGTGGGTGTCGCCGGTCGCCCGCACGGTGAGGTCGATCAGCGAGTGCTTGCCGAGCGCGGTGAGCATGTGGTCGTAGAACGGCACGGTGGTCGAGATCTCCGTGCGCCCCGTGCCGTCCAGGTCCAGCTCGACGACGACGCTCGACTCGCTCGTCGTGCGCTCCACGCGGGCCGTGCGGTGCTGCATCAGTCCTCCTTCTCGGGCGCCGCGGCGCCGGTGACCGTCTCGCTGACGACCTCGATGAACGCCGACCGGAACGCGGCGTTCTCGTCGGGCGTGCCGACCGAGACGCGCAGCCAGCCCTCGGGCCCGGTCTCGCGGATGAGCACCCCGCGGTCCAGCAGGCCCTGCCAGACGGCGTGCCGGTCGCCGAACGTGCCGAACAGCACGAAGTTCGCGTCGGAGTCCGCCACCTGCAGCGGGCGACCGTCGACCTCCTGCGCACGCAGCCAGTCCACCAGTGCGTCGCGCTCGTCGCGCAGGTCGCGCACCTGCGCCCGCAGCTCGTCGTGGTGCGCCAGCGCGCCCCGCGCGGCCGCCTGCGTGACGGCCGACAGGTGGTAGGGCAGCCGGACGACGCGCAGGGCGTCCACGAGCCCGGTGGACGCGGCCAGGTAGCCGAGCCGCAGCCCGGCCGCGGCGAAGGCCTTCGACATCGTGCGCGAGACCGCGAGGTGCGGGTGCGCCCCGAGCAGCTCGAGGGCCGACGGCGTGCCGGGGCGGCGGAACTCCGCGTAGGCCTCGTCGACCACGACGACGGCGCCGGCGCGGCGGCCGTCGCGCTCGGGGGCGTCGGGCACCTCGACCTTCGCCGCGGCGTCCAGGACCGCCTCCACCGTCGCGAGCGGCAGCGCCGTACCGGTCGGGTTGTTCGGGCTGGCCAGGAGGATCACGGAGGGCCGGACCTCCGCGATCGTCGCGACCGCGTGGTCGACGTCGAGCGTGAAGTCGCTCTCGCGGCGGCCGGTGACCCACCGCGTGTGCGTGTCCCGCGCGTACTCCGGGTACATCGAGTAGGTCGGCGCGAAGGACAGCGCGGTGCGGCCCGGGCCGCCGAACGCCTGCAGCAGGTGCAGCATGACCTCGTTGGAGCCGTTGGCGGCCCAGACCTGGTCGGGCGCGACCCGTACCCCGGACTCGAGCGCCAGGTAGTCCGCCAGGTCGCCGCGCAGGGCCGTGAAGTCACGGTCGGGGTAGCGGTTGAGCCCGCGCGCCGCGTCGGCGACATGGCGGGCGATCGTCGCGACGACCGCCTCCGACGGGGCGTACGGGTTCTCGTTGACGTTCAGCCGCACGGGCACGTCGAGCTGCGGGGCGCCGTAGGGCACCTCGGCCGCGAGCTCGGGACGCAGCGGCAGCCGCGCGCCGTCGACGCCGCCCGCGGGTGCGGCGGCGGACAGGGGGGTGGTCACCGCGCCAGTCTACGGAACCGCGGGAGCCCCCGGTGGCGGCGTCCGTCCCTCGACCTCGTGCCCGCGCCGCCGGCGGACCGGCCGCGTGGGTCACCCGCCGACCTGGCCCCCAGGACCACTTTGTGAAGGATTGCACATGTCGCGAACGGCCTGGTTCCGCGCCTTGTGACAGCCTTCACAAGGCTTCAGGGCTGCGACGCGGGCGCATCGTGCCTACCGTCGAGGTATCAGCAGTTCGTTCGTGTGGGCCGCGCCGAGCGGCCCGTGAGAGGGAGAAGCAGATGAGCACCATGCAGGCCGCGGTCGTCCACTCGTTCACCGAGCCCCTGTCCGTCGAGGACCGCGAGATCCCGACGCCCGGGCCGCACGAGGCCCTGGTCAAGGTCGACTACACCGGCGTGTGCCACACCGACCTGCACGCCGCGCACGGCGACTGGCCGGTCAAGCCGGCCCCGCCGTTCGTCCCGGGCCACGAGGGCGTCGGGCACGTCGTCGCCGTCGGGGACCAGGTGACCCGCGTCAAGGTCGGCGACACGGTCGGCAACGCCTGGCTGTGGAGCGCCTGCGGCGAGTGCGAGTACTGCGAGACCGGGTGGGAGACCCTCTGCCCGGACCAGAAGAACGGCGGCTACTCCGTCGACGGCTCGTTCGGCCAGTACATGCTCGTCGACGCGCGGTACGCGCCGATCGTCCCCGAGGGCGTGGACCTGTCCGCCGTCGGGCCGATCCTGTGCGCCGGCGTCACCGTCTACAAGGGCCTCAAGGTCACCGACACGAAGCCCGGCGAGTGGGTGCTGATCTCCGGCATCGGCGGCCTCGGCCACATCGCCGTGCAGTACGCGGTCGCCATGGGCCGCCGCGTCGCCGCGGTCGACGTCGACGACGCCAAGCTCGAGCTGGCGCGCCGGCACGGCGCCGAGGTGACCGTGAACGCTGCCACCTCCCCCGACGCCGCGTCCGAGCTGCAGGAGAAGACCGGCGGCGGCGTGCACGGCGCGCTCGTGACGGCCGTCAACGCCCACGCGTTCCCCCAGGCCGTCGGCGCGCTGCGCCGCGGCGGCACCGTCTCGCTCGTCGGCCTGCCGCCGGAGAAGTTCCCGCTGGACATCTTCACCACGGTCCTGTTCGGGCTCACCGTGCGGGGCTCGATCGTCGGCACGCGCAAGGACATGGCGGAGGCGCTCGACTTCTTCGCCCGCGGCAAGGTCGACCCGACCTACACCGTGCGCCCCCTCGGCGACATCAACGCGATCTTCGACGAGATGATCGCGGGGCGCATCGACGGCCGCGTCGTCATGGACATGCGGAGCTGACGTCACCGCGGCGGACGGCAAGCCCGGCGGCACGTGCCGCCGGGCCCCGCCGGTGAGCAACCGTGCGTGCGCCCGTCACGCGAGCACGACGTCCTCCCCCGAGACCTCGACCTGGATCGCCGGGAGCGGCTCGGGCGCCGGCCCGCCGAGGACGGCGGCGTCCGTCAGCGCGTAGCGCGACTGATGGCACGGGCACAGCAGCTCGCCCTCGCCGGGCGCGACCGTGCAGCCCGCGTGCGTGCAGATCGCGCTGAACGCATGCACCTCGCCCTGGGTCGGCTGGGTCACGAGCTCGAGCGCAGGCTCGGCACCCGACCTCCCGGAGGAACCATGTCCGCCCGCACCACCACCCTCAGCACCCCCGACGGTCCGTTCACCGTCGTCGTCGACCCGGACGGCACGGTCCTCGCGTCCGGCTGGACGACGGACGCCGACGCCCTCGTCGGTCTCGTCCACCCCGACGTCCGGCCCACGGCCACGACGCCCGTGCCCGACGACGACCCCGCGGTCGCCTCTGCCGTCGCCGCGGTCCGCGCCTACTACGCGGGGGACGTGCGCGCGATCGACGCCGTCCCCGTCCGCCAGGTCTCCGGCCCGTACCGCGCGCACGCGTGGGACGTGCTGCGCACCGTCGACGCCGGGGACCCCGTGACGTACACCCGCTACGCGGAGCTGTCCGGCCGCCCTGCGGCCGTCCGCGCGGCGGCCGGCGCGTGCGCGATGAACGCCGCCGCCCTGTTCGTCCCGTGCCACCGGGTGCTGCGGACCGACGGCAGCCTCGGCGGCTTCCGCTACGGCCTCGACGTCAAGCGCAGCCTGCTCGCCCACGAGGCCCGCCACGCCGGCTGAGCCCGCGACCCGCGACGACGTCAGAGCGACGGCTCCTCCGGCGTGGACACGGTGAACACCGCGCCGGCGATGACCGGCACCCGCGTCGCCGCCCGCTCGAGGTCGTCCAGGCGCCGCGCGACGGTCTCCTCCGGCTCGTTGCCGCTGAGGTCGACGCTCGCCACCAGGTACAGCGACCGCGGCCCCACGTACTCGAGCCGCAGGTAGGTGACCCGCTCCACCTGCGGCATCGTGACGAGGTGCGCGAGCACGGCGGACCGGGTCTCGGGCCGGGCCGCCTCGCCGACGAGGAAGCGGCGGTTGCGGTCCACGAGCACCAGGGAGACGACGGCCAGCACGACGCCGACGACGATCGAGCCGACGGCGTCGGGCACGGGCGACCCGGTGAGCTGGTGCGCGAGCACGCCCCCGAACGCGACGACGAGGCCGACGAGCGCGGCGGCGTCCTCCGCATAGACGGCGCGCAGCGTGGGGTCGGAGGTGACGAGCACGTGGTGCAGGACGTCGTGCTCGGCCTTCTTCGCCTCGGCCCGCGCCTGCCGGCTGGCCTGCAGGAACGAGATCCCCTCGAGCACGAACGCGATGCCGAGCACGGCGTACGCGACGCCGAAGTCGCTCGCGGGCTCGGGGTGCACCAGCTCCTGGATGCCGTGCGTGATGGACACGCCGGCGCCGACGGCGAACAGCCCGATGGCGGCGAACATCGACCACACGTAGGCCTCGCGGCCGAAGCCGAGCGGGTGCTCGCGGTCGGCGGGGCGGCGCGAGCGGCGGTCGGCGACGAAGAGGAACACCTCGTTCCCGGTGTCCGCCCAGGAGTGCACGGCCTCCGCCAGCATCGACGCCGACCCGGTGACGACCGCCGCCACCGACTTCGCGACGGCCACGAACGCGTTCGCGGCGAACGCCACGACGACCGTGAGGGTGCTCTCGCCGCCGGAGTGCGCGTCCTGCACGACGCGCGGGCTGGCGAGGGGCTCCGGCGGCGCGGCGGCGGGATCGGTCTCCGCGGGGTGCGCGAGAGCGGCGAACGGGTCGGGCGCGGCGGCGGGGTCGGGCTCGGCTGGTGCCATGCGCCCGGTCTATCAGCCGCGGGTCAGTCGGGCTCGCCGAACTCGTTGGGGCGCAGGTCGTCGGGGTCGACCTTGCCCGTGCGGAACCCCGCGCGGCCCACCATGTGCGCGGCGACGGGCGACGTGACGAGCTGGAACGCGACGACCAGCACGAGCATCGCGACGGCCGACCAGCTGCGCACCCGGAGCGCGAGCGCCGTGAGCAGGAGGATGAGGCCCAGCACCTGCGGCTTCGTGACGGTGTGCATGCGGGCCAGCAGGGACGGGAAGCGCACGAGGCCCAGCCCGGCGCCGAGCGTCAGGAACGCGCCGGCGAGCAGGCAGACCGCGGCGACGGTGTCGGCGACCGTCGTCCACACCCCCGGGTCGACGTGGGTCATCGCTGGCCACCCTCCGCGCTCTCGGCGTCGTCCTCGGCATCGACGCGCGCCCCGTCGCGCTGCTCGTGCCGTTGTTCCCCGCGCGGCACGTCGGCGGCGCGCGCCTGGGCGGCGACCTCCTCACGCGTGCGCACGCGGCCCTCGCCCTCCGGCTCCTTCGCGGCGAACCGGGCCATCGTCACCGAGCCCACGAAGCCCACCATCGACAGCGCGACGAGGATCGGGATGGTCTCCGTGCGCCGCGACCAGATGGCCTCGATCGCGATGGCGCACACCAGGGTGACGGTGAGCGTGTCCAGCGCGACCGCCCGGTCGAGCATCGACGGGCCCCGCTCCACACGCACGAGCGCGAGCAGCGCGGCGACGGCCACGAGCACGGCGGCCGCGATCACGGCGGCGAGCATCATGCGTCCTCCCCTCGCCCGGGCGCCAGGCCGCACCGGGACAGCACGGCGTCGCTGGCGAAGGCCCGCAGCACCCGCTCCTCGAGCGCCAGCGTGTCGCGGCGCACGGCCTCCGCGCCGCCGGACGCGTCGATGTCGAGCACATGCAGGTAGACGACGCCGGTGCTGCGGCGCGCCTCGACGACCAGCGACCCCGGCACCAGCGACGACATCACGGCCGTGATGGTGAGGTACGCGTCCTCGGGGTTGCGCAGGCGGACGGCGACGATGGCGCCGTGCGGCGTCGGGCCCGGCCGGACCGCCTTCCACGCCACCTCGAACGACGCGACGAACAGGTCGGAGACGAACCTCGCCGCGAGGACCACGGTCCGCCACGGCCGCACCGTGCCGCGCATGTCGATGGCCGGCAGCGGGAACATCGTGACCACCGCTCCGGCGATGACGGCGCCGGCGATGACGTTGGCCCATGACAGGTCGCCCCACAGCAGCACCCACACGACGGTGAGCAGCAGGAGCGCGTGCCACTGCGAGCCCAGCCGCCGCAGCAGATAGGCGGGTCGGCGCGACTGCGGGCTCATCCGTGCCCACCCCCCTGTGCCGATCCCTGCGCCTCGTCGCCGTCGTCGCCCACGACGACGGACTCGCCCCGGCCGCGGTCCGCCCCGTCGGGGAAGACGGCGTCCACGTAGGTGTGGCCGTCCATCGACGCGGTGGCGGCGCGCTCGGCGTACCCGTAGAGCGGGCCGGCGGCGACCGTGAGCAGCAGGCCGAACGCGACGAGCGCGCCGGTGGGCAGCACCATGCCGCGCGGCAGCGGGACGTCGGACTCGATCTCCTCCGACGGCGCCTGCCAGAACGCCTTGTTCCACGCCTTGACCACCGCGTAGAGGGTGAGCAGCGACGTCACGACCGACCCGACGACGAGCACCCACGCCAGCCCGGTCCCCACGGTCGCGCCCTCCGTGAGCAGCCCGACCTTGCCGAGGAACCCGGACAGCGGCGGGATGCCCGCCAGGTTGAGCGCGGGCACGAAGAACAGCACCGCGAGCCCCGGGGCGAGCTTGGCGAGGCCGCCGAGCCGGTCGAGCGACGTCGACCCGCCCCGCCACTCCACGAGGCCCACCACGAGGAACAGGGCCGTCTGGACGGAGATGTGGTGCACCACGTAGTAGATGGCCGCGGCCGTGCCCGCCTCGGTGGCGAGCGCGATGCCGAAGATCATGTAGCCGATGTGGCTGACCAGCGTGAACGACAGCAGACGTTTCACGTCGTTCTGCGCCACGGCACCCAGGATCCCGATGACCATGGTGAGCAGCGCCAGGACCATGAGCACCTGGTCCACGGTGGGGTTGTCCGGGAACAGCAGCGTCTGCGTGCGCAGGATGGAGTACACGCCCACCTTGGTGAGCAGGCCCGCGAACACGGCGGTGACCGGCGCGGGCGCCGTCGGGTACGAGTCCGGCAGCCAGGCGGACAGCGGGAAGATGGCGGCCTTGATGCCGAACGCGAGCAGCAGCAGGAGCTGCAGCGCCGTGCGCACGGTCGGGTCGATCTCCGGCAGCCGCTCCGCGAGCTGCGCCATGTTCACGGTGCCCGTGGCGCCGTAGATGAGCGCGATGGCGCTGAGGAACAGCGTCGACGAGACCAGCGTGACGATGATGTACACCGACCCGGCGCGGATGCGCTCGGCCGTGCCACCCAGGGTGAGCAGCACCGCGGACGACGCGAGCAGGATCTCGAACCCGACGTAGAGGTTGAACAGGTCGCCGGTGAGGAACGCGTTCGCGACGCCGGCGGCCAGGATGAGGAACGTCGGGTGGAAGATCGCGACGGGGATCATGTCGCCGCGCGTCGTGCCCGGGTCGTCCTCCCCCTCGGGCACGCCCTGGCCCAGGGAGTACAGGAGCACGCAGAGCAGCATCACGAACGAGACGGTGAGCATCACCGCGGAGATGCGGTCGGCCACGAGGTCGATGCCGACGGGGACGGCCCAGCTGCCGACCTCGACGACGATCGGCCCGCCGTCCGCGGCGACCAGCAGGCCGACGGACGCCGCAAGGGCGGCGGCGAGCGCGGTGACGCTGATGATGCGCTGCACGCGGGCGTACCGGTGCAGGGCGAGCGTCAGTCCGGCCGCGAAGAGCGGCACCATGACGGGCAGCGGCACCAGCGTGGCGGAGTCCCAGGGCATCACGGGCGCTCCTTGTGACGGTCGGCGTGACGGTCGGCGTGACGGTCGGCGTGACCGTCGGCGGGCCCGTCGTCGCTGTCGTCGACGTCGTCGTACACGTCGGCGGCCTCCTCGTCGAGCGTCCGGTCCGGCTCGGTGTCGTCCGCGTCCTCGAACGCGGGGGCGTTGAGCGCCGCGTGCCGGGCGACGCGCCGGTCCTCGACGTCGTCCGCGACCTCGTCGTGGCCGTGCAGCTGCCACGACCGGTAGGCCATGGCCAGCACGAACGCGGTGAGCGCGAGCGTGATGACGATCGAGGTGAGCACCATCGCCTGCGCGAGCGGGTCGCTCATGCGCACGCCGTCCGGCGCGTTGCCGATGATCGGCGACGCGCCGGAGCGCCCGCCCATGACCAGCAGCATGAGGTTGACGCCGTTGCCGATGAGGACGAAGCCGAGCAGCACCCGGGTGAGCGGGCGCTCCAGCAGCAGGTAGACGCCGGTGGCGAACAGGACGCCGATGGCCAGCACGAGGATCGCCGGCGGCGTGTTCTCGAGGACGATCACGCGGACACCTCCTCGCGGGCGGGCCGCGGGTCCTGGCGGTCGATCTCGGCGCCGAGCGTGCGCAGCAGGTCGAGCACCAGGCCGACGACGACGAGCATCACGCCGATGTCGAAGAACAGCGAGGTCACGAGGTGCACCTCGCCGAGCACCGGGAAGTGCAGGTCGACGATCGTGCTCTGCAGCACCTCCTGCCCGGCGACGAGCGTCGCGAGGCCCACGCCGGCGGAGAGGAACAGGCCGGTGCCGAGCAGCACGCCGGGGTTGACCGGCGCGGCCTCGCCCAGCTCGTACCGCCCGCCCGCGAGGTACCGCACGGCGAACGCGATGCCCACCACGAGCCCCGCCGCGAAGCCGCCGCCGGGCGCGTTGTGCCCGCTGAACAGCAGGAACAGCGCGAAGACGATCATGGCGTGGAAGATCACGCGGGTGACGACCTCGAACAGCACGGACCGGCGCTCGGGCTCCAGCGTGCTGCCCGCGGCGAGCCACACGCGGCGCGTGTGCGGGTCGGACCGGCTGACCTCGTCCACGCGGGACAGCCGCAGCACCTCGCCGCTGCGCTGCCGCAGGAAGATGAGCGACGCGACTCCGGTCGCCGCGACGAGCAGCACGGAGATCTCGCCGACGGTGTCCCAGGCGCGGATGTCGACCAGGGTCACGTTGACGATGTTCTTGCCGCCGCCCCACGTGTAGGCCTCGTCGGGGAAGTGCGTGCTGATCGGCTCGGCGACGCGCACCAGCGGCGCGGCGACGGTGAACGCCATCATGACGGCGCCGGTCACGACGGCCAGCGCGAGCCGCAGCCAGCGGCTGGCGGCGAGCGGCCGGTCGGTGAAGTACGGGGGCATGCGGCGCAGCACCAGCACCATGACGACCAGCGTGATCGTCTCGCACAGCACCTGGGTGAGGGCGAGGTCGGGGGCGCCGTGCAGCATGAACAGGGTCGCGTTGGCGTACCCGGCGACGCCCACCAGGAGGACGGCCTTGAGACGTCGGCGGGCGCGGGCGGCGAGCACGCAGGAGACGACGACGACGGCGACGACCGCGGCGTCGGCGGGGCGGTCCCACAGCACGAGCTCCACCTGCGGGTGGCCGCCGACCATCCCCGACGCGAGGACCATGCCGGGCGCGACGGCGAGGACCACGAGGATCACGCCGAGGTAGACGGGCAGCGAACCGCGCTGGGTGGCGGCGGTGACGTCGGCCGCCAGGTCGTCCAGGCGGCGCATCGTGCGCCGGTAGGTGACCTCGGCGGAGCGCGGGGACCACAGGAAGTCCTGGGCCTTCTCCACGCGGGCGCGCTGCCAGAAGAGGACGAAGCCGGCGAGCAGCACCAGCACGGTGATGGCGAGGACCGGGGTGAAGCCGCCCCACAGCACGAGGTGGCCCGGCTCGCCGCCCGGGTAGCGGTCCGCGTACGGGGCCAGCAGCCGCTCCCCCGTCGCGGGGGCGAGCGCGACCGCCAGGCCGAGGACCGCGAGCACGAGCGGCGGCGTGACGAGCAGCCACGGCTGGCGGCGCACCGGCGTCGCGGGCGCGGGCTCCGCCGCGGCGTCGCGCGTCGTCGGGGTGTCG
>JADHZE010000116.1 GCA_026934365.1 Isoptericola sp. QY 916 | reverse complement strand
ACCGCTCCGCCCGCGAGGGCGGCGGCGGCCTGGGCCGCCTTCTCCGCTCCGGCCGCGACCACCCACACCTCGCGCGCCCGCCGCAGGGCGTCGAACGTGAGCGAGACGCGCTCCGGCGGCGGCTTGGGGGAGCCGTGCACCCCGACCGTCGCCCCGCGTGCCTCGAGACCGTCGTGCCCGGGGAACAACGAGGCGACGTGCCCGTCCGGCCCCATGCCGAGCAGCAGCACGTCGAACTCCGGGACGGCCGCCTCCTCCGCGTCGGACGCGCGCGCCGCGGCGAACGGCGCGAGCTCGGCCGCGTAGGCCGCGGCCGCCTGCTCCGGCGTCTCGACGGGGTCGCCGTCGACCACCGAGCCGCGCGCCGGCATGGCGTGCACGTGGTCGGCGGGCAGGCCGGAACCCGCGACCAGCGCGTCCACGAGGGCGGCGCGGGCCTGGGTCTCGTTGCGGTCCGGGTCGCCGTCGGGCAGGAACCGCTCGTCGCCCCACCACAGGTGCACCCCGGACCAGTCCACGGCCGTGCGCAGCGGGCTCGCGGCCACGGCCTCGAGCGTCTTGATGCCCACGGTGCCGCCCGTCAGCACCGCGTGCACGGGGGTGCGGACCGACTGGACGTCGAGCAGGCGGGTGAGCAGCCGGGCCGCGGCGGCCTCCGCGAGGACGGCGGGGTCGGGGTGGACGACGACGAGCGGCGCGCTCACGCCGTGACCTTCGCCGACGCCCGGACGGTCTCGACACGCTCGAGGCCCTTGGTGAGCACCTCGCCGTAGAGCTCGTCGGGGTCGAGGCGCCGGAGCTCCTCGATGAGGGCCTCGCTCAGGGCGCGGATCGGGAGCGCCATGCGGCGCTCCGGCTTCTCGGGCTGCGTGATCGACACGACGCGGCCGTCGGGGCGGTCGAGCACGATCGGCCCGCTCTTGCGCTCCAGGGTCACGCGGGTGATCGCGTCGTCGCTGTCCGTGCGCACGACCGTGGCAGGGCAGCGCAAGCGCTGGCCGAGCCAGGCGGCGAGCAGGTCGAGCGACGTGTGCTGCTCCTGGCCCTCGACGGTCACCGCGGTCACGGGCTCGAACGGGGGCTGCTCCACCGCCGCCGCGATGAGCCCGCGCCACAGGGTGACGCGCGCCCACGCGAGGTCGGTGTCCCCGGGGCTGAACGCGCCCGACAGGCGGTGCAGCATCGCGACCGGGTCGGCCGCCGTCGTCGTGTCGGTGATGCGGCGCTGCGCCATCGCGCCCATCGGGTCCGCGGACGGGGCGTCCGGGCCGCCGGTGGGCCACCAGACGACGATCGGGGCGTCCGGCAGCAGCAGGGGCATGACGAGCGTGTCGGGGTGGTCGAGCATGGGCCCGCCGGCGCGCAGCACCACGACCTCCGAGGCGCCGGCGTCGCCGCCGACGCGGATCTCGGCGTCGAGCCGGGGGGCGGAGCGGTCGCGCTGCGCCAGCGGGGCGACGACGACGACCCGGCACGGGTGCTCGTGGCTGGCCTGGTTGGCCGCCCGCACCGAGTCCTCGATGTCGGCCTCCTCCGCGACGACGACGAGGGTGAGCACCCGGCCGAGCGCCACCGCGCCGCCCTCGTCGCGCAGGTGGGCGAGCCGCTTGCCGACCGCGTTCGTGGTCGTGTCCGGCATGTCGATGATCATCGGGGCTCTCCTCTGTGGATGCGGCACGGCTGGATGCGGCACGGGTGGTTCCGGCTCGCCGCGGCGCGGGGGGCGTCGTCCGGGGTGGGGGCGCTCGTCACGGGCGCCGCCACGAGCGGCCGTCGCGGGCCATCATCTTGTCGGCGGACTCCGGCCCCCAGGTGCCCGAGGCGTACTGCTCCGGCTTGCCCTTGCCCGCCCAGTACGCGGTCACCGGGTCGAGGATCTTCCAGGAGAGCTCGACCTCCTCGCGCGTCGGGAAGAGCGGCGGGTCGCCGAGGAGGACGTCGAGGATGAGGCGCTCGTAGGCCTCGGGGGACGACTCGGTGAACGAGTGGCCGTAGCCGAAGTCCATCGTGACGTCGCGGACCTCCATCGCGGTGCCGGGCACCTTCGCGCCGAACCGGAGGGTGACGCCCTCGTCGGGCTGCACGCGGATGACCAGCGCGTTGTTGCCCAGGTCGGACGTGAGGGAGGACTCGAACGGCAGGTGCGGCGCCTTCTTGAAGACGACGGCCACCTCGGTGACGCGGCGGCCCAGGCGCTTGCCCGTGCGCAGGTAGAAGGGCACGCCCGCCCAGCGCCGGTTGTCGATCTCGAGCTTCACCGCGGCGAACGTCTCGGTCGTGGAGTCGGGGTTGAAACCCTCCTCCTCGAGGAACCCGACGACCTTCTCGCCGCCCTGCCACCCGGAGGCGTACTGGCCGCGGGCGGTGTGGCGCCCGAGGTCGCGGGGGAGCCGCACCGAGGAGAGCGCCTTGATCTTCTCGGCGCGGAGGGCCTCGGCGTCGAAGTTGACCGGCTCCTCCATGGCGACGAGCGCCAGGAGCTGCAGCAGGTGGTTCTGGATCACGTCGCGCGCGGCGCCGATGCCGTCGTAGTAGCTCGCGCGCCCGCCGATGCCGATGTCCTCGGCCATCGTGATCTGGACGTGGTCGACGTAGTTGCTGTTCCACAGCGGCTCGAACATCTGGTTCGCGAACCGCAGGGCGAGGAGGTTCTGGACCGTCTCCTTGCCGAGGTAGTGGTCGATGCGGAAGACCGACTCCGGGTCGAAGACCTGGGAGACGACGGCGTCGAGCTCGCGCGCGCTCTCGAGGTCGTGACCGAACGGCTTCTCGATGACGACGCGGCGCCACGCGTCCGGGGACGACTTGGAGAGCCCCGACTCGGACAGCTGCCGGCACACGATCGGGAACGCGCTGGGCGGCACGGACAGGTAGAACGCATGGTTGCCGCCGGTGCCGCGCTCGGCGTCGAGCTGCTCGACGGTCTGGCGCAGGCGCTCGAACGCCTCGTCGTCGTCGAACGACCCCTGCACGAAGCGGATGCCCTCGGCGAGCTGGCGCCAGGTGGCCTCGCGGAACGGCGTGCGGGCGTGCTCCTTGACCGCGTCGTGCACGACCTGGGCGAAGTCCTCGTCCTCCCAGTCGCGGCGGGCGAAGCCCGTCAGCGCGAAGCCGGGCGGCAGCAGGCCGCGGTTCGCCAGGTCGTAGACGGCGGGCATGAGCTTCTTGCGGGACAGGTCGCCGGTGACCCCGAAGATCACCAGGCCGCTGGGGCCGGCGATGCGGGGGAGCCGCAGGTCGAGGGGGTCGCGCAGGGGGTTGTGCTCGGCGGTGATCTTGGCCGGTCTCACGAGGTGGGCACCGTTCTTCGTCGTGCGGGCGGGAGGTGGTGCGGACCCGGGGGCGCCGTGGCGCCCCCGGGGGAGTGCTCAGGCGCTCTGGGCCTTCAGCCCGGCGGACGCGGTGTCCAGGAGCTCGGTCCAGGAGTCCTCGAACTTGCGGACGCCGTCCGTCTCGAGGTGGTCGGTGACCTCGACGAGGGAGACGCCGAGCGACTCGATGGTCTCGATCGTGCGACGCGCCGCGCCCGCGGTGCCGCGGACCGTGTCGCCCGCGACGACGCCGTGGTCGGCGAACGCCTGCAGGGTCGGCTCGGGCATCGTGTTCACGACGCCGTCCGTGACCAGCTCGGAGACGTACAGGGTGTCCGAGTACTCCGGGTTCTTCACGCCGGTGGACGCCCACAGCGGCCGCTGCGGGTGCGCGCCGGAGGCCGCGAGCGAGCGCCACTGGTCCGTGCCGACGAACTGCTCGTAGGCCTCGAACGCGAGGCGGGCGTTCGCGACGGCGGCCTGCCCGCGCAGGTCGAGCGCCTCGGGCGTCCCGATCTTCTCCAGGGCGGCGTCCACCGAGGAGTCGACCCGGGAGACGAAGAACGAGGCCACCGACCCGATCGGGCCGAGGTCGATGCCGTCGGCGCGGGCCTGCTCGAGGCCGATCGCGAACGCCTCCATCACGGAGCGGTAGCGCTCGATCGAGAAGATCAGGGTGACGTTGACGCTGATGCCCTGCGCGAGGGTCCGGGAGATCGCGTCCAGGCCTGGCACGGTCGCCGGGATCTTGATGAACACGTTCGGGCGGTCGACCGTGCGCCACAGCCGCTCCGCCACGACCACCGTCTTGTCGGCGTCGTACGCGAGGCGGGGGTCGACCTCGATCGACACGCGGCCGTCCACGCCGTCGGTGGCGTCGTAGAGCGGGCGCAGCAGGTCCGCGGCGGCGCGTACGTCGTCGGTCGTGATGGTCTCGACCGCGGCGTCCACGTCCGAGCCGGCGAGCTCGGCCAACTGGGCGTCGTAGGCGTCGCCGCTGGACAGCGCCTTGGCGAAGATCGTCGGGTTCGTCGTCACCCCGACGACGCCCCGCTCGGCCACGAGGGCCGCCAGGTTGCCGCTGCGCAGGCGCTCCCGCGACAGGTCGTCGAGCCAGATGGACACCCCGGCGCCGGTCAGGTCGGTGATCGGTGCGGGGACGGTGCTCTGCGTCATCGGACGTCCTTCCAGGTCGGAAGCCCCTGCGCGGGAAGTCTCGACAGGGGCCGGGTGGGGCGCCGCGGGGCGACGCCCCACCCTGGGAATCTACGAGCGCTCAGGCGGCGTCGCCAGCGCCGCGCACGGCGGCGAGCGACTCGCGGGCGGCGGCCGCGACGGCCTCCGCCGTGATGCCGAACTCCCGGTACAGCGTCTGGTAGTCGGCCGACGCGCCGTAGTGCTCGAGCGAGACGCTGCGGCCGGCGTCGCCGACCACCTCGCGCCAGCCCTGCGCGACGCCCGCCTCGACGGACACGCGGGCCTTCACCGCGGACGGCAGGACGGACTCGCGGTACGCGGCGTCCTGCTTGTCGAACCACTCACGGCTCGGCATCGACACGACGCGGGCGGCGATCCCCTCGGCGGCGAGCTGCTCGCGCGCCTGCACGGCGAGCTGCACCTCGGAGCCGGTGCCGACGAGGACGACGTCGGGCGTGCCGGTCTCGTCGTTCGTGGCGTCGACCAGCGTGTAGCCGCCCTTGAGCGTGCCCTCGGCGCCGGCGAAGCCGTCGGTGCCGCGCGGGAACGTCGGGACGTTCTGGCGGGTGAGCACGATGCCGGCGGGGTTGGCCGTGTTCTCGAGGATGCCGCGCCAGGCCCACGCCGTCTCGTTCGCGTCGGCGGGGCGCACGACGTCGAGGCCGGGGATGGCCCGCAGCGCCGCGAGGTGCTCGACCGGCTGGTGCGTCGGGCCGTCCTCGCCGAGGCCGATCGAGTCGTGCGTCCACACGAACGTCGTCGGGATCTCCATGAGGGCCGCGAGGCGGACCGAGGCCCGCATGTAGTCGGCGAACTGGAGGAACGTGCCGCCGTACGGGCGGGTGAGGCCGTGCAGCACGATGCCGTTGAGGATCGCGCCCATGCCGTGCTCGCGGATCCCGAAGTGCAGGGTGCGCCCGTAGGGATTGCCCGGGAACTTCTTGGTCGCGTGCTCGACGGGGATGAACGACGGCTCGCCGTCCATCGTGGTGTTGTTCGAGCCGGCGAGGTCGGCGGAGCCGCCCCACAGCTCGGGCAGCACGTCCTTGAGGGCGGTGAGGACCTTGCCGGACGCGGCGCGCGTCGCGACGCCCTTCTCGGAGGCCTCGAAGACGGGCAGCTCGTCGGTCCAGCCGGCGGGCAGCTCGTGGGACACCAGGCGGTCCAGCAGTGCCGCGCGCTCCGGGGCGGCCGTGCGCCACGCGTCGTACGACCGGTCCCATGCGGCGCGCTGGTCGGCCTGCCGCTCGGCGACGGCGCGGGTGTACGAGAGGACCTCGTCGTCGACGGCGAAGGTCGCCTCGGGGTCGAGGCCGAGGGCGACCTTGAGGCCGGCGACCTCGTCGGCGCCCATCGCGGAGCCGTGGATGCCGCCGGTGTTCTGCTTGGTGGGCGACGGCCAGCCGATGATGGTGCGCAGCGCGATGAACGACGGGCGGTCGGTTTCCGCCTTCGCGGCCGCGATGGCCGCGGCGAGCGCGTCGACGTCCTCGGCGTAGCCGGTGCCGCCCTGCGTCCAGTCCACCCGCTGGGTGTGCCAGCCGTACGCGGCGTAGCGCGCGAGGGTGTCCTCGGTGAACGCGATGTCGGTGTCGTCCTCGATGGAGATCTTGTTGTCGTCCCAGATCACCACGAGGTTGCCGAGCTTCTGCGTGCCGGCGAGCGACGACGCCTCGGACGTCACGCCCTCCTGCAGGTCGCCGTCGGAGGCGATGACGTACACGTGGTGGTCGAACGGCGACTCGCCGGGCGCGGCGTCGGGGTCGAGCAGGCCCCGCTCGCGGCGGGCCGCGAACGCCATGCCGACCGCGGACGCGAGGCCCTGGCCGAGCGGGCCGGTCGTGATCTCGACGCCGGGGGTGTGGCGGTACTCGGGGTGGCCCGGGGTCTGCGAGCCCCAGGTGCGCAGCGCCTCGAGGTCGTCCAGCTCCATGCCGTAGCCGGAGAGGAACAGCTGCAGGTACAGCGTGAGCGACGAGTGGCCCGCGGAGAGGACGAACCGGTCACGACCGACCCAGTGGGGGTCGGACGGGTCGTGCCGCATCGTCTTGCCGAACAGCAGGTACGCGGCAGGGGCGAGGGAGATCGCCGTGCCGGGGTGGCCGTTGCCGACCTTCTCGACGGCGTCGGCCGCCAGCGCCTTGATGGTCTTCACCGCGCGGTCGTCGAGCGAGCTCCACTCGAGCGGGGCGACGACGGGGTCGAACGCGTTCACAGATGTGCCTCTTTCCTGCCCGGAGCGAGCCCCGGGTGATTGCTGCTGCTCTGCCGGTACGGGGCGCCGTCGCGTCGGACGCCGCACGGGGTCCTCGAGGCGACGGCGGGGGCACGGCGTCGAGGGGCCGACCGGGGTGGGCGGCCCGCTGTTCACCGTTGTGCAGCACCACCCTAGCGCCGAGCATTCCCGGCACGCCCGTCCCGGCACGGTTCGTCCCACCAGGTGAGCCGGGCGCCGTGCGCGCCGGAGGATGTCCGGGGAGATGGCGTCCGCGCGGGCATTTCTCACAGCCGGGAGGCCGTCGCCCGGGCCGCCGCGACGCTGACCTCGGCGTACGATGAGGCGGCGACCGTCCCACGTCGCCCGAGCTCCCCGGACCCCCAGCCGAGAACGGACAAGCACGCGCGTGAGCACCACGAGCACCACGACGTCCCACCCCCAGGCGCCGACCCGCGCGGCCGCGCGCGCCGAGCGGGAGCGTGCCGATGCGGACCGGGCGGACCGCCGCGGAGCGGACGCGGAGCAGGGCGGGGGCGCGAGCGGGGCGCCGGGCACCGGCTGGCGGGACCGCCTCGGGGCGTACGTCGCGCTGACGAAGCCGCGCATCATCGAGCTGCTGCTCGTCACGACGCTGCCCACGATGATCCTCGCGCAGGGCGGCCTGCCCTCGCTGGGGCTGGTCCTGCTCACCCTCGTCGGCGGCACGCTGGCCGCCGCGTCCGCGAACGTCTTCAACTGCTACCTGGACCGCGACATCGACCAGGTGATGAACCGCACCAAGCGGCGCCCGCTGGCCACGGGGGAGATCACGCCCCGGGCGGCCCTGGTGTTCGCCACGGTGCTCGGCGTCGTGTCGCTGCTGTGGTTCGCCCTGCTGGTCAACGTCCCGGCGGCGTGGCTGACCTTCGCGGCCATCGCGATCTACGTGGTCGGCTACACGATGATCCTCAAGCGCCGCACGCCGCAGAACATCGTGTGGGGCGGGATCGCCGGCTGCATGCCCGTGTTCATCGGCTGGGCCGCGGTGACCGGGTCGCTGAGCTGGGCCGCCGTGGCGCTCTTCGGCGTGATCTTCTTCTGGACGCCGCCGCACTACTGGCCGCTGTCCGTGAAGTTCAAGAAGGACTACGCGAACGCCGGCGTCCCGATGCTGCCGGTCGTGGCCACGGACCGCCGCGTCGCGGTCGAGATGGTCGCGCACACCGCCGCGATGATCGCCTGCTCCCTCGCGCTGATCCCGCTCGCCGGGATGTCGTGGTTCTACGCGGCCGTCGCGGTGGCCTCGGGCGGCTGGTTCCTCTGGCTCGTGATCGCGATGCTCCGCCGCGCGGGCCACCCCGAGCGGGGCAAGCTCGGCGCGATGAAGGTCTTCCACGGCTCGATCACGTACCTCACGGTGCTGTTCATCGCCGTCGCCGTCGACGTCTTCCTGCCCTTCTGACGCTTCCGGGGGCCCGGGCAGCCGTGGCCGTCGCCGCCTCGGGGCATGATGTCCGGGTGCCCGACCTCTCGTCCGCCCCGCCCCTCCCGCCCGCGTTGGCGGCCGCGCTGCAGGACTACCTCGCGCACCTCGGCGTCGAGCGCGGGCTGTCGGCCAACACCGTCGCGGCCTACCGCCGGGACCTGGGCCGCTACGCGCGCCACCTGCACACGACGGGGCGGTCCGGGCTCGACGACGTGGGCGAGCGGGACGTCGAGGAGTACGTCGTGGTGGTCCGGCAGGGATCGGACGGCGGCGCCCCGCTGTCGCCGTCGTCCACGGCCCGCGCGCTGGCCGCGGTGCGCGGCTGGCACCGGTTCGCGCACGCCGAGGGCACGACGAGCGCCGACCCCGCCTCCCAGGTGCACGCCCCGAGCGCGCTGCGCCGGCTGCCGCACGCGCTGTCGGTCGACGAGGTCGCCCGCCTGCTCGACGCGGCCGGCACCGGGGACGGCCCGGTGCCGCTGCGCGACCGCGCCCTGCTCGAGCTGCTGTACTCCACCGGCGGACGCATCAGCGAGGTGGTCGGCCTCGACGTCGACGACGTCGACGGGCTGCTCGACGACGGCGGGCACGACGGCGGGCAGGACGGTGTGCCGCGCGCAGGGTCCGTCCGGCTGCGCGGCAAGGGGGACAAGGAGCGCGTGGTGCCCGTCGGCTCGTACGCGAGGGCCGCGCTGGAGGCGTACCTGGTGCGTGCCAGGGCGCCCCTCGCGTCGGCGGGCCGCGGCACGCCCGCGCTGTTCCTCAACACCCGCGGCGCGCGCCTGTCGCGGCAGAGCGCCTGGTCCGTGCTGCAGGCCGCGGCGGAACGCGCCGGCCTGACGCAGCACGTGTCGCCGCACACGCTGCGGCACTCGTTCGCCACCCACCTGCTCGCCGGCGGCGCCGACGTCCGCGTGGTCCAGGAGCTGCTGGGGCACGCCTCGGTGACGACCACGCAGATCTACACGATGGTGACGCGCGACGCGCTGCGCGAGGTGTACGCCGCGGCGCACCCCCGCGCCCTCGGCTGAACGTCCGTCACGACTCCGGCATGCTCGGTGCGGCTCGGTGCGGCTCGGTGCCGCTCGGCGCGGCGGAGCTCCCGGAAGGACGGCGCGCCCGGCGTGCCGCCCGGACCCCAGGAGGCCCTGAGGTAGCGTGACGCAGGTGAGCGAGGGACTCGGGAGCGACACCATGACGCAGACGACCACGAGCGACGCCTCACCGGCCGCGGCCACCGCGACCAGCCCCGCCCCGGGCAGTCCGGCCGGCGGGCTCGAGGAGCCGCGTACCGACGTCGTCGGGCGGCCGCTGCCCGACTTCCGCGACCCGGCGCCGCTGGCCTCCCACGGGCCCGCGCGCATCGTCGCGATGTGCAACCAGAAGGGCGGGGTCGGCAAGACCACCACGACGATCAACCTGGGCGCCGCGCTGGCCGAGTACGGCCGCCGCGTCCTGCTCGTGGACTTCGACCCGCAGGGCGCTGCCTCGGTGGGGGTGGGCGTCAGCCCGCACGACCTCGACCTCAGCGTCTACAACCTGCTCATGGAGCGCGACGTCAGCTTCACCGACGTGCTGCAGCCCACGAACATCGAGGGCATGGACGTGCTGCCCGCGAACATCGACCTGTCGGCCGCGGAGGTCCAGCTCGTCGGCGAGGTGGCCCGCGAGTCGGTCCTCGCCCGCGCGCTGCGGCCTGCCCTCGACGACTACGACGTGATCCTCGTGGACTGCCAGCCGTCGCTCGGCCTGCTCACGGTCAACGCCCTCACCGCCGCGCACGGCGTGCTCATCCCGCTGGAGTGCGAGTTCTTCGCCCTGCGCGGCGTGGCCCTGCTCGTGGAGACGATCGAGAAGGTGCGCGACCGGCTCAACCCGGCCCTGGAGATCGACGGCATCCTCCCGACGATGTACGACTCGCGCACCCTGCACTCCCGCGAGGTCGTGGCGCGCGTGCACGAGGCGTTCGGGGACACGCTGCTGCACACGGTCATCGGGCGCACGGTGAAGTTCCCGGACGCGTCGGTGGCGGCCGAGCCGATCACCAACTACGCGCCGACCCACGCCGGGGCGGCCGCGTACCGGCAGCTCGCTCGGGAGCTCGTCGCCCGTGGTGACGCTGCCTGACGTCGCCCCGGAGCAGGGGGAGACGGTCGACGCCGTCGACGGCTCCGACGCCCGGCCGGGGTTCGAGGTGCACCTCGACAACTTCACCGGCCCGTTCGACCTGCTGCTGTCGCTGATCGCGAAGCACGAGCTCGACGTCACCGAGGTGGCGCTCGCGGCCGTGACGGACGAGTTCGTCGCGCACATCCGCGAGGCCGAGGCCGCGTCCCGCGAGGCGACGGCCCGCGGCGAGGAGCACCCGTCGTGGGACCTCGGGACGGCGAGCGAGTTCCTCGTCGTCGCGGCCACCCTGCTGGACCTCAAGGCCGCGCGGCTGCTGCCCGGCGTCGTCGAGGAGGACGCCGAGGACCTGGAGCTGCTCGAGGCCCGCGACCTGCTGTTCGCCCGGCTGCTGCAGTACCGCGCGTACAAGGAGGTCTCCGGTCTCCTCGCCGAGCGGCTGGAGACCGAGGGGCGCCGGGTGCCGCGTTCGGTGCCGCTCGAGCCGCACCTCACGGCGCTGCTGCCGGAGCTGGTGTGGACCCTCGACGGCGCGCGTCTCGCCGAGCTGGCGGCCCGGGCCCTGGAGCCCAAGCCCCCGCCCGTCGTCGGGCTCGACCACCTGCACGCCTCCACCGTGAGCGTGCGGGAGCAGGCGGGCGTGGTGGCGCGCCGGCTGCGGCGCGAGCACGTCGCGACCTTTCGCGCGCTCGTCGCGGGGGAGGAGCGGCTCGTGGCCGTCGCGAGGTTCCTCGCCCTGCTGGAGCTGTTCCGCTCCGGCCGGGTGGCGTTCGAGCAGGCCACGGCGCTCGGCGAGCTGACCGTGCGGTGGACGGCGGACGACGGCGGCGACCACGGCCCGGACGAGGAGGACGACGGCGAGCTCGCGGCGGGCTTCGAGGAGTTCGACGGGACGCCCGGGCAAGACGAGGGGACCGGGGGGCCCGCCGCGGGCGCCGCCGGCGTGACGGAGGTCGTGGCATGACGCAGCAGACGGACGAGCAGACGGAGGCCGCCGAGCCGGAGCCGGCGGCCGCGCCCGAGCCGGTGCTCGACGTCGACGTCGACGTCGACGTCGACGCCCTGCCGGGCGGGCTGGCGGCGGCGCTGGAGGCGGTCCTCATGGTCGCGGAGTCGCCGGTGGCGGTCGAGCGGCTCGCGGCCGGCGTGGCGCGGCCCGTGCCGGAGGTCGCCGAGGTGCTCGAGGAGCTGGCCGCGGAGTACCGCGGGGAGACGGGCGGGCGCCCGCGCGGCTTCGAGCTCCGCGAGGGCGCGGAGGGGTGGCGCGTCTACTCGGCGCGTGCCCAGGCCGACGTCGTGGGCGCCTTCGTGCTCGAGGGCCAGTCGTCCCGCCTCAGCCAGGCGGCCCTGGAGACGCTCGCCGTCATCGCGTACCGCCAGCCCGTCACCCGCGGGCAGGTCTCGGCGGTGCGCGGGGTGAGCGTCGACGGCGTGGTGCGGACCCTGCTGGCCCGCGGCCTGATCGCCGAGACGGGCCAGGACCCGATGACCGGCGCCGTGCTGTTCGGCACGACGGGTGAGTTCCTCGATCGGATGGGCTGGTCGTCGCTCGAGGAGCTGCCGCCCCTGGCGCCGCACCTGCCGGACGTCGCCGAGGCGATCGCCCTGGACCCGTCCTCGGCCCTCCGTCGCGGCCTGGCGGAGGACGGGCCCGACGCCTGAGGTCAGGCGACCGTCGCGTCGACCGTGACGTCGACGTTGCCCCGCGTGGCGTTCGAGTACGGGCACACCTGGTGCGCGGCGGCAACGAGCGCGTCGGCGGTCGCCTGGTCGACGCCGCCGAGCTCGGCGTGCAGCGCGACCGCCAGCCCGAAGCCGCCCTCGGGCGTCGGGTGCAGGGAGACCTCGGCCACGACGGCGGAGTCGCTCACGGTGGCCTTCTCCCGCCGTGCGACGAGCTTCAGCGCGGAGTGGAAGCAGGCGGCGTACCCCGCGGCGAAGAGCTGTTCGGGGTTCGTGGCGCCGCCCGCGCCGCCCATCTCCTTGGGGATCGCGAGGTCGACGTCGAGAAGTCCGTCGTCGGACCGCGACCGGCCGTCCCGTCCGTCTCCGGTGGCGGTCGCGACCGCCGTGTAGAGCGCGCTCATGCTGGTCCTCCTGGGTCGGATAACTAGTAGAGTTACTAGTTCGTCTACTAGACCACGCGACGCCGGTCGTCGCAAGCACCCCGGATCGCGTCGTGAGCCCCCCGGGGCAGGTCTCGACGTGAGAGGTTGGTGCGATGGGAACCAGGACGGCGGCCTCGCCCCCGGAGCGGCCGGCGGGGCGCGGGCGGGTGCGTGAGCGGATCCTCGAGGAGGGGAGCCGGCTGTTCTACGCGGACGGCGTCCGCGCCGTGAGCGCCGACAAGGTGATCGCCGCGGCGGGCGTGTCCAAGGTCACGTTCTACCGTCACTTCCCGACGAAGGACGACCTCGCCGTCGCCTACCTCGAGGCGATCGCGGACGAGGAGCGCGCGCTGCTCGAGCGGCTCCGCGGGGACCATGCCGGCGACCCGGCGGCGACCCTCGCCGCCCTCGCCGAGGCCCTGGGCGCCGTGGCCGGCAGCGCGCAGTTCCGCGGCTGCGCCTTCGTGAACGCCGGGGCCGAGTACGCGGACGCGGCGCACCCGGTGCGCCGGATCGTCGCCGGCCACCGTGCCCGGTACGCGGGCTTCTTCGCCGACGTCGCGCGGGACGCGGGCGCCGACGACCCGCAGGCGGTGGCGGCCGAGAGA
>JADHZE010000115.1 GCA_026934365.1 Isoptericola sp. QY 916 | reverse complement strand
GGGAGCCGGGACGGCGACCGGGGCGTCCCGGCGCCGTCGTCGCGCCGGGCGTCCCGTGCGCGCGGGGCGCGCGCCGTACCCGACGAGGTTCGGCTCCGGGCTGTCCTCCCCCGCCGAACCCGCAGAGTTGTCAGGACCAGGAGCACGTTCCGGTGCCCGTGGTCCTGACAGCTCCTGAGCACCCGAGTTGTCAGGACCAGGAGCAGGTTCTGGTGCACCTGGTCCTGACAGGTCGAAGGTGACCAGCGGCTCGCCGACCTCGACGGTCTGCCCCTCCTCGGCGTGCAGCACCCGCACGACGCCGGCGCACGGCGACGGCAGCTCGACCAGCGCCTTGGCGGTCTCCACCTCCGCGATCACCTGGTTGAGCTCGACGGCGTCGCCCACGGCCACGCGCCACTCGACGACCTCGGACTCGGTCAGCCCCTCGCCGAGGTCGGGCAGCTTGAACTCGCGCGTCGCCATCACGCTCCCACCTCCACGCCGGCGCCCGACGCCGGCACCCGGCCGAGCACGCGGTCGACGGCGACGAGCACGCGGTCGAGGTCGGGCACCTGGTTGCCCTCGAGCTTCGCGGGCGGGTACGGGATGTCGTAGCCGGTGACGCGGGCGGGCGGCGCCTCGAGGAAGTCGAAGCAGCGCTCGGTGACCGACGTCGCGATCTCGGCGCCGACGCCGGCCTGCCGCGGCCCCTCGTGCAGCACGACGAGCCGCCCGGTGCGCCGCACGGACGCCGCGATCGTGTCGTGGTCGATCGGGGACAGCGAGCGCAGGTCGATCACCTCGACCGAGACGCCCTCGTCGGACGCCGCGGTGGCGGCGTCGAGCGCCGTCGCGACGTGCGAGCCGAACGTCACGAGCGTGACGTCGTCGCCCGGCCGGACCACCCGCGCGGTGCCCATCGGCGGCGCGTCGTCGAGCGGCAGGTCCGCGTCCACCTCGCCCTTGACGTGGTACAGCCGCTTGGGCTCGAAGAACACGACCGGGTCGTCGCACGCGATCGCCTGGCGCAGCACGGTCGACGCGTCCTGCGGGTTCGACACCGACACCACGCGCAGCCCGGCCGTGTGCACGAAGTACGCCTCCGGCGACTCGGAGTGGTGCTCGGCGGCGCCGATGCCGCCGGCCACGGGGATGCGGATCGTCACGGGCAGCTTCACCTTGCCGTTCGTGCGGGCGTGCATCTTGGCGAGCTGGCTGACGATCTGGTCGAACGCCACGTAGACGAAGCCGTCGAACTGGATCTCCACCACGGGCCGGTAGCCGCGGTACGCGAGGCCGACGGCGGTGCCGAGGATGCCGGACTCCGCGAGCGGCGTGTCCACCACGCGGCGGGGGCCGAACTCCGCCTGCAGCCCGTCGGTCACGCGGTACACGCCGCCGAGGCGGCCGATGTCCTCGCCGAGCACCATGACGGTCGGGTCGTCGGTCATCGCGCGACGCAGCCCGGCGCCGAGCGCCTTGGCGAGGGTCAGGGTCTGGGTGGTCATCGGTCGGCCCCCTGTCCGGCGTCGCCGCCCGTGGTGATGTCGGTGTCCGTGTCGGCGAAGCCCGCCAGGTACGCCGCGTGCTCAGCCCGCTCGGCCGCCACGGTCGCGTGCGGCCCGGCGTACACGTGGTCGAAGACGCTCAGCGGCGGCGGGTCCTCGAGGGCGACGACGCCGGCCCGCAGCTCGGCGGCGACGGCGTCGGCCGCCGCGCGCACCCGCGCCTCGTCGTCGTCGGTGAGCAGGCCACCGGCCCGCAGGTACGCCGCGAGCCGCGCGACCGGGTCGCGCTCGGCCCAGGCGTCCAGCTCGGACGCGTCGCGATAGCGGGTGGGGTCGTCGGCGGTGGTGTGCGGGCCCATCCGGTACGTCACGGCCTCGACGAACGTCGGGCCTCCGCCGGTGCGCGCCCGGTGCAGCGCCTCGCGCGTCACGGCGAGGACGGCGAGCACGTCGTTGCCGTCCACGCGCACGCCCGGGACGCCGAAGCCGTCCGCCCGGCGCACCAGCGGCACGCCCGACTGCAGCGTCACCGGCTCGGAGATCGCCCACTGGTTGTTCTGGCAGAACAGCACCAGCGGCACCTGCCACGTCGCCGCGAAGACGAACGCCTCGTTGACGTCGCCCTGGCTCATCGCGCCGTCGCCGACGTACGCCACGACGGCGGCCGTGCCGTCGTCGTCCGTCCCGTCCTGGCGCGGCTCGACGACGCCGCGCTCGACGTCCGCCTGGATCCCCAGCGCGTAGCCCACGCCGTGCAGCGCCTGCGCTCCGATGATGACCTGCGGCGTCGCCATGTTCACCGCGTACGGGTCCCAGCCCGACGCCGTGATGCCGCGCCACACGCGCAGCAGGTCCACGGGGGCGACGCCGCGCTTGCGGGCGACGGCGTGCTCCCGGTAGCTGGAGAACACGAAGTCGTCGGTGCGCAGGGCGGCGGCCGAGCCCACCTGGGCGGCCTCCTGGCCCTGCAGCGGCGGCCACAGCGCGAGCTCGCCCTGCCGCTGCAGCGCCGTCGCCTCGGCGTCGATGCGCCGGGCCACGACCATCTCCTCGTACAGCGCCAGCAGCGCCGCCCGAGCGTCGCCCGTGCCCGCGTCGACGTCCGTCAGCCAGCGGTCGAGCGCCGGGTCGGGGTGCCGCACGCCCTTCTCGTCGAGCAGGCGCAGCGGGATGTCGCCCGGCCGCGCCGTGCTCGCCGTGCCGGCCGCCGTCGTGCCCGGGTTCGTGCTGCCGTTCGTGCCGTCTGTCGTCGTTCCGTCCGTCGTACCGGACGCCGTCTCCGCCCGCGCTGCACCCGCTCGTGACAGGTCGTCGCGGGACGTCGAACCCATGGTGCTGGGCATCGTCGCCTCACCTCGCGTGTCGCCGGCCGCTCCGCGTCGAGCGCCGGATACCGCGAACGTAACGCCGCTCACAGAGTGCGACCAGCACCCCACGACACGTTGAGCAGAGTGCTCAGGCCGACGCCGTTAGGCTGGTCGATGTGCGCAGCTACGACGCCGTGGACCTGAGCCTCCTGACGGCCCTCGCCGACGACCCGCGGGCCACCGTCGCCGCCCTCGCGGAGCGCCTGCGCCTGTCCCGGAACACCGTGCACGCGCGGCTGACCCGGCTCGAGGAGTCGGGCGCCTTCCTCGACTTCGACCGCCGCATCAACCCCGCTGCCCTGGGCCACCCGCTGACGGCGTTCCTCGAGGTCACCGTGCGTCAGCGCGAGCTGCCCGCCATCGTCGACCGGCTGGCGGAGATCCCGGAGGTCGTCCAGGCGTACGGGCACAGCGGCGCCGCCGACCTCCGCGTGCACGTCGTGTGCCGGGACACCGACCACCTGTTCCGCATCGACGCCGCCATCCTCGCCATCGACGGCGTCGAGCGCACCGAGACGTCGCTGTCCATGGGCGAGCTGATCCCCTACCGCATCCGCCCCCTGATCGAGGCGGCCCGGCGCTCCCTCTGACGTTCCTCCCGCGGCCTGCACCACCTGTCGAGCATGCGATCCGTCGCGGCAGGCCCACGGCTGCCGCGACGGATCTCCTGCTCGACGGTCAGGACCAGCGGACGACGACGTCGGCGCGGTCGCGCGTCGCCTGGATCAGCTCGGCGTTGACCTGGTCCGAGCCGCGCGCCCAGCGGCGGGCGTCGTCGCGGCTCTTGCCGAAGGCGTGGTGGCGCTCCTCCAGCCGGGCGAGGCGGACGTCGTCGGGCGCGTCGAGGTACCAGACCTCGGCCATGCGGGCCCGGGCGGCAGGCCATGCGCCGGTCGGCGCGAGCAGGTAGTTCCCCTCCGTCACGACCAGCGGCACGTCGGACGCCACGGCCACCCCCGCGGCGACGGGCTCCTCGATCTCGCGCCGGAAGACCGGCGCGAAGACGGGCGGGTCGCCGGGCCGCGCGTCGACGAGGCGGGCGACCAGCGCCGCGTACCCGGCGTCGTCGAACGTGTCGATCGCGCCCTTGCGCTCCCGCCGGCCGAGGTCCGCCAGGACGGCGTTCGACAGGTGGTAGCCGTCCATCCCGACCTCGACGGCGAGCGCCGGCCCGAGCCCGGCGACGACCGCGCGAGCGAGCGTCGACTTCCCCGCACCCGGCCCACCGACGATCCCGAGGACCCGCCGCTCGCCGGGCACCGCCAGCCGCCGGGCGCGTGCGACGAGCTCCGCCGTCGTCGCGGCGACCGCCGTCACCCCTCGTCCCGCGAGCTGTCAGACCCCGGTCGGTCCAGACCCCCGTGCGGCTCTGACAGCTCGGGGAGATGGGCGAGCCAGGCCCGCGGCCCGACCTTCCGCACGCGCACGCTCGCGACGCGCACCGCGGCGGCGCAGGCGTCCGCCAGCCCTTCCCCGCGGGCGAGGGCCACGGCCAGCGCGCCATGGAACGCGTCGCCCGCGCCGAGGGTGTCCTGCACGTCGACCGTCGGGACGGGCACGGTGCCGCGCTCACCGACCTCGACGGCGCCGTCGTCGCGCCGGCGCGGCAGGGCCCAGGTCACCGGGTCGCTGCCGTGCGTGACCACGGCGGCTCCCGCACCGAGCACCAGCGCGCCGTGCGCCGCGTCGGTCGCGCCGGGCGCGACGTCCCGCGGGACGGTGAAGTCGGCGCTGAGGGCCGCGACGTCCGCGGCGGGCAGCAGGTCGGCGAACACGGGCCGCCACCGGCCGCCGTCCACCACGATCAGCGGCCGGGGCCGCAGGACGTCGACGTGCGCGAGCACGGCCCGGGCGATCTCGGGGTGATGGCCGTCGAAGAGGACGACGTCCGGCCGCGGCAGGCCCGCGAGCGCGTCCGGCCGCGGCGCGGGCACCTCGACGAGCGAGGCGTCGGGCGAGACCACCGACCGCTCGCCCGTCGCGGCGTCGACGAGGACCGCCGAGACGGCGAGCGGGAACTCCTCGTCCGGGCCCGCGACGTCGTGCACCTGCACCTCGCGGTCGTCGAGGTCGGCCCGCACCGCCTGGGCGATCGGCCCGGCGCCGAGCGCGCTGACGAGGATCGCGTGCGTCTCGAGGGCGGCCGCCGTGACGGCGGCGTTGGCCGCCGGGCCGCCGGCCGCGACGTCCTGCCGCGACGCGGTCACCTTCTCGTTCGCGCCCGGCCGTCCCGACGCCCGGTGCACGACGTCGAGCGTCGTCAGCCCGACAAACCAGCAGACCACCATCGACCGCTCCCTTCTGGCCTATGAGCGCCGACCGCGGGTCAGCGGCCGGTGCCGTCCACGGCGTGCGGCTCGATGGCGGCGATCTCGTCGTCGGTGAGCGCCGGCGCGGACAGCGCGGCCACGTTGTCCTCGAGCTGCGCCACGGACGAGGCGCCGATGAGCGCCGACGTCACGCGCGCGTCGCGCAGCACCCACGACAGGGCGAGCTGTGCGAGCGTCTGGCCACGGCCCTCGGCGACGGCGTTCAGCGCCCGCGCCCGGTCGAGGTAGGTGTCCGTGAGGTTCGACGACGACAGGAACGGCGAGTCGCTGCGTGCGGCGCGCGAACCCTCCGGCGCCGACCCGCCCAGGTAGCGCCCGGTGAGCAGGCCCTGCGCCAGCGGGGAGAAGACGATCGTGCCGACGCCGAGGTCCTCGACGACGTCGAGCAGCGACTCGCTCTGGTGTCCGTCGTAGGCGTCGTCACGGTCGGCGATCTCCACGTGCCGGTTGAACATCGAGTAGCTGGGCTGGTGGATGAGCAGCGGCACCCCCAGGTCGGCGAGCACCTGCGCGGCCTCGCGCGTGCGCGACGGCGAGTAGTTGGAGACGCCGACGTACGTCGCCTTGCCCTGCTGGACGGCGGACGCGAGCGCGCCCATCGTCTCCTCCAGCGGCGTCGAGGGGTCGGGCCGGTGGTGGTAGAAGACGTCGACGTGGTCCAGGCCCATCCGCGTCAGGGACTGGTCGAGCGAGGCGAGCAGGTACTTGCGGGAGCCGTGGTCGCCGTACGGGCCTGGCCACATGTCGTAGCCCGCCTTCGTGGAGATGACGAGCTCGTCGCGGTACGGCGCGAGGTCCTTGGCCAGGTGGCGGCCGAAGTTCTCCTCCGCCGAGCCGTACGGCGGGCCGTAGTTGTTGGCCAGGTCGAAGTGGGTGATGCCCAGGTCGAACGCCCGGCGCAGGATGGCGCGCTGGGTGTCGAACGGGTTCACGTCGCCGAAGTTGTGCCACAGGCCCAGCGACAGGGCGGGCAGGTCCAGGCCGGAGCGACCGGTGCGGCGGTAGGTCATCGACTCGTAGCGGGCGTCGTCGGCCAGGTACCGAGGTGCGAGAGGCATGGCCCCATCCTCGCGCACCCGGCCGACGCGCCGCGCCCCCGGCTCACTCCGCCGGCCGCACCGGGAAGTTGGCGCGGAAGACGTTGTCCGGGTCCCAGTCGCGCTTCACCTCGCGCAGCCGGGTGAGGGTGGGCTCGGGGAAGGCGTCGGCGAGCCGCTCCGGCCGGGTGTCGGTGTCGAACGACAGGTAGAGCCCGTCCGTGTACGGCGCCATGACGTCGTCCCACACGGCGTCGAGCCGGGCCTGCGACGACGACATCGCGGACAGCAGGAAGTTCTGATGCCGGTGCGCGTACGCCGTCGCACCCTCGTCGACGTCGTTCGCGGCGCCGCCGGTGGCGCGCACCTGCAGGAAGTACGCCTCCCCGGACAGCGCGAGCTTCTCGAACGCGCGGGCGGTCGCGGCGTCCAGGTGCGCCACCAGCCCGGAGCGCACGGCGGGGTCCCCGCCGCCCTGGTGGTGCTTCTCCCCCGCCTGCACGACGCCCGCGTAGGGCAGCAGGTACGCCTGGTGGCCCAGCAGCGGCCCGGCGCTGGCCAGCCGCTCGAGCTGCTCGACGGCGGCGTCCGTGTCGTCGCCCGCCCACACGGTCATGAGCTGGGCGACCGGGCCCTCCCCACGACGTCCCGGCGACAGGATGAGGAAGCTCGTGAGCTCGCGCGGCGCGGACTCCACGACGGCGCCCCACCGCTCGAGGGTGCCCGCGACGTCGGACGCGTCGAGCGTCATCTGGGAGAACACGACGGCGCCCTGATCCCCGAGCGCCATCGCCTCGATCTCCACCCACGTGACGACGCCCAGGTTGCCGCCCGCGCCGCGCAGCCCCCAGAAGAGGTCCGGGTTCTCGTCGGCGGACGCCCGCACCACGCGCCCGTCCGCCGTCACCACCTCCGCCGCGACGACGTGGTCGATCGTCAGCCCGTACAGGCGGCCGAGGAAGCCGACGCCGCCGGCGGTGGCCAGCCCGCCCACCCCGACCCCGCCGGAGTCGCCGGAGCTGATCGCCCAGCCGCGCGGCGCGAGCGCCTCGGCCGGCTGCGGGTGCTCGCCACGACCGCCGGGCACTTCTCCGTGGCCCGCTCCGCGCTGCTCCTCGGTCTCGACGACGACGCCGTGATCGGTGTCGGCACCGACGCCGACGGCCGCCTCGACCCCACCGCGCTGGCCCGGGCCCTGGTCGACGTCGAGCGGGCGGGCGACGTCGTCATGGCCGTCGTCGTCACCGCGGGGACCACCGACCGCGGCTGCGTCGACCCGGTCGCCCCGGTCGCGGAGCTCTGCGACGCCGTCGGGGCATGGCTGCACGTCGACGCCGCGTACGGCGGCGGGCTGCTGGTCTCGCCGCGCCGCCGCCACCTGCTGGACGGCGTCGAGCGGGCGCGCAGCGTCACGGTCGACTTCCACAAGACGTTCTTCCAGCCGGTCTCCTCCAGCGCCCTCCTCGTCCGCGAGGCCGCGGACCTCGCGCGCGCCGCGTGGCACGCGGACTACCTCAACCCCGCCGAGGAGGCGGGGGAGCCGAATCCCGACCTCAACCTCGTCGACCGGTCGCTGCAGACCACGCGCCGGTTCGACGCGCTCAAGCTGTGGGCCACCCTGCGCGCCGTCGGCGCCGACGGGATCGGCGCGATGGTCGACGCCGTCTGCGACCTCGCCGCCGCCGTGCACGCCGACCTCGCCGGCGACCCCGAGCTGCGGCTCCTCGCCCCGACCGACCTGTCCACCGTGCTGTTCCGCTACCAGCCCGACGGCGTCGACGACGCGCAGGCGGACGCCCTCGTGCCGCGCGTGCGGCGCGTGCTGTTCGACTCCGGCCGTGCGCTCGTCGCGAAGACGGTGGTGGACGGTCGTCCGTGCCTCAAGCTCACGCTCCTCAACCCGGACGCGACGCTCGACGACGTCCGGGGCGTGCTCGACCTGGTCCGCGCCACGGCGCACGGGCTGCTCGCCGGCGAGGAGCTGCTCGACCTGGACGCGCCGCCGTGCCGCGGCGCCCACCCGCGCCTGCAGCGGGCGACCGCCGTGCCCGCCGACCCCGCCCTCGAGGAGGTCGCCCGATGACCCGCACCACCGACTCCGCCCCCGAGCGCACCCACGACGTCCTGGGCGTCGGCATCGGGCCGTTCAACCTGGGTCTCGCCGCGCTCGCCGACCCGCTCGACGACGTCGACGCGGTGTTCCTCGACCGGCGCGACGGGTTCTCCTGGCACCCGGGCATGATGCTCGAGGGCGCCACCATCCAGGTGCCGTTCCTCGCCGACCTGGTGACGATGGCGGACCCGACGTCGCCGTTCTCGTTCCTCGCGTTCCTCAAGGACACGGGCCGGCTCTACCCCTTCTACATCCGCGAGTCCTTCTACCCGCTGCGCGCCGAGTACGACGAGTACTGCCGCTGGGCGGCCGACCGTCTCACCACCCTGCGCTGGGGCCGGGACGTCACGGCGGTGTCCCGGGACGAGGAGTCCGGGGACCTGGTGGTGACCGCCCGCCTGGCCGACGGGACGACCGAGACGTACCGGGCGCGCCACGTCGTCCTGGGCGTCGGGACGACGCCGCAGCTCCCGGCGCCGCTCGCCGCCCTGGCCGCCGAGGCAGGCCGGCACCCGGGCGCCGGCCCGGTGGTGCACAGCGCCGACTACCTGCCGCACCGCGACGCGCTCGCCGCGACCGGTGCGGTGACCGTCGTCGGGTCGGGGCAGTCGGCGGCGGAGGTGTACCGCGACCTGCTCGAGGACGCCGCGCCCGGCGCGCACCGCGTGGACTGGGTGACGCGCTCGACGCGATTCTTCCCGATGGAGTACACGAAGCTCACCCTCGAGATGACGTCGCCGGAGTACACCGACCACTACCGGGCGCTGCCCACCGAGCTGCGCGAGATCCTCGGCCGCGAGCAGCGCGCGCTGTACAAGGGGATCAGCGGCGACCTCGTGGACGACATCTACGACACGCTCTACCGCAAGTCCGCCCTCGGGCGGGAGGTGCCGACCACCCTGCTGTCGGACACGGAGGTGGTCGCGGCGCGCTACGAGCACGACGGCGCCGACGGCGCGGGGGAGTACGTGCTCACCCTGCGGCACGGCCAGCTCGGCCGGGTGGCGGAGCACCGCACGCGGGCCGTCGTCGCCGCCACCGGGTACGGGTCGGGCGTGCCGGGCTTCGTGGCGCCCGGTCTGGTCGACCTCGACGAGCTCGGGCGTGTGGACGTGGCCCGCGACTACACCGCGGGCGCGGGCGGGCGCCTGCACGTGGGTGGCACGGAGGCGCACACCCACGGCGTCACCGCCCCCGACCTGGGCTTCGCCGCCTGGCGGAACTCGGTGATCCTGGCGCAGGTCACCGGCCGCGAGCCGTACGCGATCGAGCGGCGCATCGCGTTCCAGACGTTCGGGCTGCCGGGCGGCGAACCCGTGCCGAGCCCGGCAGCGGCCGCCGCGGTGCAGGGGGTGGCCCGATGACCGCCGTCGCCGAGTCCGGCCTCCGGCCCGTCGCCGCGACCCGGACCTCTCCGGACGCCGTCACCCTCGAACCGGTCGACCCGGCGCGCGACGCCGCGACCGTGCACGGATGGCTGTCCCACCCGGCGTCCGCGTTCTGGCAGATGGGGCACCTGGGCGCCGTGGACGTCCGGGACTACCTCGCCGACGTCGCCGACCACCCGGACCAGGACGGCTGGCTCGGGCGGGTCGACGGCGTCCCCGCGTTCTACACCGAGACCTACGACCCGGCCCGCGTGCTGCTCGTCGGCGTGCACGACGCCGCGCCCGGCGACGTCGGCATGCACCTGCTCGTGGCGCCCCCGCCCGAGGACCCGGCCGACCGCGCGCCGGGGTTCACCGACGCGGTGATGGCCGCCGTCGTGCGCTTCTGCCTGACGGCGGAGGGCTGCGGGGGCGCGCGCGTCGTCGTCGAGCCGGACGTGCGCAACCGCGCGATCGGCGCGAAGAACGCAGCGGCCGGGTTCCGCGTGCTGCGCGAGGTGGAGCTCGACGAGGGCGGGCACACCAAGCGCGCGGCGCTGAGCGTCTGCACGCGGGAGGACTTCGCGGCCTCGCCGCTCGGCGCCCTCGCCGGGCGCGCCGACGCCGCCGGCGCGCGCCTCGCATCGCACCTGCGCCCCGACCTCGCCGAGCACGCCCACCGTCACCTCGCCGCCAAGGCGCTCGCGGAGCTCGCGCACGAGCGGCTCTTCCGCCCGGAGCCCGAGCCGGCTCACCACGATCCGGCGGACGACGCCGGGCGGTACGTGCTGACGCTCGACGGCGTGACGTACCGGTTCGCGGCGCGCACGTTCGCGCTGGAGCACTGGGTGGTGGACCCGGCATCGATCACGCGCACGGCCACGACGGGGACGGCCGACGTCGAGCTGCCCGTGGACGCCCTGGAGCTGGTGGCCGAGCTGCAGCCGCTGCTGCAGATCCCGGACGACCTCGTGGCGACCTACCTCGAGGAGCTGTCGTCGACCCTCGCCGCGGCGTGCGCCAAGCGGGAGCGGGAGCTGGACGGCACGTCGCCGCAGGTCCCGGAGCTGCTGTCCGCCCTCGCCCCCGAGCAGGTCGACGACGGCGACGAGGACCGGCGTCGCGCCGACGCGTTCCAGGCCGCCGAGGCGGCGATGACCGAGGGGCACCCCGGCTTCCTCGCGAACAACGGCCGCATCGGGTTCTCCCTCGACGACTACCGCGCCTACGCGCCCGAGCGCGGCGAGCGGCTGCGCCTGACGTGGCTGGCGGCGCGTCGCGAGCACTCCCACCTCGCGGTCGGTGCCGGCCTCACCGAGCAGGCGCTCTACGGCGACGAGCTCGCGGGCGCCGAGCGCGCCGCGTTCGCCGACCGGCTGACCGCGCGAGGGCTGGACCCCGCCGAGTACCTGTACCTGCCGGTGCACCCGTGGCAGTGGCAGCACCGCGTGCCGATCACGTTCGCCGCCGACGTCGCGCGCGGCGACCTCGTGCCCCTGGGCGCGGGCGCCGACGAGTACCAGCCGCAGCAGTCGATCCGGACGATGTTCAACCGGACGCGGCCGGAGCGGCACTACGTCAAGGTGGCGCTCGCGATCCAGAACATGGGCTTCCTGCGCGGCCTCTCCCCGGCGTACATGCGCGGCACGCCGGAGATCAACGACTGGGTGGCGGGCGTCGTCGAGGGCGACCCCACGCTGCGCGACGCCGGGTTCGCCGTCCTGCGCGAGCGCGCGTCCATCGGGTACACCGGCGACGTCTACCACCGCACCGCCCGACCCAGCGCGCACCGCAAGATGCTCGCGGCGCTCTGGCGGGAGTCGCCGGTGCCGCGCACCGCGCCGGGGGAGCGGCTGGCCACCATGGCGAGCCTGCTGCACCGCGACGCCTCCGGGCGGTCGCTCGCCACCGCCCTCGCCCGGGAGTCGGGGATCGCACCCGAGGCGTGGCTGCGCGCCTACCTCGACGCCTACCTGTACCCGCTGGTGCACTGCCTGCGCGCGCACGACCTGGCGTTCATGCCGCACGGCGAGAACCTCGTGCTCGTGCTGCGCGACGGCGTGGTGCGGCGGGTGTTCATGAAGGACATCGGGGAGGAGATCGCGGTCCTCGGCGAGCGTGCCCTGCCCTCCGGGGTCGAGCGGGTGCGGTCGGTCGTGGACGACGACGAGAAGGCGCTCGCGATCTTCACCGACGTGTTCGACGGCGTGCTGCGCCACCTCGCGGGCGTCCTCGCGGTGGACGGCGTGCTCGCCGAGGACCGGTTCTGGGCCGTGGTGGCCGACGTCGTGGACCGGCACGCCACCGAGCACCCGGACCTCGCCCCGCGCGGCGGGCGGGGCGTCGACCTGCGGGTGCCGCGGTTCGCGCACTCGTGCCTCAACCGGCTGCAGCTGCGCAACACGCTGCAGATGGTCGACCTCGCCGACCAGTCCGCCTCGCTGCTGTACGCAGGGATGATGGCCAACCCCGTCGCCCGCCCGGACGTCCCGTGACCCGACCCTTCGAGCTGTTCCGCGACGACCTCGGGGTGCCGCACGTGCGGGCGGGCTCGGAGGCGGACCTGGCGTACGGGCAGGGCTACGTCACCGCGCTCGACCGGGGCTGGCAGCTCGAGGTCGACCGCTGGTACGGCGACGGCCGGCTCGCGGCGCGGGTCGGCCCGGCCGGGCTCGAGTGGGACCGGTTCGCCGTCCGGGTGCGCCTCGCGGACACCACCCGCCGGGTCTGGGAGGCGCTCGCGGAGCCCGAGCGGGTGTGGCTCGCCGCGTACGCCGACGGCGTGCGGGACGGGCTCGACGCCGGCGGCCGGGACGCCATCGAGCGGGCGGAGCTGGCGCGGGCCTTCGGCGGTGCCCCGCTCCCCGACGACGAGCCCTGGCTGCCCTGGACCCCGATCGGCACCTTCCTGGTGCACCACGTGCTGTTCAGCGGCTTCCCGCACCTGCTGTGGCGCGAGCACGTGGCGCGCACGCTCGGCCCGACCCTCGGCGACGCGGTCGTCGGGTGGTGGGGCGCGCGCGACGGCGGGGGCGGTGGCCCGTCGTCGGGCTCCAACGCGTGGGCGCTGCCCGGGTCGCGGACGGCGTCCGGCGCTCCGCTGCTCGCCGGCGACCCGCACCGGCTCCTCGAGCTGCCCGGGGTCTACCAGCAGGTCCGGCTCGCGCGCCCGGGGCACGACGTCGTCGGGCTGGCGTTCCCCGGCGTCCCGGGCGTGCTGCACTTCGGGCACGCCGAGACGCCGGTGGGCGCGGTCGCGTGGGGCGTCACGAACGCGATGGCGCACCACGTCGCGCTGGTCGCGGAAGGGGTCGACGCCGCCGCGGCCGGCGCACGGGTGGTCGCGCAGGGATCCGAGGCCGTGCCCGTGCGCGGCGGGGCACCCGTCGTCGTGCGGTGGGCGGAGACGGCCAGCGGCCCGCTCGTCACCGACCGGCACAGCCTGCGCTGGCCCGTGCGCATGAC
>JADHZE010000114.1 GCA_026934365.1 Isoptericola sp. QY 916 | reverse complement strand
CACCCGGTCCCGGACCGTGGCGACGGCGCGCACGTACGTGTCGCGGTCGAGCGAGCTGGTCCAGGACGACGGCGCCGGGCCGTGCCAGGGCCCGGGGTCGCTCTGCGTCGCCGGCGCGGGGCCGACGTCGGCGAACCGCCACGCGCGGGCCCGGCCGCCCGGCCGCGTCGCGCCGTCGCGACCCAGGTCGGCCTCGAAGTCGGCGACGACGAACCACAGCCCCGAGTCGAGCCGTTCCGGCTGCTCGGAGAGGTCGACGCACTCGACGGCGCGCGACGCACGGCGGCCGGCGAACGCGGCCCAGGAGGTCGGCTCGTGCACACGAGCACGCTAGCGGGTCCCGCGCGGAGCTCCGGGCGGGGGCGATTGGACGGACCGCCAGGGGTCCACTAATGTTTGGGGCGCGCCAGAACGGCGGGCACCGCAGGGTGTCCTGGTCCTGGTCGTGCGGATGTGGCTCAGTTGGTAGAGCATCACCTTGCCAAGGTGAGGGTCGCGGGTTCGAGTCCCGTCATCCGCTCGGAGGCCCACTCTCTGATCGACTCACGTCGAGCGTCGAGAGAGCACGTCTCAAGGTGGGTTGGCCGAGAGGCGAGGCAGCGGCCTGCAAAGCCGTATACACGGGTTCGAATCCCGTACCCACCTCGCAGCACGGGCGATTGGCGCAGCGGTAGCGCGCTTCCCTGACACGGAAGAGGTCACTGGTTCGATCCCAGTATCGCCCACCAGCATCACGAAGCCCCGACCGGGATCCGGTCGGGGCTTCGTCGTTCCCGGAACACGGGCCAGCCCCTCCGACGTGCCCATCGGCGTGCCCACCGACGCGCCACCGAGGGCCGGAGCCGTGGCAGCGTCGCAGGTCACACGGCCGCGATTGGACCAGCGCGCCGAAGGTCGAGTAATGTTCCTCAGGCGCCGGGAGGCCAGGACAGCGATCCTGAACGACCCGGTCGCGCGGATGTGGCTCAGTTGGTAGAGCATCACCTTGCCAAGGTGAGGGTCGCGGGTTCGAGTCCCGTCATCCGCTCCGAGCTCTGCTTTTCCCTCGCGGGAAGCGCAGCAGCCGTACGGGCGATTGGCGCAGCGGTAGCGCGCTTCCCTGACACGGAAGAGGTCACTGGTTCGATCCCAGTATCGCCCACCAGAACGAGGCCGTCCCGGTTCGCCCGGGGCGGCCTTTCGCGTACCCGCCCTCGGGCCCCTCTCTCCGCAGGGTGTCGCCCTCGTCACCCCCGCGGCGTAGCGTCGAGAGCATGTGCCGCAACATCACGACCCTGCGGGGGCTCGAGCCGCCCGCCACCGACGAGGAGATCCGGGCCGCCGCGGAGCAGTTCGTCCGCAAGGTGACGGGCGTCCAGCGCTCGGCGAGCGCCGCCACCCGCGAGCCGTGCGAGCAGGCGACCGCGGAGATCGCGGAGATCGTCACCCGCCTGCTCGGCGAGCTCCCCGAGCGACGCCAGCCCCCGAAGACCGTGCCCCCGCTGCGCCGCGAGGAGGTGCAGGCGCGCATCGCCGCCCGCCAGGCAGCGCGCGAGGAGCACGAGCGGATGCACGAGCTCGGGATCGCGCACACCCACTAGGTAGGCTCGCCCGCGTGGATCAGCCCCTCCCCGCCCCCGTCGACGTGCCGCCGACCGCGCCCGACCCCGTCTCCGCGACGATGCACCGCGCCAAGGCGCACGCCCGGGCGTCGCACGTCACGGTGGGGCAGGTCCGGCACGGCCACGGCGGCGCCGTGGAGATCGACTGCTCCTGCGGGATGGTCCTCACCAACGGGCCGGACTGGTCCCTCGACGAGCACATCAGGCTGCACCGCGCCGAGGCGCGCTACGTCGCGCTGAGCCGTGTCGCCCCCGCCGGGATGCCGCGGCTGGTCCCCGTCGGCGCGGACCGCCTGCCCCGCTGACGCCAGGCGCCCTCGGGGTCGCGTCGACGCTCGGGGTCAGAGCTCGTCCGGGTCGTCCCAGGAGACTCCGCTCGAGGCGCCTTCGATGGGGCCGAGCTCTGCCGCGGAGAGGGACGCAGGCGCCTTCGCCGCGTCTCCCCCGGACCTGGCGTCCCGGTCGCGATCGCCCAGCGGGCGCCGCCGGGGTGCCAGCCTGGCCTGCGAGGCGATCGACTCGTCCAACCTGTCCACCGGCACCGTGGGTCGGGTGCCTGTGCCATCCGTGCTCATGGCCAAGGTCTAGCAGCCGGCGGAGTGCCGCGCTCGCGCTTGGCACACTATTTGACGCGGACAGCTCGGCAGGATCTCCGCCTGCACGCGCGCCGGACGCCGGCCGGGCGAACGCTGCGCGCCACCTTCGCCCGCGACATCCGGCACCTGGACCCGGAGCCGCGAAGGTTGCCTCCGGTGGCTAGAGTGTCCGCCGTGACCGCTGCCGATGCAGGCCTTGCCGACAGGGCGGCACCCGGAACCCCTCCCCCGCTCCCCGGGACGCGGGAGCGCTGGCCGGGGCCCCGGCCGCTGGTGTGGGCGCCGCGGGCCCACACGGTCGAGGTCGTGCTTCCGGCTTCCGGCTCCCGGCTCCCCCTGCGCCTCGTCGGCGCCCACGAGCCCGGGTACTGGCGCGCGGACGCCGAGCTCACGCCCGGCACCGACTACCTCTTCTCCGTCGACGGGGGACCGCCGGTCCCGGATCCTTGCAGCGCCTGGCTGCCGCGCGGCCTGCACGGCCCCTCGCGGGTGCTGGACCAGGAGTTCTGCTGGACCGACGGCGCCTGGCGGGGCGTGGACCTCGACACCGGCGCGCTGCTGCGCGTCGACCTGCCCACGTTCACCGCCGCCGGCACCCTCGACGCGGCCGCCGACCTCCTGGAGGACGTCGCGGCGACCGGTGTCCTGGGCGTCGAGCTCTCCCCCGTCGCCGCGCACGACCCCGACCGCGGCCCGGCCGCCGGCGTGCGCCTGTTCGCCGTGCACGAGCCGCTCGGCGGCCCCGGCGCGCTCCACCGGTTCGTGGACCGCGCGCACCGGTGCGGGCTCGCCGTCGTCCTGGACGCGCCCCACCGGTGGGCCGTCGCCGACGACCTCGGCCTGCACGCCTTCGGTCCCTACGCCACCGGTTCGCGGATCGGTCCCCGCACCGGCGCGCGGCCGGGCCCGCCGGGTTCCGACAGCCCGCGGATCAACCTCGACGGCAGCGGGAGCCGCGGCCCGCGCGACTTCCTCGTGGCCGACGCCGAGCGCTGGCTGCGCGACTTCCACGTGGACGGCCTGCTGCTCGACGTCGAGGCGCTCGTGGACCGCTCGGCGGTGCCGTTCCTCGGAGAGCTCGCCGAGGACGTGCACCACCTCGGCGAGCAGCTCGGCCGCCGACTCCACCTCCTCGTCGACGGGCCGGGGCGCAGCGACCGGCTCACCACCGTCGTGCACGACATCCTCGCCGCGCCGGGCGACGCCGACGCCGTCCAGGACCTGCGTCGGCTCGCGCACGAGGTGTTCCCCCCGACGACGGCACCGTGGCGTCCGCCCAGCCTGCGACGGGCGCACCGCGCCGCGCAGCGGGCCTCCGCGGTGCTCGTGCGCGACCTCACGCGGCTGCCCGCCGCGAACCGCTCCGTCCCGTGGACGCCCGACGCGGGCGAGCCCTCCCTGGAGGCCTCGGGCTCGACCGACGACGACCGGGCGTGCCTGCTGACGTTCGCGATCCTCGCCGGGACGCCGCCGGTGCTCGACACCGAGCACCTCCCCGTCCCCGCCAGGGACGAGCGGGCACGGCGTCTCGTCGACTGGACCAGGACGCTGCTGTCCCTGCGCCCCGCCGCGTCGGCGGACCGAGACCTTCCCGTGGACGTGCGGACCGAGGGGACGACGCTCCTCGGCCGCCGCGGGCGCACTGCCGTCGCGCTGGTCACCGGCACGGAGCCGGCGGACGTCGACGTCTCCTCCCTGCCGGCCGGCACGGAGGTCCTGGCCGCCTGGGACCCCGAGGGGACGACGCTCGCGGACGGCGTCCTGCGGATCCCGCCGCGCGCCCCGGCCGTGCTGCACGCCGGCCCGGTCGAGCCGTAGCGGCCACGGCTCGCCGCGGGCGGGCCGTCACCCAGCCGTCCCGACGTCGTCAGCGGTCGTGAGGGGGCCGTCACGCCGTCGTCAGCGGTCGTCAGGGGGCCGTCACGCCGTCAGGCGCCGACCCTCCTCCGCCAGGGCGCCGAGGCGCGAGAGCGCCCGGAAGTACTTCTTGCGGTAGCCCCCGCGCAGCATCTCGTCGGAGAACAGGTGCTGCGCGCCGTCGCCGGCGAGGAGCACCGGGACGTCGCGGTCGTAGAGGCGGTCGACGAGGACCACGAGCCGCAGGGCCACCTCCTGCCGCTGCACGGGGCGCACGCCGGTGAGCGCCACGAGCTCCACGCCGTCGAGGAGGGCGCCGTAGCGGCTCGGGTGCACGGTCGCGAGGTGGGCGAGCAGCCCGTCGAACTCGTCGAGGACCGCGCCGGGGTGGTCGGCCGCCGCGCGCGCGACGACGTCGGCCGCGAGCGGGGACGCCTCGGTCACGACCGCGCGGTGCCGGTAGTCCTCGCCGTCGACGCGCAGCACCTCGAAGCGGGAGGAGAGCGCCTGGATCTCGCGCAGGAAGTCCTCGGCCGCGAAGCGGCCCTCGCCCAGCGCCTCGGGCAGGGTGTTCGACGTCGCGGCGAGGGCGACGTCGCGGTCCGCGAGCTCGCGGAGCAGCCGGGACATCAGCACGGTGTCACCCGGGTCGTCCAGCTCGAACTCGTCGATGCAGACCAGGCGGCGCGTGGCGAGCGCTTCGACCGTGGGGAGGAAGCCCAGGGCGCCCACGAGGTTCGTGTACTCGACGAACGTGCCGTACGCGACCGACCCCTCGCCGAGGGTCGCGGCGACCTCGTGCGCGAGCGAGGTGAGCAGGTGGGTCTTGCCGACGCCGAAGCCGCCGTCCATGTAGACCGCGGGCACCGCGCGACGCCGGCCGAACAGCGCCTTCAGCCCGGAGGACCGGGGCGCCACGATCTCGCGCGCGACCTCCTGCAGGCGGGCGGGCACCGTCGTCTGGCTCGGGTGGGCGGGGTCGGCCCGGTAGGTGGAGAAGCGCGCCTCGGCGAAGTGGCGCGGAGGCACGAGGTCGGCGAGCAGCCGGCCCGGGGAGACGGTCGGGCGCACGGCCGACAGGGACGGCACCGCGCCGCCCCGGGCGGGGGGCGTCGCGACTGCGTCCGCGCCCGTGTCCTGGTCCCGGTCCTCGTCCTGCGTGAGCGTCACGACCGTCAAGGCTACGCCGCGTCAGTACGCTGACCGCTGTGAGATCTGCCACCACGCCCCTCGACCTGCTCGTCCCGGCACGCGAGCATCTCCCGGCCGACCCCGCCGAGACCCGCCTGGCCGCGCTGTACGACGAGGGCACCGGGTCGGGCGTCCGGCTGCGGGCCAACTTCGTCAGCACGGTCGACGGCGGCGCGTGGGGCCCGGACCACCTGTCCGGCTCGATCAACGACGACGCCGACTGGCGCGTGTTCCGCGTCCTGCGCGCCGCGGCCGACGTCGTGCTGGTGGGGGCGGGCACGGCCCGGCACGAGGGCTACACGGCGCTCGACCGGCCCGAGAGCCTGCCCGCCGCCGGCGACCGTCCCCTGGAGCTCGCGCTCGTCAGCCGCTCCGGCCGCGTGCCGCAGCAGCTCGCCGACGGCGACCGGCCGCCGCTGGTCCTCACCGGCGAGGCCGGCGCGCGGACCGCGAGCCGGATGGTCCCCGCCGACCGGGTGCTCACGGTGGCGTCGGCGCACGACCCCGACGAGGTGGACCTGCGCGCCGGCCTCGCCGCTCTCGCCGACCGGGGGCTGCGTCGCGTGCTGTGCGAGGGCGGGCCGACCCTGCTGGCCGCCCTGCTCGCGGACGACCTGGTCGACGAGCTGTGCGTGACCACGAGCCCGTGCCTCGTCGGGCCGGGACCCTCCCGCATCGTCGCCGCCTCACCCGCCGGGGCCCCCGGCGAGGCCCCTGCGCCGGCCGGGATGCCGGCGACACCGCCCACGCCCGCCCACCTCGCGCACCTGCTGCACGCGCCGAGCACGGGCACGCTCGTCGCGCGCTGGCTGCTGCGCTGAGCGATCCCGGGAACGGCGGCGGAGAGGCACGCGTCACGTCCCGGCCCCCGGCAGGCGCCTGGCCTCGCATCCGCGGCCCCGGGTGGCTACGGTGCTGGCATGCCGACGACCGTCGTCCTCACCGAGGACGCCCTCACCGACGCCGACGTGGCGCACATCCTGTCCCTGCACGACGAGCAGGCCGAGCGCTATCGCGTGCTCGTCCCCTCGGACACCGACCGCAACGTGGTCGCCGCGATCATCGACCACCTGTGGGTGGGCGAGCTGCGCGAGGCCGGGCAGGACCTGGTGGGCAAGGAGCCCACGCCCGAGCAGGCGAAGGTGACCGCCGCAGAGCGCCTCGAGCGGTCCCTCGCGGCGCTGCGGGCCGCCGGTGCAGCCGCCGAGGGCACGGTCACCGAGGAGGACCCGCTGCCCGCCCTGAGCGCCGCCGTCGCCGCCCAGGGCGGCCCGGACTCCGTGCAGGACGTCGTCGTGGTGACCTACCCGCACGTGGTCGCCGACACCTTCCGCTCCGACTGGGCGTCGCGCGCGCGCGAGCACCTGCAGGTCCCCGTGCTGCACCTGTACGCCGGGACCAGCGAGATCGGCGACTGAGGCCGGTCCCCTCCGACCCTGACACGCACGAGGGCCCCGTCCGGCGGACGGGGCCCTCGTGCGTGCCGTGCGGCGTGCGGAGCGTCAGCGCACGCGGTGCCCGGCACCCGTGATCGTCGCGCGCACCAGCTCGTCCATGGAGTCGAGGAAGGGCTCCTCGTCGAGCAGGTCGTGGTCGACCGCCGCGACGGACAGCTCCGTGCACCCGAGCACGACGACCGACGCGCCGCGCTCCACGAGCCGGGCCGCCACGCCGCGCAGCGCGTCGGGGTCCGCCGGCCGGCCGGCCTTGACCTGGTCGTAGATCACCGCGTTGACGACGTCCTGGTCCGCAGCGTCCGGGACGACGACGTCGATCCCGTGGGCGGCGAACGCGTCGTCGTACACCTTCGACGCGACCGTGCCCGCCGTGGCCAGCAGGCCGACGCGCCGCAGGCCGGGCACCCGCTCGCGCGCCGCCGCGACCGTCACGTCGATGATCGAGACGAACGGCACCGTCACCGCGTCGAGCACCTGCTGGGTGAAGTAGTGCGCGGTGTTGCACGGCATGACGAGGAACTGCACGCCGAAGTCCTGCAGGCGCCGGGCGTCCCGCGCGAGCACGGGGCCCGGGTCGGCGGGCGACCGCCCGAGCACGAAGTCCGTGCGGTCCGGGATGGTCGCGTGGTTGAGCACGACGAGGTCCACGTGGTCCTGGTCCCGCTCGGCGTCGGTGCGCTGCACCACCCGCTGCAGGAAGTAGGCGGTGGCCAACGGGCCGACGCCGCCGATCACGCCGACGGGGCGGTCGTCGAGCGCCCCGTCGGCGTCGTGCCCGGCCTCCGGGGTCACGCGCCCTCCCGGGTGCCCTGCCGTGCGGCCGGGCCGGTCCAGGCGAGGGCCCGCGACTGCGCCACCGGGTAGTGCCTGGCGTACTTGCGGAACTGGTTGAGCTGCGCCACCAGCAGGTACGCGACCCGGCGGGGGTCCCACTCCTTGCGGTACCAGAGCGGGTTGGACGCGCGGCGCGTCAGCTGCAGGCGCCGCGTCCTGGAGCGGATCGCGGGGTCCGCGACGTAGCGCCGCAGCAGGGCGCCCGGCAGCACCGTGTACAGGTGCTCCGTGGTGACCTCGCCGTCGCCGGAGAGCGGGACGTCGGGCCCGAGCGCGGCGCGCGGGTCGGGGTCGAGCCCGCGCAGGTGCTCGTGCACGTAGAACTTCACCGGGTTGGCGCCCGTCGACGTGACGTAGTAGTTCGAGCGGCCCAGGCGCGGGTTGAGCTCGAAGAATACGTACCGGCCGTCGCGCGGGTCGTACTTGAGGTCGAAGTTCGCGACGCCGGTCCAGCCGACGTGCTCGAGCAGGCGGCGCGCCTGCTCCACGACCTCGGGCTGGGTGCCCGTGACGATCGCGGCCGGGTTGCCGAGGGCACCGGGGGCGTGCTCCTCGAGCAGGACGTGCCCGAAGGAGGAGAACCGCACCTTGCCCTGCGCGTCGCTGTAGCAGGTGAGGATCCGCATGCCGGAGTCGTCGCCCGGGATGTAGTCCTGCACCACGAACGAGCCGACGTACCCGGCGTCCTTCACGCGCCCGAGCAGGTCGAGCAGCTCGGCGCGGGTGTCCACGAGGAAGACCTTCTTCTTCCCCGCGAACTCGACGTCGTGGTACGCCGCGGTGCTGGCCGCCTTCGCGATCACGGGGAACGTGAGCCCGCTCGTGTCCGGCTCGCTGCCCGACGCGACGTCGTGCACGACCGTCGTCGGGTGCGCGAGGCCGAGCTCGGCGCACAGGGCCCCGAACTCCTCCTTGTCGGTGAGCCGCAGCAGCAGCTCCTCGCCCACGTAGGGCACCAGGTAACGGTCCTCGAGGCGGTCGCGGTGCTGCACGAGCATCCGCACGAGCCAGTCGGCCGAACCCACGACCACCAGGTCGGCGTCGGCGTGCTCGTCCGCGATGCGGCGCAGGCGCGCCACGATCGCCTCGGGGTCGTCGATCCGCGGCTCCGCCACGTGCGTGAGGATGCGCGAGTGCCGCACCAGGCCGGTGGAGGCACCGGACACGACGACCGAGCGCACCCCGTACGCCTCGTGGAACGCCCGGGCCAGGCTGTACGCGCCGATGTCGCCGCCGAGGACGACGGGCTGCAGCCTCCGCTGCGGGGTCTGCGTCACGATGCCTCCTTGGCGCGGGTGGTCGACGACGTGCCGGCCGCGCTGTCGGCCGCGCTGTTGGCCGCGTAGTTCCGGCGCAGCGCGTCGGCCGGGTAGAACTGCCGGTACTTGCGCACGTGGTTGAGCATCGCCGTGAGCACGTACAGCCGACGCCGCGGCGACGCGTCGGCCTTGTAGCGCAGCGGGTGCACGGTGCGCCCGGAACGCTGCAGCCGCACGACGCGGGCGCGCAGCTCGGGGTCCAGCACGTACGAGCGCAGCAGCCGCTTCGGCACGACGGCGTACAGGACCTCCCGGTCCGCCGTCACCGGCTCGCGCCGCACGCCGCGCACGACGTCGTCCACCAGGGCCTCGGTCGGGTTCTGCCCGCCCGCGGTGAGGTAGTAGTTGTTCCGACCGATGCGCGGGTTCTGCTCGAAGAACTTGAACACGCCGTCGCGCGGGTCGAGCTTGACGTCGAAGTTCGCGAACCCGCGCCAGCCGGTGTGCTCGAGGATCCGCTGGGCGGCGTCGAGGATCTCGTCGATCGGCTCGACGATCATCGCCGACGGGTTGCCCCGCGCGGCCGGCGTGCGCTCCTCGAGGAGCACCTGCGCCGAGGAGCGCAGCGTGACCCTCCCGCTCGAGTCGGCGTACGCCGTGACCGACCGCATCCGCGTGTCGTCACCCGGGATGTTCTCCTGCACCAGGAAGCGCCCGCGGAAGCCGGCCTCGCGCAGCGAGATCATCAGCCGGTCCAGCTCGGCCGGCGTCGCGATCTCGTAGATCTTCTTCTTCCCGGCGAACTGCACGTCGTGGTAGTCGGCGCTGCTCGCGGGCTTGGCGATGACCGGGAAGTCGAAGCCGACGGGCAGCGGCTCCCAGCCGGGCTCGGCCGCCCGGGCGAAGTCCTGGATCACCGTGGCCGGCGTCGGGATCCCGAGCTCCGCGCACACCTCCTGGAACTCCGCCTTGTCGGAGATCCGGTCGATGAGCGCGGCGTCCGCGAACGGGACGACGTAACCGGCGGCCTCGAGCTCCGTGCGGTGGTGCACGAGCACGCGCACCACCCAGTCCATGTTGGTGAGGAGCACGAGGGTGCGGCCGGGGGCCGACATCCGGCCCGCGACGTCCTGGAGCGCCGCGACGATCTGCTCGGGCGCGGTGCCGGACAGCTCGGTGTCGATGATCTGCGAGTGCGCGATCGGGCCCGGCTCGGCGAAGGCGACGACGGTGGTGCGCACGCCGTAGCGCTCGTGGAACGAGCGGGCGAGGGCGTACACACCGATGTCCGAGCCGACGATGACGGGCTGGAACCCGGGGCCGGCGTCGGTGCTGGTGGTGCTCACGGGTGCGCTCATGCCTCCTGCTCGGAGCGGTCGGCCGACCACTCGGTGTGGAAGGTGCCCTCGCGGTCGGTGCGGCGGTAGGTGTGCGCGCCGAAGAAGTCGCGCTGCGCCTGGATGAGCGCGGCGGGCAGCCGCTCGGCGCGCACGCCGTCGTAGTAGGCGAGGGACGAGGAGAACGCGGGGGTCGGGACGCCGTTGAGGGCGGCCTGCGACACGACCCGACGCCAGGCGGCGAGGCCGTTCCCCACGGCGTTCGTGAAGTACTCGTCCGCGAGCAGCAGCGGCAGCGCGGCGTCGCGCTCGTACGCCTCGGTGATGCGGTTGAGGAAGCGGGCGCGGATGATGCAGCCGCCGCGCCAGATGCGGGCCATGGCACCGCGGTCGATGTCCCAGCCGTACTCGGCGGAGGCGGCGGCGATCTGGTCGAAGCCCTGGCTGTACGCGACGACCTTCGACGCGTACAGCGCGAGGCGCACGTCCTCGATGAAGGCGTCGCGGTCCGCGATCTCCCAGGTCCCGGCATCGGCGGGCAGCGCGGCGCGGCCGGCCTCACGCTGCGGCACGGAGCCGGACAGCGCGCGGGCGAACGTCGCCTCGGCGATGCCGGTGATCGGCACGCCGAGGTCGAGGCCGTTCTGCACCGTCCAGCGGCCGGTGCCCTTCTGCTCGGCCTGGTCGAGCACGACGTCGACGAACGCGCTGCCGGTGGCCGCGTCGACGTGCTGCAGCACGTCGGCGGTGATCTCGATGAGGAACGACTCGAGGTCGCCGGTGTTCCACTCGGCGAAGATCTGCCCGATCTCGGCCGCGGACGCGCCCAGCCCCTGCTTGAGCAGGTCGTAGGCCTCGGCGATGAGCTGCATGTCGGCGTACTCGATGCCGTTGTGCACCATCTTGACGAAGTGCCCGGCGCCGTCGGGGCCGACGTAGGTGCAGCACGGCGTGCCGTCGACCTTGGCCGAGATGTCCTCGAGGATCGGGCCCAGGCTCGCGTACGACTCGCGGGTGCCGCCCGGCATGATCGACGGGCCGTTGAGCGCACCCTCCTCGCCGCCGGAGACGCCGGTGCCCACGAAGTGCAGGCCCTTCGCGCTGAGGTCCTTCTCGCGGCGGATGGTGTCGGGGAAGTGCGCGTTGCCGGCGTCGACGACGATGTCGCCCTCCTCCAGCAGCGGCACGAGCTCGTCGATGACGGCGTCGGTCGCGGCGCCCGCCTTGACCATGATGACGACCTTGCGGGGCCGCTCCAGGGAGGCGACGAAGTCGGCCATCGACTCGGACGGGACGAAGTCGCCCTCGTGCCCGGCGTCGGCGATCAGCGACTGCGTCTTGGCGTACGACCGGTTGTGCACCGCCACCGTGTAGCCGTGCCGCGCGAAGTTGCGGGCGAGGTTGCGGCCCATCACCGCAAGGCCGGTCACGCCGATCTGGGCACGAGCTGTCATCGTTTCCCTGCTTCCGTCGGTTCTCGGTTCGGGTCGGGCGGCCGGGTGGCGGCGACTGGCGCACGCTCCCCCGCCCGGGAGCCGGGACCAGCGTAGTCGTCGCGGCGGCCGAGGTGTACGGACCATCACGATCCGGACACGACCGGCCCCCCGGTGCGTCGTTTCACCCGACCGACCGCACCGCGCCGTACGGTGGCTGGCGTGACCGGCGATCGCACGGGTGACTCGAAGCGGGATCCGCAGCAGGATCCCAGGCAGCAGGTGCCCGCCCCGTTCGCGGCCGCGCTGGCGTCCCTGCGCGAGCGGCGGCTGCGCGGCGAGGTGCACCTGGCGGAGATCCCCGGCCCCACGCGCGTGGCCCCGTTCTCGGTGGCCCTCGAGGGCGAGGTCGCCGAGCCTGGGGGCGAGGAGGTCGCCACGGGCCGGTTCGTCGTCCTGCACGACCCTGAGGGGCAGGAGACCTGGCAGGGCACGTTCCGGGTCGTCACGCTGGTGCGCGCCACCCTCGAGCCCGAGCTCGCTGCCGATCCCCTGCTGGCCGACGTCGCGTGGACCTGGGTGACGGAGTCGCTCGACGCCGCGGGCGTGGACGCCCTCGCGGTCGGCGGCACCGTGACGCGCGTCCTCTCCCAGAGCTTCGGCGCGCTGGGCGCCACGCCCGACGCCGTGGACCTCGAGATCCGCGCGTCCTGGACGCCCACCGACACCGACCTCGGGGTGCACCTCGCCGTGTGGGGCGACCTCATGGCGACGGCCGGCGGCCTGCCCCCGCTGCCCGACGGCGTCGCCTCGCTCGCCGCACGCTCGGGCGGTCGCGGGCACCCACGCCCCGGGTCCCGACCGCATACCGTGGGGCCATGAGCTCAGCAGTCCCCCCGACCGCCACCGACGTCGTCCCGCTCACCGAGCCGGCGGACGGCGTCGGGCGCGTCGTCGACACCCCGGCCGCCCTCGACCGCGTGGTCGAGCGGTTCGCGGCCGGCACCGGCCCCGTCGCCGCCGACGCGGAGCGCGCCTCGGGCTACCGCTACGGTCAGGCCACCTACCTGGTCCAGCTGCGGCGCGAAGGCGCCGGCACGGCGCTCCTCGACCCGGTCGCGCTGCCCGACCTGTCGGCGATCGGCGACGCCGTGGGTGACGCCGAGTGGGTGCTGCACGCTGCCTCCCAGGACCTGCCGGGCCTGGCCGAGCACGGGCTGCGGCCGGCGCGCGTCTTCGACACCGAGCTCGCCGCCCGGCTGCTGGGCCTGGAGCGCGTGGGGCTCGCCGCCGTGGTCGCCGAGCTGCTCGGACTGGGCCTGGCGAAAGAGCACTCGGCCGTCGACTGGTCCACGCGGCCGCTGCCCGAGGACTGGCTGCGCTACGCCGCGCTCGACGTCGAGGTGCTGGTGGACCTGCGCGACCGCCTGGCGGAACGGCTGGACGCGGACGGCAAGGCGGAGTGGGCGGCCCAGGAGTTCGAGGCCGAGCGCACCGCGCCCCCGCCGGCACCGCGCGTCGACCCGTGGCGGCGCACGTCCGGCACGCACACGCTGCGCGACCGTCGCCAGCTGGCCGTGGTCCGCAGCCTCTGGCTGGCGCGCGACGCGTGGGCGATCATCGTCCGCATGACGCTG
>JADHZE010000113.1 GCA_026934365.1 Isoptericola sp. QY 916 | reverse complement strand
CGGACGGCGTCACCGCACGCCACAGCTCGGCGTCGCCCCAGGGCTCGCCGGGCACGGGGGCGTCCGGGTCGGCCGCGAGGGCGAGCGCCCGCACCGTGACCTCGTGCGTGCGGACGTGGTCCGGGTGCCCGTACCCGCCCTGCTCCTCGTACGTCGCCACCACGTCGGGGCGGCGGGCGCGCACGACGGCCGCCAGACGCGCGGCGGCGTCGTCGAGCGGGACGCGCACGAACGCGGTCGCGGGCGCGTCGTCCGCCGGCCCGGCCACTCCCGGCGCGACCCACGCCATGCCGGAGTCCTCGAACCGCGTGTCGGATCCTGGGCGCATCCCGGTGGGCTGGACGTCCGACACCGCGCGCGCCTCGCCGGCGGGGTCAGACCCGGGGCGCGCCCCGGTGACCTGAGCGTCTGACAGGTCGACGGCGTCGAGGAACACGTGCCCGACGACGCCCGGCCCGCCACCGAGCGCGGCCAGGGCCGCGGCCAGCTCGGTCTCCCGGTGCGCAGCGAGCGCCGGGCCGTCGCCCTCGAGGCGCGCCAGGCCGGTGGGGTGCGACGGCGTGTCGATGACCTCGCCGCGCTCGCCGCGCGTGCAGGTGACGACGGCGACCGGCCGACCCGCGGCCGCCCACGACGCGAGGAGCGCGCCGGTCGCGAGGGTCTCGTCGTCGGGGTGCGCGTGCACCGCGAGCAGCCCGCCGTCGGGCACCGGCTGCTCCGGGGCGGGCGCGGCGGGGCCGGTCACCGGGAGCGGGTCAGGCGCGCTTGGCCCGCGCCGTCGCCCGGGCGCGCGCCGTGGCGTCGAGCTCGACCTTGCGGATCCGCACGACCTCCGGCGTCACCTCGACGCACTCGTCCTCGCGCGCGAACTCGAGGGACTCCTCGAGCGTGAGGTGGCGCGGCGGGATGAGGTTCTCGAAGTTGTCGGCGGTCGAGGACCGCATGTTCGTCAGCTTCTTCTCCTTGGTGATGTTGACGTCCATGTCCTCGTTGCGGGAGTTCTCGCCGACGATCATGCCCTCGTAGACCTCCTGCGTGGGGTCGACGAAGAACGAGCCGCGCTCCTGCAGGTTGATCATGGCGAACGGCGTCACCTTGCCCGCGCGGTCGGCGACCAGGGAGCCCGTGTTGCGCGACTCGATCGGGCCGTGCCACGGCTCGAAGCCCTCGGAGATGGACGCCGCGATGCCGGTGCCGCGCGTCTCGGTGAGGAACTGCGTACGGAAGCCGATGAGGCCGCGCGCCGGGACCATGAACTCCATGCGCACCCAGCCGGTGCCGTGGTTGCTCATCGTCTCCATGCGGCCCTTGCGCTGCGCGAGCAGCTGGGTGACGGCGCCGAGGTACTCCTCCGGCACGTCGATGGTCATGCGCTCCATCGGCTCGTGCCGCTTGCCGTCGATCTGCTTCGTGACGACCTGCGGCTTGCCGACCGTGAGCTCGAAGCCCTCGCGGCGCATCTGCTCGACGAGGATCGCCAGGGCCAGCTCGCCACGGCCCTGCACCTCCCACGCGTCCGGGCGCTCGGTGGGGAGCACCTTGAGCGACACGTTGCCGATGAGCTCGGAGTCGAGGCGGTCCTTGACCTGGCGCGCCGTGACCTTGTGGCCCTTGCCGCCCTTGCCCGCCAGCGGCGAGGTGTTGATGCCGATGGTCATCGAGATCGCCGGGTCGTCCACCGTGATGAGCGGCAGCGGGCGCGGGTCGTCCACGTCCGTGAGGGTCTCGCCGATCATGATGTCGGAGATGCCGGCCACGGCCACGATCTCGCCGGGCCCCGCGGACTCGGTGGGCACGCGGTCGAGCGCCTTGGTCTCGAGCAGCTCGGTGATCCGCACGCTCGACAGGGTGCCGTCGTGGCGGGCCCAGGCGACCGTCTGGCCCTTGCGCAGGGTGCCGTTGAAGATGCGCAGCAGCGCGAGCCGGCCGAGGAACGGCGACGCGTCGAGGTTCGTGACGTGCGCCTGCAGCGGCATGTCCGCCTCGTAGGTCGGCGCGGGGATCTTCTCGAGGATGGTGCCGAACAGCGGCTCGAGGTCCTCGTTCGCGGGGAGCGCACCGTCGGCGGGCTGGTCGATCGACGCGCGGCCGGCCTTGGCCGACGCGTACACGACGGGCACGTCGAGGATGGCGTCCAGGTCGAGGTCGGGGACCTCGTCGGACAGGTCGCTCGCGAGGCCGAGCAGCAGGTCGGTGGTCTCCCCCACGACCTCGGTGATGCGCGCGTCGGGGCGGTCGACCTTGTTCACGACGACGATCACGGGCAGCTTCGCGGCGAGCGCCTTGCGCAGCACGAAGCGGGTCTGGGGCAGCGGGCCCTCGGACGCGTCGACCAGCAGCACGACGCCGTCCACCATGGACAGGCCGCGCTCGACCTCGCCGCCGAAGTCGGCGTGCCCCGGGGTGTCGATCACGTTGATGGTGATGCCGTCGGGCTCGCCCGCCTCCGCCGCCGCCGGGCCGGCGTACCGGACCGCGGTGTTCTTCGCGAGGATGGTGATGCCCTTCTCGCGCTCCAGGTCACCGGAGTCCATGACGCGGTCGTCCACGTGCTGGTGGGCGGAGAAGGCGCCTGCCTGGCGCAGCATGGCGTCCACGAGGGTCGTCTTGCCGTGGTCGACGTGGGCGACGATCGCCACGTTGCGCAGGTCGGAGCGCACAGACATCTACGGGTCTCATTTCCTGGGGTGGGGAGGCGACCCGTCAATCGGGCCGCCGCTATCTTACCCGCCCGGTCCAGGCTGCTCGTCCCCGCCCGCCTCCCGCGGCTTCCCAGGCGCACTTCCGGGCGCCGTTCCGGGTGGTCCCTTCGCCTCCCGACGGCGCGGCACGCGCAGCCGCAGCGCGCCCGGCGCGGGCGGCAGGACGTTCTCCCACCGGCCGGCCAGCGTGGTCGCCACCTTCTCCGTGACGTGCTCCGTGAGCTCCGCCCGGGCGGCGCGACGCTCGGCGCGCACGATCTGCCGGTGCTCCACGCTGAGCTCCTTGACGATGGACACCGCCATCCCGATGAGGACCAGCGAGAACGGCAGGGCGATGAGGATCGCGGCCGTCTGCAGCGCCGTGAGCCCGCCCGCCAGGAGCAGCGCTGCCGCGACCAGGCCCTCGAGGATCGCCCAGAACAGCCGGCTCCACAGCGGCGGGTTCGGGTCGCCGCCGTTCGCGAGCATGTCGACCACGAACGACCCCGAGTCGGACGACGTCACGAAGAAGATGACCACCAGCACGATGCCCGCCACGGACAGCCACGTCCCGGCACCCGGCAGGCTGTCGAAGAGCTGGAACATCGCCGTGTCGGTGTTCACGCCTCCGGTCGCGGGGTCCAGCATGCTGCCGGGCTCCGTCATCTCCTGGTGCAGCCCCGCTCCCCCGAACACGCTGAACCAGATCGTGGCGACGGCCATCGGGACGGCCAGCGTGCCGAGGACGAACTCGCGCACCGTGCGCCCGCGCGAGATCCGCGCGATGAAGACGCCCACGAAGGGTGCCCAGGAGATCCACCAGCCCCAGTAGAAGATCGTCCAGCTCGACTCCCAGGCCAGGCCCTCGTCGCCCCGGAAGGCCAGGGTGTCGAACGTCATCTGGATGACGTTCGCGAAGTAGTACCCGAACGACTGCACCCAGCTGCGCAGGATGAACAGGGTGGGGCCCAGCACCAGCACGACGGCCAGCACGACTCCTGCGAGCACCATGTTCCCGTTGGACAACCACTTGATGCCCTTGGACAGGCCCGAGGCCACCGAGAACGCCGCGAGCGCGGTGATCGCCGCGATCAGGCCGAGCTCGAGGGCGGTGCTCGGCTCCACGACGTCGAGATAGCCCAGGCCGTGCGCCACCTGCAGCACGCCCAGGCCGAGGGAGGTCGCGACGCCGAAGACGGTGCCGATGATCGCCACGACGTCGATGACGTTGCCCAGCCAGCCCTTGACGCGGTCGCCGAGCACCGGCTCGAGGGCCCAGCGGATCGACACGGGACGGCCCTTGCGGTGGATCGCGTACGCCAGCGCGAGACCGGCCACCACGTAGATCGCCCAGGCGTGGATGCCCCAGTGCACGTACGTCTGCGAGATCGCCGCCTGGGCGAGGGCGGCGTCGTCGCCGGTCACGCCGGGCTTCGGGGTGACGAAGTGGGACAGCGGCTCGGACACGCCGTAGTAGACGAGCCCGATGCCCATGCCGGTGGCGAAGAGCATGGAGAACCACACGGGGAGCTTGAAATCGGGCGCCTCGTCGTCCGGGCCGAGCACGATGTCGCCGAAGCGGCTCAGCCCCATCCAGATCGCGAAGATGACGAAGGCGGCCACCAGGAGCACGTAGTACCAGCCGAAGGCGCCGATCACCTCGCCCTGGAGCGTGGTCATCACGGCGTCGGTGGCGTCGGTGAAGAGGACCGCGACCAGGACGAACAGCAGGATGATGCCTGCTGCCGGATAGAAGACCCCGCGGGCCAGCGTCGATGCCCCTGCCATGCCCTTCACCCTGACGCCGGGTCCGCCCATCGGCAAACGGACGACGGGGCGTCAGCCCGCGATCGCCGCGCCCTCCAGCCCCGCACCGGGGATGGCAGCGAGCAGGTCGCGCGTGTACTGCTGGCGCGGGTTGTCGAACACTTCGTCGGTGGTGGCCTGCTCCACGACCCGACCGTTCTGCATCACGACCACCGAGTCGGCGATCTGTCGCACGACCGCGAGGTCGTGGGTGATGAACAGGTACGAGAGCCCCAGCTCCTCCTGAAGGTTCCCGAGGAGCTCCAGGATCTGCGCCTGGACGAGCACGTCGAGGGCCGACACGGCCTCGTCGAGCACGATGACCTCGGGACGCAGGGCGAGCGCACGCGCGATGGCGATGCGCTGCCGCTGACCGCCGGAGAGCTCGTTCGGGAAGCGGCGCATCGCCGACTGGGGCAGCGACACCATGTCGAGGAGCTCCCGCACCCGCTTCTCGCGCTCCCTCTTGCCGCCGACCCTGTGGAGGGCCAGGGGCTCCTCGATCGACCGGAAGATGGAGAACGTCGGGTCGAGCGAGCCGTACGGGTTCTGGAACACCGGCTGGATGCGCCGCCGGAACGCGAAGGCCTCCTTGGGCGAGTACTTCGCGACGTCCGCGCCGTCGAACTCGACGACCCCGGAGGTCGGGTCGAGCAGGCCCAGCACCATGTTCGCCGCCGTGGACTTGCCGGAGCCGGACTCGCCCACCAGGGCCAGCGTGTGGCCACGCTGGAGGGTGAAGCTCACGTCGTCGACGGCCTTGAAGTCCGTCGACGCCCCCGGGCGTCCGCCACGGATGCTGAAGACCTTCGTGAGGTTCTTCGCCACGACGATGTCCGACTGCGCCGCCTTGCCGGCAGCCCGGAGCGGGACCGTCGCCTCGAGGTCGGGCGCCAGCAGCTCGTCCGACTCCTCGCCCTGCTCGTGCGCCACCTGGATGCGGCGGGACGCGAGCGACGGCGCCGAGGCGACCAGCCGCTGCGTGTACGGGTGCTGCGGGTTCGCGAGGATCTGCTGGGCCGGGCCCGACTCGACGACACGTCCCTTGAACATCACCACGAGGTGCTCGGCGCGCTCCGCGGCCAGGCCCAGGTCGTGCGTGATGAACAGGACGGCGGTGCCGAGCTCCTGCGTGAGCACGTCGAGGTGGTCGAGGATCTGCCGCTGCACCGTGACGTCGAGGGCCGACGTCGGCTCGTCCGCGATGAGGAGCTTCGGCCGCGAGGCCAGCCCGATCGCGATGAGCGAGCGCTGGCGCATGCCGCCCGAGAACTCGTGCGGGAACTGGCGCGCCCGCCGCTCGGCGTCGGGCAGCCCGGCCTCCTGGAGCAGGCCGGCGACACGCTCCTTGCGCTCCCGCTTGCCGCCCTCGAAGCCGTTGGCCTTGAGGGCCTCCTCGATCTGGGTGCCGATGCGCCACACCGGGTTGAGGTTGGACATCGGGTCCTGCGGGACGAGGCCGATGTCCCGGCCGCGCATCGCCTCGATCTCCGTGCGGGGCAGGCCCACGATCTCGCGACCGTCGAACGTGATGCTGCCGCCGGTCACCTTGCCGGTGCCGGGCAGCAGGTCGATCACGGCGTGCGCGGTGGTCGACTTGCCCGACCCGGACTCGCCGACGATCGCGACCGACTGACCGGGGTACACGGTGATGTCGGCACCGCGGACGGCGTGCACGACGCCCTCGGAGGTCGTGAACGACACCTCGAGGTCGCGGATCTCGAGCAGGGGCTTGTCGGTCCCCGCCTCGTAGCTGCGGCCGGCGCCCTCACCGACGGGCTGGTTGCCGTTCGTCACTGGGAACTGTGTCGTCATCGCTTCCGTGCCTTCGGGTCGAGGGCGTCGCGCACGACGTCGCCCATCATGATGAAGCCGAGCACCGTGATGGCCAGGCCGGCGGCCGGGTAGAAGAGGATCTCGGGGGCCTGGCGGATCGCCCGCTGGGCCTGCGCGATGTCTCCACCCCACGACACGGTGCTGGGCGGCAGGCCGATGCCGAGGAAGCTCAGCGTCGCCTCCGCGACGATGAACGTGCCCAGCGCGACCGTGGCGTACACGATGATCGGTGCGGCCGAGTTGGGCAGCACGTGCCTCAGCAGGATCTTGCCGCGCCCCATGCCGAGCGAGCGGGCGGCGGTGACGAACTCGTTGTTCTTCACGGACATCACGGTGCCGCGCGTGATGCGGGCGATCGACGTCCACCCGAAGGCGGCGAGCACCAGGGCCACCGTGAAGCTGGTCCGGTTGGTGGTGATCGACATGATGACGATGGCGGCCAGCACCAGCGGGATCGCGAAGAAGATGTCGGTGATGCGCGACAGGATGACGTCGAACCAGCCGGCGAAGTAGCCGGCGACGGCCCCCATGATGGTGCCGAGGATCACGACCATCGCCGTGGACATGACGCCCACGAGCACGGACGCGCGGGCACCGTAGATGGTGCGCGCGTAGATGTCGCAGCCCTGCTTGTCGAAGCCGAACGGGTGCCCGGGCTCGGGGCCGTCGAGCGACTTGGCGAGCTCGCAGTCGAAGCGGGGGTGCACGGACGTGAACCAGCCGGGGAACGCCGCCACCGTGATGACGAGCAGGATGATCACGGCCGCGACCCAGAACATGGGGCGGCGGCGCATCTGGCGCCACGCGTCGCGCCAGAGGCTGGACGGCGCCTCGTCCGTCTTGACCGCGTCGACGGCACCGAGGCCGCCCTCGTCGACCTCGGCGGCGAAGTGCTCCTGCCCGGGGCGCGGTCGCCGTCCGCCGGGCACGGTCTCGTATCGGTTCTCAGGCATAACGGATCCTCGGGTCGAGGGCGGCGTAGAGGAGGTCGACGAGCAGGTTCGCCAGGATGTAGACGATGACCAGCACGGTCGTGAGCGAGACGACGGTGATGTTCTCGCCGCGGATGATCGCCTGGTAGAGCGTCCCCCCGACGCCGTTGATGTTGAAGATGCCCTCCGTCACGATCGCGCCGCCCATGAGGTTGCCGAGGTCGGCGCCCAGGAACGTCACGACGGGGATGAGCGAGTTGCGCAGCACGTGGCGGCCGGTGACCTGCGAGCGACGGAGCCCCTTGGCCCGCGCGGTGCGGACGTAGTCGGCACTGAGGTTCTCCGCGACCGACGTGCGGGTCAGGCGGATCACGTACGCGAACGACGTCGCTGCCAGCACGATCGCCGGTAGCAGGAGACTGTAGAAGTTGGGGTCCCTGCCGACGGTGACGGGGAACCAGCCGAGCTTCACACCCATCACGAACTGCAGCACGAAGCCGATGACGAACGTCGGGACGGAGATGACGAGCAGGCTGATCACCAGCACGGTGCCGTCGAACCAGCCGCCCTTGCGCATGCCGGCGAAGAGGCCGAAGAGGACGCCGAAGACGGCCTCGATGACGAGCGCCATGATCGCGAGCTGGAACGTGACCGGCAGCGCCGCGCCGATGACGTCCATGATGTCCTGACCTCGGAAGTCGACGCCGAAGTCGAGCGTGAAGACGCCCTTGAGGAACAGCAGGTACTGCACGATGAACGGTTCGTTCAGGTTGTACTGCTCGCGGATCTGGGCTTGCACGGCCTCGGGGAGACCGCGCTCCCCGCCCAGGCCTGCCACGGGGTCTCCGGGCCGCAGGAACACGAGTGCGTAGAGCAGGAGCGTCGCTCCCAGGAACACAGGGATCACCTGTAGGAGCCTGCGTCCGAGATACCAGAGCATGTGTGTTGTCTCCTCGTTCGCCCCGGGATTCCCAGGGCCACGGGTTCAAGTTTCGGGCCTCGTTGCCAGGACGACGGCCACGACGGGGTGTGGCCAGGACAAGGATAGGGGGCAGGGTGTGCTGCGTCGGCACACCCTGCCCTCCGGACGTCGGCGGGCCGGCCGCGAACCTACCGGACGCGGCCGGCCGTCACCGAATCGGGCGTCAGCCCTGCTTCGTGACCTGGTACAGGATCGGGTCGCTGTCCCAGCCGAAGGTGACGTTCTCGACGTCCTCGCCGAAGCCGCCGGTGGCGTTCTGGTACCACAGCGGGATACCAGGCATGTCACCGAACAGGATGGTCTGCGCCTCCTGGTAGGCCTTGATCGCGGCCTCCGGGTCGGTCGCGCCGTTGCCCTCCTTGAGCTTGGCGTCGAACTCCTTGTTCGAGTAGCCCATGTCGTTCGAGCCGGCGTTCGTGCCGTAGATCGGCCCGAGGAAGTTGCTCAGCGCCGGGTAGTCGGCCTGCCAGCCGCCACGGAAGAGGCCCTTGATCTCCTTGTTGTCACGCGCGTCAAGGAACTCGTCGAAGGTGGCGTACGGGTCGAACTCGCACCCGATGCCGAGCGTGCTGCGGACGTTGTTGCAGACGGCGTCCACCCAGGTCTGGTGGTCGGAGTCGGCGTTCGAGGCGATCTGCAGCGTGAAGTCCTTGCCGACCGGGTCCTCGCCCTCGGCCTGGTCCCAGAGCTTCTTGGCCTCGTCGGGGTTGTACTCGAGCACCTCGTTGCCCTCGATCTGGTCGGACCAGCCGTCGATGACCGGCGACGTGAAGTCCTTCGCCGGGGTGCGGGTGCCGTTGTAGATCGTCTCGGTGATCTGGTCACGGTCGATCGCCATGGAGATGGCCTGGCGGCGCAGCACGCCCGCGTCGCCCTGGAACTCCTTGACGTACTCCGGGACGTTGACGACCTGGATGACGGCCGCGGGCTGGTTGACCGCGCGGTCGCCCAGCTCGTCCTCGAACGTCGCGAACGACGACGACGGCACGTTCTTCACGATGTCGAGCTGACCGCCGAGGAGGTCGTTGTACGCCGTGTCCTCCTCGGTGTACGCGACCAGGTCGGCGCCGTCGTTCTGCGCCTTGCGCTCGCCCTGGTAGTCGGGGTTCGGGCGCAGCTCGATGACCTCGTTGTGCGTCCAGTTCTCGACCTGGTACGGGCCGTTGCCGATCGGCTTGTCGGCGAACGCGTCCGGGTTGTCGAAGAACGCCTCCGGGAGCGGCATGAACGCGGAGTAACCCAGGCGGATCGGGAAGTCCGACTCGGGCTGGGCGAGCTTGACCGTGAACTCGGTGTCGCTGACGACCTTGAGGCCGCTCATGGTCTCCGAGGCGGGCTTCTCGCCCTCCTTCGGGCTGCCGTCCTCCTGCAGCTGGTCCTCCGCGAAGTTCACGTCCGCGAAGCCCTCGATCGGCTCGAAGAAGTAGCTGAGGTTCTGGGCGTTGGGCCCGTACGCGCCGTAGTTCCAGGCGTCGACGTAGCTCTGCGCCGTCACCTTCGAGCCGTCGGTGAACGTCCAGCCGTCCTTGATGGTGATCGTCCACGTCTGGTTGTCGTCAGACTCGATGGACTCCGCCATGTCGTTCTGCGTCTGGCCGTCGGCGTCGTAGTAGACGAGGCCCGCGAAGATGTTCGAGATGGCCAGCGAGCCGTTGGTCTCGTTCGTCATCGTGGGGATGAGCGGGTTCTGCGGCTCGCCGTTCTGCACGGTGATGATCCCGGCGCCCGAGCCGCTGCCCGTGCCCTCCCCGGTGTCATCGCCCGAACCGCCACCGCACGCGGACAGCAGCAGGGCCGAGGCGAGGGTGAAGGCCCCGATGCCTGCAAGTCGTCGTCGAGGTGTCACGTGTCCTCCTGAGTTGAGTCGCTCACCGGCGGGGATCACCCCTCGGTGAGGTGCAGGCGCGTGTGCCCGCGCACTGCACTGTGCGCGGGTGACTCTAGTCACGGTTCAGGGCCCGGACATACCCTTCGCCCGCTTTGCGCCCGGAACCGTGACCAATCCGGTATCTGGGCGCAACCTCAGGGACACGACCGGCGGCCGGCCCCGGACGCCGTCATACCGTCACCAACCGGCCCTCGCGGACCACGAGGACGCGGTCCGCCATGGCCACCAGCTCCGGGTCGTGGGTCGCCACGACGGCGGCCACCCCGCGCGAGTGCACCAGGTCGCGCAGCAGCGCCATGACGCGGGCGGCCGTCGTCGAGTCCAGCTGGCCGGTCGGCTCGTCGGCGAGCAGCACCCGCGGGCGGGCGACGAGCGCCCGCGCCACGCCGACCCGCTGCTGCTGCCCGCCCGAGAGCTCGTCCGGGCGCTGCTCGGCGTGGTCCGCGAGGCCGACCGCCTCGAGCGCCTCCGCGACCCGGGCCGCCCGTTCGGCCGCGTCGACCCGTGCCAGGCGCAGGGGCACCTCCACGTTCTCGGCCGCCGACAGCACCGGGATCAGCCCGAACGACTGGAACACGAAGCCGATCTCGGTGCGGCGCACCGCGTGCAGCTCGTCCTCGCCCAGGCCGCCCAGCTCGCGCTCGACGGCGCCCGGGCCGCCCGGTGCCGCGGGGTCGGCGCCGAGGTGCACCGTCCCCGTGGTCGGGCGGTCGAGCCCGCCGAGCAGGTGCAGCAGCGTCGACTTGCCGGAGCCGGACGGCCCCACCACCACCACGAGCTCGCCGGCCCCGACCTCGACGGACACGTCCTCCAGCGCCCGCACCTCGCCCGCACCGCTGCCGTAGACGCGCGAGACGCCCTCCGCGCGCAGCACCGTCGTCGTCGTGACGCTCATCGTCGCTCCCCCGGTCCCCGGCGGCCGTCCGGCCGGACCTCGACGTGGTCGGGCTCCAGGGCGAGGCGCACCCGGTCCCGCAGGGCCAGGGCGCTGACGAAGTCCTGCGGCAGCTGCAGGCGCCCCACGCGGTCCAGCACCGCGAACTCCTCCGCGACGTGCCGCTGCGCGCCGTCCTCGTCCACCTCCGTGCGGCGCAGCACCTCCGTGGACGTGCGCCCGTCACGGATCTGCACCGTCCGCGCGACGTGCTCCGAGACGGCCGGGTCATGCGTGACGATCAGCGTCGTCACCCCGGTCGCCGCGTTCACCCCGCGCAGCGCCTCGAGCACCTCGACGCTCGTCGCCTCGTCCAGCTCCCCCGTGGGCTCGTCCGCCAGCAGCACGCGCGGCGCGCCCGCCACCGCGACGGCGATCGCGACCCGCTGCTGCTGCCCGCCCGACATCTGGCCCGGCCGCCGGTCCGCCACGTGCCCGACGTCGAGCAGCTCGAGCAGCTCGGTGACGCGCGCCGCGCGCGCGGCCCGGGAGCCGGAGCGCGCGATCTCGAGCGGCACCCGGACGTTCTCGGCCGCCGTGAGGTACGGCAGCAGGTTCCGCCCGGTCTGCTGCCAGACGAACCCGACGGTGGAGCGCTGGTAGCGCACGCGGTCGCGCCGCGTCATCGCCAGCAGGTCCGTGCCCGCGACCACCGCGGAGCCCGCCGTCGGCAGGTCCATGCCGGACAGGATGTTGAGCAGCGTCGACTTGCCCGAGCCCGACGCCCCGACCACGGCGACCAGTCCCCCGCGGTCGACGGTGAGGTCCAGCCCCTGCAGCGCCTGCACCTCGATGCCGTCCGTGGCGAAGATGCGCACCAGCCCTCGGCAGCGGATCTCGCCGGGCTCCGACCGGGCGGCGTCGGCCGCGGGCCGGCCTGCCCCCTCCTCGGTCACCACCATCGCGTCACCACCGTCCCGTCGCCACCGTCTCGTCACCGTCGTCGCCGTCGCCCATCAGCCGTCCTCCCTCATTCCGCCGCCTCCCGCAACCGCTCCGGCGTCGCGCCGCGACGCCCCGCGACCGCCGCCAGCACGGCCCCGACGACCACCGTCGCCACGAAGCCGACCGCTCCCCCCAGCACGAGCACCGGGTCGACCGTGAGCGCGGGCTGCGGCCCGCCCCCGGTCAGCGCGGTCAGGTGCACGCGGGCACGCAGCAGGGCGGGCACCGCGACCCCGACCAGCGCCCCCACGAGGAGCGCGCCCAGGGCCCAGGGCGCCACCTCCCACGCGACCAGCCCGCGCGCCTCCGAGCGCCGCACCCCCATCGAGCGCAGCACCGCGAGCAGGCGCTCCCGGTCCGGGGCGGCCAGCACCAGGGTGAGGGCCACGGTGAGCGCGACCAGCACGCCCGCCAGGGCGACGGAGACCCGCGCCCCGGTCGCGATCCCCCGGGCCGCCGGCGACTCCAGGAGCTCCGCGGCGACCGTCGTGCGGTCGTCGACGGTGGCGCCCGGCACGGCGTCGCGCAGCGCCGCGGCGACCCGCGCCGGGTCCGCGCCGTCGTCGAGCGCCACGAGGGCGGTGCGCGGCTCGGTCGCGTAGTCGAGCGGACCGGCGAGGACGCCCGCGTCGAGCACGAGTGTCGACGGCGCGTCGATCACGCCGGGCACCCGGTCCGTCGCGCCGGCCACCTCGACGTCGGCGCTCTCGTCCTGCAGGTCGAGGACGAGCCCGGTGGTGCCCGCCGCGACGTCCGGGACCCGCAGCGAGAGGACCGGCAGAGCGCCGTCTGCGGCCGGGCGGGACAGCTCCGCGACGTCGAGCGGGGCGTCCGGCACCTCGGCCTGCACGGCGGCGAGCTCCACCGCGTCCACGGCGACCACCTGCACCGAGCGGGTCCGTCCGTCGGCCGACCTCAGGTGGCCGGTCTCGGGCACGCGGGACGCCGTCGCCACCGCCGTGACGCCGTCCACCTCGCGCAGCGTCGTCACGGTCTCCTCGCCCAGCGCGGGTCCCGAGACCCGCAGGTCGGCCCCCAGCTCGACGTGCGCCTGGCGCGCCACGCCGGCGTCCACGGTCGACAGCAGCACCGCCGACGAGGCCCCCACGGAGACCGCGAGCACCAGGGCGAGCGCGGGCACGACGCCGCCGGCCGGGGCACGGGTGGCCCTGGCCGCCCCCTGGAACGGCACCAGGTCGCGGCGCCGGGACAGCAGCCGCTCGAGGCCGCGCGCCAGCAG
>JADHZE010000112.1 GCA_026934365.1 Isoptericola sp. QY 916 | reverse complement strand
CGGTGACTCTCGAGCTCGCCCTCCCCGCGCAGAAGGGCTGGCCGTTCCAGCTCGTGCTCCGCACCCGGTACACGGTGTCCGACGCCGGCCTGGAGGTCGTGGTCGGCGCGCGCAACGTCGGCACCGGGACCGCGCCGTACGGCGTCGGCTTCCACCCGTGGCTGTCCACCGGCGGCGTCGCGCTCGACGAGTGCACCGTCAGCCTGGACGCGACGACGCACGTCACCGTCGACGACCGCCTGCTGCCGACCGGCGTCGAGCCCGTCGCCGGCCCGTACGACCTGCGCACCACGCGGCCGCTCGCCGGCCTGGACCTCGACGACGCGTGGACGGGTGCTACCCGCGACGACGCCGGGCTGTCCTGGGCCCGGCTCGGCCGCCCCGACGGCAGCACCGCCGCGATCTGGATGGACGGCTCCATGGACTGCTGGCAGGTCTGCTCGGCCGACCACATCGACGGCTACGAGCGGTTCGGCCTCGCCGCCGAGCCGATGAGCTGCGTGGCCGACGCGTTCAACACCGGCGAGCGCCTCGTCCGCCTCGCCCCTGGCGACGAGCACGTCGTGCGCTGGGGCGCCACCCTGCTCTGACCTGTCAGACCCGGCGCGCTGCCTACCCCGCTGTGGCCCTGACAACTCGGGGAGCCGTGCGGCGTGGGATCCTGCGTCGCGGACGGGCGTGCGGCGACAATGGCCGCGCAACTGCGAGACAGGACTTGGACGGTGAAGGCTCAGTGACCCAGACCGAGGTGCGCATCTGCGTCGTGGGCGACGAGCTCAGCGTGGGCGTCGGGGACGCCCGCGCCCTGGGGTGGACGGGGCGCGTCATGGCCCGGACCAGGTTCGGGCGGCCGGCGATGGCGTTCACGCTCGCCGTGCCCGGGGAGACCAGCTCGGCGCTCGGCGCCCGCTGGCAGGCGGAGACGGAGTCGCGCTTCGGCCCGGAGGACACGTGCGAGAACCGCCTCGTCGTCGCCCTCGGCCGGCACGACGTCGACTCGTCGCTCTCGGTGGCGCGGTCACGGCTCAACCTGGCGAACATCCTCGACGTGGCGGAGACGAGCCGGATCCCGGCGTTCGTCGTCGGGCCCCCGCCGGGGCGGCCGGAGGACGGCGGCCGCATCGCGGACCTCTCGGCCGCGTTCTCGGACGTCGCCAACCGGCGCCGCGTGCCGTACGTCGACACGTACACGCCCCTGGCGCAGCACGAGCAGTGGCTGGCCGACCTCGCGACGAACGGCTCCACCTACCCCGGGCAGGCGGGCTACGGCCTCATGGCGTGGCTCGTGCTGCACACCGGCTGGCACGCGTGGCTGGGGCTGCCCGCCGACGAGTGACGACCGCTCAGACGCCCGCCCGTTCGGCCAGGCCGCGCACGTACGCGGCCTGGCCGACGTGCTGCAGGTCGTCGCCGACGACGCTCACGAGCCGCACCCCGAGCGTGACGGGCGGGTCCCACCTCGTGTCCACCACGCGGTCCAGGTCCGAGGCGGTCACCGTCGCCAGGTAGGCAGTCGTCGCGGCGTGCACGTCGTCGAGGTAGCCCCGCAGCAGGGCCGCGTCGGCCCGGACGGTCGCGACCTGCTCCGGCGTGTGGCCGTAGCCGGTGTCCGCGACGTCGAACGGCAGCCCGAACCTCTCGGCCCAGCCGCCCGCCGCCCACCGCTGCTCGGTGCCGGCGACGTCCGCGACGTGGTCGTCCTGCACCCGCGCCAGGTGCCACACGAGCCACGCGACGGTGTTCGCCTCCGCGTCGGGGCGGTACGTCAGGCGGTCGGCCGTGGCGCCGCGCAGCACGCGGTGCGCGGTCTCGGCGATCCGCCCGAAGGCGTCGGTCAGCAGGGCGACGTGGGGTACGGACGCGTCCGTCATGGTGCTCCTCCTCCCCGGCGCCCCGGGCGGGCGCCGGTCAGCGACGGTCGACGGTGACGTGCGCGGACGTCACCGTCGCGGACAGGTACGCGGCGCTGCGGCCGTCGGCGGGCTGCTCGCCGTGGTCGACGACGAGCGTCGCGCCGGCGCTCGGCAGCACCGAGCCGTCGAGGACGACCTGGCCGGACGCGCCGCGCACCTTGAGGTTCACCGGGCTGCCCGCCGGGAGGCGCAGGTCGATCGCGCCCGAGACCGTCTTGGCCGTGATCAGCGGGCTCGCCTGGGTCGCGGTGACCGTCGCGGCCCCCGACACGGTGGTCAGGGAGACCCGCGCGAGCGCGCCCGTCAAGGCGATCGACCCGGCCGCGCTGTTCGCCGTCACGTCCCCGGTGTGCCCCTCGGCCGACAGCGCGCCCGAGACGGTCTTGAGCGACATCGGCCCGGTCGTGCCGGTCGCGCGCACGGCGCCGGTCACGGTCTTCACCGCGACCTTGCGGCCTCCGGCGACCTCGACGTCCGCGCCGAGGGTGCCGACGTCGACCGCCCCGTCGGCCGGGACGACGACGCGCACCACGGCACGCTCGCTCTGGCGCGGGTTGCGCAGCTTCGCCATGACGGAGTCGAGCACGGAGCTCTCGTAGCCCACGCGCAGCCGGTCCCCGTCGCGCACGACCTGGAGCGGCTTGGCGCTCACCTCGAGCAGCTCGATCCGCACGCCCGTCGCGGCCGGGTCGGCGACGACGTCGGCGCGCCCGTCCTGCAGGCGGAGCGTCACCCCCGTGGCCTGCTCGACGTCGATGGTCTGCGGGGCGGCGACCGCCCACGACTCCGTGCTCATGAGGCTCCCTGTGCTGCTCGGGCTGTGCTGAGGACGGGTACCACCCTGGCAGAGCCCGGGGACGTCCGGATCGGGGATGCCCCGGATTCCGACCCGGGGCCTCCGGTGTGGGACCATGGGAACCGACCCCTCGTCCATCCTTCGTGAGGAGACCACCATGAGCAAGCGCGGTCGCAAGCGCCGTAGCCGCAAGGGCAACGCCGCCAACCACGGCAAGCGTCCCAACGCCTGACGCGCCGAGGTAGTACGAAATTCGCCGAGGTAGTTCCGGTGGGCGCGTGGCCTGTGGCCACGACTCCTACCGGAACTACCTCGGCGAATTTCGTACTACCTCGGCGTGAGGGCTACTCGGCCGTGGACATCACGGTCAGCTGCGCGTGGATGCGCACCCGGAGGGTCTCCGGCGCGCGCTCCGAGCAGGAGCGGCGGACCAGCTGCTTGACGAGCTCCTCGACGCTCAGCTCGGCGAGGCACGGCGAGCAGTGCGCGACGTGCGCGCGCATCCGCTGCTCGTCCTCGGGCGTCATCTCCGAGTCGAGGAACTCGTTCAGGTGCACGAGGGCGTGCTCGCACTCGTTCTCCCCCTCGGCCCGGTCGTGCGGGATGGGGGTGACGGGGTCGGTCATGACGCTCCTCCACGAGCCGGGACCAGGCCACGCTGAGCGGCGTAGTCGGCGAGCAGCTCGCGCAGCTGCCGGCGTCCGCGGTGCAGCCGGGACATCACCGTCCCGATCGGCGTACCCATGATCTCGGCGATCTCCTTGTAGGGGAAGCCCTCGACGTCGGCGTAGTAGACGACCATGCGCCGGTCCTCGGGCAGCTCCTGCAGCGCGCGCTTGACGTCGGAGTCGGGGAGCCGGTCGAGCGCCTCGGCCTCGGCCGACCGCAGCCCCTGCGACGTGTGCGACGCGGCGCGGGCGATCTGCCAGTCCTCGACGTCCTCCGCCTGGGACTGCTGCGGCTCGCGCTGCTTCTTGCGGTAGCTGTTGATGAACGTGTTCGTGAGGATGCGGTACAGCCAGGCCTTGAGGTTGGTGCCCGGCTTGTACTGGTGGAAGGCGGCGAACGCCTTCGCGAACGTCTCCTGCACCAGGTCCTCGGCGTCCGCGGGGTTGCGCGTCATGCGCAGCGCGGCGGAGTAGAGCTGGTCCAGGTACTGCAGGGCGTCACGCTCGAAGCGCTCGGCCCGGGCCGCGGTGGTCTCTCCCTCGGGGGCACGCTCCGTGTCCTCGGGGATCTCCTCGCCGTCCGGGGTGCTCCCGCGCGGCGCGTCGCCGCTCGCCGGGCCAAGGTCCTGGGTCATCACCGTCGAGCCTAGTCCAGCCACTGGGCGGGGTCCTCCGATCCACGGGGTGTGCAGGTCTGTCGTGCGGCCGACCACCGCGTCGTCCGCGCCCGCCGTCAGGGCGTCTGCCGGGACGGCGAACAACCGCACGGACTCGCGTCCGGGTGCGGGGACGGCGGTCGCCGTCGTCGGGGTGCGGGTGCTCACGCGGTGTGCAACCACTGAAGGGGCCTCGACATTCCCGTGGGAGCGGCTCCGGCCGCCGGCCTCAGGAGGCCACCGGCGCGGCGAACCGCCGGCGGTAGGAGACCGGGCTGGTGCCGAGCTGGCGGGCGAAGTGGTGCCGCAGCACGGGCGCGCTGCCGAAGCCGACCACGCGCGCGATCTCGTCCACGGGCGCCTCGGTCGACTCGAGCAGCTCCTGCGCCCGTGCGACCCGCTGGCGCGCGAGCCAGGCGGCCGGCGTCGTGCCGGTCTCCTGACGGAAGCGGCGCGCGAAGGTGCGCTCGGACAGCGCGGCCCGGCGCGCCAGCCTGGACACGGTGTGCTCCTCGGCCAGGTGCTCTCGCATCCAGGCGAGCAGGCCGGCGAGCGACACGCCCTCGCGCGGCAGCGGGTCGACGACGAACTGGGCCTGACCCCCCTCGCGCTGCGGCGGCACCACCATGCGCCGCGCGACGGCGCGCGCGGCGTCGGCGCCGACCTGCGTCCGCACGAGGTGCAGCGCGGCGTCGATGCCCGCCGCGGTCCCGGCGCTGGTGAGCACGTGCCCGTCCTCGACGAAGAGCGCGTCGGGGTCGACGTCGGCGGTGGGGACCTCGGCCGCGAGCCGCTCCGTGTACATCCAGTGCGTGGTGCACCGCCGGCCGTCGAGCAGGCCTGCCCGCGCGAGCGTGAACGCGCCCGAGCAGATGGCGAACAGCCAGGCGCCGCGGTCGTGGGCCGCCCGGAGCGCGTCGAGGTAGGCCTGCGGCAGCGTCTCCGCGCCGTCGTCGTCGATGCCGTACGCGACGGCGACGACGAGGTCGGCGTCGTCGAGCGCCTCGAGGCCGTGCTCGACGACGACGGGGAAGCCGCCCTTGGTCATCACGGGGCCGGGCTCGGGGGCGCAGAGGGTGAAGTCGAACGACGGGCCGCCCGTGTCGCGCCGGTCGATCCCGAACACCTCGTACGCGACGCCGAGCTCGAACGGGGCGACGCCCGGGACGACGACGGCGGCGACCTTGTGGATCATGCCGACCATGCTGCCACGGCGATGGCGGAATGTCGATGCATACTGGCACTTCTGCCACTCGTGGCAGAAGTGCGATGCGCGAAGGATTACTGCCATGACCGCACTGATCCTCGTCCTCGCCGCCCTGCTCCTCACCGCCTACGCCGCCCGCCTCGTGCGGACGGTCCGCCGCGACGGCCTCGGCACCCGCCGGCCGCCGCGCTCCCACCCCGACTGGTGGGACGGCGCGCCCGCCTGACGCCCGCCGGCGCCGCGCCCGCCGGTCGCCGCGCAAGCGCGGGTCGGCTCTGCCACAGTGGGCCCATGCTGCTGCGCCGTATCGCCCGACCCCTCCTGGCCGCCCCCTTCGTCTACGACGGGATCCAGGCCGTGCTGCACCCGGCCGAGCACGTGGACGCCGCCCGCGAGGGCTCCACGATCGTCACGGACGCGGTCGGCGCCGAGCCGCTCAGCGACCGCCAGCTCGGCCTCCTGGTGCGCGCGCACGGCGCGGTGACCGCCGTGGCCGGCGTCCTGCTCGCCGTCGGCCGCACGCCCCGCACCGCCGCGCTCGCGCTGGCCGCGCTCACCGCGCCGCTCGCCGTCGCCCACCAGCCGTTCACCAGCAGGGGGGCCGAGCGCAGCCTGCGCACCGCGGCCTTCGTCAAGGACCTCGGCAAGGTCGGCGCCGCCGTCATCGCGGGCGTCGACCTCGAGGGCCGGCCCGGCGTCACCTACCGCGTGCAGCAGGCGCGCACGCACGCCGCCCGCCTCGCGGAGGCGAAGGCCGAGACGGTCAAGGCCGCGACGAAGGGCGAGGCGGCCAAGGTCGCGGCCAAGGCCGACAAGGCGAAGGCGGCCACCAAGGCCGAGGCCGCGAGGCTGCGGGCGAAGGTCGCCGAGGCCGTCTGACGGCCCCGGACCTGGTCGGCACCGGCGAGACGGCCCGCGGTGCGTGCGGTCCGTGAACTAGCCTCGGAGCCATGACCTCAGCCGTCCCGCCGCACGCCGCCCCGCCCGCCCCCGACGTCGTCGACGAGTGGGCGGCACCGGTCGCGACGGCTCCGCTGGACGCGACGGTCGAGGTGCCGGGCAGCAAGTCGCTGACGAACCGCCTGCTGGTGCTGGCCGCGCTCGCCGACGGCCCCGGCACCCTGCGCGGGGCGCTGCGCTCGCGCGACGCCGACCTCATGATCGGCGCGCTGCGGGCCCTGGGCGCCGGAATCGACGAGGGCGACGACCCGAGCACCCTGCACGTGACACCCGGGCCGCTGCGCGGCGACGTGGACGTCGACACCGGGCTGGCGGGCACGGTGATGCGGTTCCTCCCGCCGGTCGCGGCCCTGGCCGACGGCCCGGTCCGCTTCGACGGCGATCCCGAGGCGCGGGTCCGGCCGATGCTGCCGGTGCTCGCGGCCCTGGGCAGCCTGGGCGTGCGCGTCACGTCCCCCGACGGCGGCACCCCGACGCACCTGCCCTTCACCGTGCACGGCACGGGCCGGGTGGCGGGCGGCGCGGTGGACGTCGACGCGTCGGCATCGTCGCAGTTCGTCTCGGCCCTGCTGCTCGCGGGCGCCCGCTTCGAGCGCGGCCTCACGCTGCGGCACATCGGCACCACGCTGCCGAGCGTCCCCCACATCGCCATGACCGTGGCCACCCTGCGCGACGTCGGCGTCGAGGTGGACGACTCGCGCGACGGCATCTGGCAGGTCGCCCCCGGCCCGGTCGCCGCGCGCGACGTGCGGGTCGAGCCGGACCTGTCCAACGCGGCGCCGTTCCTGGCCGCGGCGCTGGTGGGCGGCGGCACCGTGCGCGTGCCGGGCTGGCCGGCGGAGACCACCCAGCCGGGCGCGCTGCTCCCGGACCTGTTCGCGGCCCTCGGGGCGCAGGCCCGCCTGGACGGCGGCGTCCTTACCGTCACCGGCACGGGCGAGGTCCGCGGGGCGGACCTGGACCTGCACGCCGCGGGCGAGCTCGCCCCCACCTTCGCCGTCCTCGCCGCGCTCGCCGACTCCCCCAGCCGCCTGCGCGGCATCGCGCACCTGCGGGGCCACGAGACCGACCGGCTGGCCGCGCTGGCCACCGAGATCACGCGGCTCGGCGGGCAGGCCGAGGAGACGCGCGACGGGCTCGTCATCACGCCGCGGCCGCTGCACGGCGGCCTGTTCCGCACCTACGCCGACCACCGCATGGCGACGTCGGCCGCCGTGCTCGGCCTGCGGGTGCCGGGGGTGCGGGTGGAGAACGTCGGCACCACGGCCAAGACCCTGCCCGGCTTCGACGTGATGTGGGAGCGGATGCTGGGGGTCGACGCCGGCCCCGTCACCGAGGGCGAGGCCTGATGGCCCGCCGCGCCGTCGACGAGCACGCGCAGTACGCGCGGCCCTCGAAGCGCGGCTCACGGCCCCGCACCAAGCAGCGCCCCGAGCACGCGGACGCCGAGGTCGGCATGGTGACCGGCGTCGACCGCGGCCGGTACACCCTCGTGGTCGACGACGGCACCGACCGCGAGCGCACCGTCCTCGCGATGAAGGCGCGCGAGCTCACACGTACCCGCGTCGTCGTGGGCGACCGCGTCGACGTCGTCGGCGACACGTCGGGCGACGAGGGCACGCTCGCCCGCATCGTGCGGATCCAGGACCGGTCGTCCGTGCTGCGCCGCACCGCGGACGACACCGACCCCTACGAGCGCATCGTGGTGGCGAATGCCGACCAGCTCGTCGTGGTCACCGCGCTCGCCCAGCCCGAGCCGCGCACCGGCATGATCGACCGCTGCGTCGTCGCCGCCTACGACGCGGGCATGGACGTGCTGCTGTGCCTCACCAAGGCCGACCTCGCGGACCCCGCTCCCCTGCGCGACCTCTACACCCCCATCGGCGTCGAGGTCGTCGTCACGCGGCAGGACGACGCCGCGAGCGTCGAGGCCGTCCGCTCCCGGCTGGCCGGGCGGACGTCCGTGCTGGTGGGGCACTCGGGCGTCGGCAAGTCGACGCTCATCAACGCCCTGGTGCCCGACGCCGACCGCGCCACCGGCGTCGTCAACGACGTCACCGGCCGTGGCCGTCACACGTCCACGTCGGCCGTCGCGCTGCGGCTGCCGGTCGGGCACGACGACCACGACGGCTGGGTGGTCGACACCCCGGGCGTCCGGTCGTTCGGGCTGGCGCACGTCGAGACGGACCACCTGCTGCAGGCGTTCGAGGACCTCGCCGAGGTCGCCGAGGACTGCCCGCGCGGCTGCACCCACCTCGCGGACGCCCCCGACTGCGCGCTCGACGACTGGCTCGCCGCGTCGTCCGACGACGAGCGCCCGGCGCGCGAGGCCCGCGTCGCGTCGTTCCGGCGCCTGCTGACCGCGCGCCACGCCGCCGACTGACCTCGCGCCGGATGGTGCGGGTGCGATTTCGGGGACCATCCACGTCCCCGTTCCCCCGGAAGTCGCGCTCACAGCGTCAGGACGCTGTTCGTCAGGTACAACTTGTCAGTCTGGGCTGACGAGTTCTACGGTGAAGAGATGTCCACCGCGCCCGATCCCGCCGCGCCCGCCGACATGCCCGTCGACACGGCCGCCGCCGCGGCGCGCGAGCTGCGCTCGCTGGTCGGGCGGCTCCGCCGCCGCTTCCTCGAGCTGAGCGACAACCAGGAGCTCACGCCGTCACAGACGTCGCTGCTCTCCCGGCTCGCCAAGCACGGCCCCGCGTCGCCCGGCGCCCTCGCCGCGGCCGAGCGGGTCCGGCCGCAGTCGCTCGGGGCCACCCTCGGCGTCGTCGCCGACCGGGGCCTCGTGCGCCGGGACCCCGACCCCGACGACGGCCGCCGCCAGGTGATCTCCCTCAGCGACGACGGGCGGGCGTTCGTCGAGGGCCGGCGCGAGGCCGGGCAGGAGTGGCTGACGCACGCGCTGCGCGACCGCCTCACCGCCGAGGAGCTGGCCACCGTGACGGCGGCCCTCGCGATCCTGGACCGGACGCTCCTCGACGCCGCGCCCACCGCCCCGGCACCCGCCCGCGAGGCCGACCGCCCGTGACCCTGCTCCACCGCCACCCCGCCCCCCGCCCGGCGGCCGCACCCCGCGGGCCGGACGGCTACGACACCCGCCTCACGCTGCCGCTCGCGCTGGGGTCGCTGCTCAACCCGATCAACTCGTCGATGATCGCGGTGGCCCTCGTGCCCATCGGGATCGCGTTCGGCGCCCCGGCCGCGCAGACGGTCTGGCTCGTCACCGCGCTCTACCTCGTGACGGCGGTGGGCCAGCCGGTGGTCGGTCGCGTGGTCGACCTCGTCGGGCCGCGGCGCCCTTACCTGGTCGGGGCCGCGCTCGTCGGCATCGCCGGCATGCTCGGAGCGCTGGCCCCGTCGCTCGGGGTGCTCGTGCTGGCCCGCGCGCTGCTCGGCATCGGCACCTGCGCCGCCTACCCGGCGGCGATGTGGCTCGTGCGGCGCGCGACCGACCGCTCCGGCGAGGACCGCGGGATCGCGACGGTGCTCACGATCCTCGCCGTCACGAACCAGGTGACGATGATCGTCGGCCCGACGCTCGGCGGGCTGCTCGTCGGCGCCGGCGGCTGGCGGGCGATCTTCCTGGTCAACGTGCCGCTCGCGGCGGCGTGCCTCGTGCTGGGCGGCCTTCGGCTGCCGCGCACGACCGCCGCCGACCTCGTCGTGCAGGACGCCGTGGACGACGCCCGGGAAGACGGCACGAGCCTCGCGACGCGCCTGGACCTGCTCGGCGTGCTGCTCTTCGCGGCCGCGCTCACCAGCCTGATGCTCGTCCTCGTCGGCGCCGCGCCCTGGTGGGTGCTCGCCGCGACCGCCGTGACCGGCGCCTGGTTCGCGCGGCACGAGCTGAGCGCCCGCCGCCCGTTCATCGACCTGCGGCTGCTCGCCGGGAACCGCCCGCTGCTGCTCACGTACGCGCGCGCCCTGCTTACCGCCACCGCCACGTACGCGTTCATGTTCGGCTACGTGCAGTGGCTCGAGCAGGGCCGTGGCCTGAGCGAGGCCACCGCGGGGCTGCTGATGCTGCCGACGTCGGTCGTCGCGGTCGCGGTCGCCTCGGCGACCGGGCGGCGCGCCCCCGTGCGGACGGCCCTGCTCGTCGGGTCGGGCTCGTTGCTGGTCGGCGGCGCGATCCTCGCCGTCGTGCAGCCCGCCAGCCCGACGTGGCTGCTCGTCCTCGCCGGCGTGGGCATCGGGGGCATGCAGGGGCTGGCCGGGCTCGCGCACCAGAAGGCGCTCGCCCGCCAGGCCGACGCCGCGACCGTCGGCGCCGCGTCCGGGCTGCTGCGCACGTTCATGTACCTCGGCGCGCTGGTGTCCACCGCGGCCATCGCGGCCCTCTACGCCGACGGCCCCACGACGGCGGGCCTGCACGACCTCGCCCTCGCGATGGCGGCCTGCGCCGTCGTCGTCGGCGTCCTCACGCTCGTCGACCGCTCCCTGCGGCGCCGTCCCACGAGCGTCCACCCCGTTCCCGCCCCTGTCCCCGCACCCGACCGAGCACCCGACCCCGCACCCGGAGAGCACCGCTGATGACCCTCACCACCCTCGACCCCCGCACCGCCCTCGTCGTCGTCGACCTGCAGGCGGGCATCCTCGCCATGCCGACCGCGCCGCACGCCGCGGACGCCGTCCTCGCCCGCAGCGTCGAGCTCGCCGAGGCCTTCCGCGCCCGCGACCTGCCCGTCGTCCTCGTGCGCGTCACCGCGGCGCCCGACGGCGCCGACGCCGTGTCAGGTCGCACCGACGCACCGCGCGGTGCAGCCCGGCCCGACGGCTGGGACGTCCTCGCGCCGGAGCTGCACACCGCGGCGTCGGACGTCGTCGTGACCAAGCGGAACTGGGGCGCCTTCTACGGCACCGACCTCGACCTCCAGCTGCGCCGCCGCGGCGTGACGCAGGTCGTCCTGGCCGGCATCGCCACCAGCATCGGCGTCGAGTCCACGGCCCGCGCCGCCCACGAGCACGGCTACCACGTCTCCCTCGTCACCGACGCGATGGCCGACCGCTCCGCCGAGGACCACGAGCACAGCGTCGGGCGGCTCTTCCCCCGGCTGGGCGAGTGCGGCACGACCGCCGAGCTGGTCGCCCTGCTGGGCGCCTGACCTCTCTGTCCCACCCCCGCGCGCCGGGGCCCTGGCCGGAGCGGCGGACCGCTACGGTGTGAGGCGTGTCGTACACCCAGCCGTCTCCCAGCCCGACCAGCGGGCCCGCGCGCACGTACGAGGACGACCTGCGCCTGGCCCACGTGATCGCCGACCAGGTGGACGCGATCACGATGTCCCGCTTCAAGGCCGTGGACCTGCACGTCGAGCAGAAGCCCGACGACACGCCCGTCTCGGACGCCGACCGTTCCGCCGAGGAGTTCATCCGCGCCCAGCTGCACCGCGCGCGCACCCGCGACGCGATCGTCGGCGAGGAGTACGGCTCGGCGGGCAGCGGCGCGCGGCGCTGGATCATCGACCCGATCGACGGCACGAAGAACTTCGTGCGCGGCGTCCCCGTGTGGGCCACGCTCATCGCGCTGGCCGACGGCGAGGAGGTCGTCATGGGCCTCGTCTCGGCGCCGGCGATCGGCCGCCGCTGGTGGGCGGCGAAGGGCTCGGGCGCCTGGACCGGCAAGTCCCTCGCGTCCGCGTCGCGGATGTCCGTCTCCGGCGTGAGCACGCTCGCCGACGCCTCGTTCTCGTACTCGTCCCTGTCCGGGTGGGAGGAGCACGGGAAGCTCAACGGCTTCCTCGACCTCACCCGCCAGGTGTGGCGCACCCGCGGCTACGGCGACTTCTGGTCGTACATGCTCGTCGCCGAGGGCGCCGCCGACATCGCCGCCGAGCCCGAGCTCGAGGTCTACGACATGGCCGCCCTCGTGCCCATCGTCACCGAGGCCGGCGGCCGCTTCACCGCGCTCGACGGCGCCCCCGGACCGTGGCACGGGAACGCCCTGGCCACCAACGGCAGGCTCCACGACGAGACCCTCGTCTACCTGGGCTGAACCCGCTCACGACGATCAGGGGCGCGGGATCTGGGAGATCTCGGTCGGGTCGTACCAGAGCAGGTCGCGGTCGGTGACGCGCTGCAGCGCCGCGTCCAGCGCCGCCTCGGACGTCGCGCCGACGTCGCCGGTGCGCTCGGCGTCGTTCTCCTCGTCGGCGGCGGCGAGCACCGCGCGCACGTCGTCCGCCGCCTCCGGCTCGTCGACGTGGACGGCGACGACGGCCACGCCGGTCAGGGCGGCGACGTCGACCGCGCTGGCCTCGTCGGCGCCGTCAGCCCCGGTGACCTCGGCGTCCGGCACGTCGAGCGAGACGACGACGCGGAGCGGCACGACGGCGCGACGCGAGGCCACGAGGGCCAGCGAGTCGTCCGCGGCGGCGAGGAAGGCCTCGTACTCCCGGCTCTCGTCGTCCTCGTCGGGCAGCTCGCGGGCGAGGGCGGGCGTCACCGCGTGCGCGCGGCGGGCGGGGACGTCCCACCGCGCACCGGCGGCGGCGACCACGGCGCCCTCGAGCTCGTCCAGCGTGGCGGGAACGTAGATGCGCATGCGCACAGTCTGCCGCGAGCAGCCGCCCCGCGCTCACGCCTCCGCCGGCACCGCCGCGGCGACGGTCGCCCGCACCCGCTCGGCCAGCGCCTCGAACGCCGCCGTCACCGGCGACCCGGGAGCCTCCTCCGCGAGCGTGCGGCCCGCCAGCAGCGCGGCGTCCAGGCCGGCGGCGTCGTCGGGGACCAGGTGGACGTCCTCGACCCCGGCGTAGCGCGCCAGCGCGTCCCGCACCGCCGCCTCCGGGCGCGAGCCCACCGCCGACGCGCGCACCCGGTTCGCGACGACGACCCGCTCGCCCGCGACGGGCACCGGCACCTCGCGCAGGTCCTCGAGCCCGCGCACGAGGCGCTGGATGCCCACCGGGTCCGCCGCACCGACCACCACGACGACGTCCGCCGCCTGCAGCGCCGCGAGCGTCGCACCGTTGCGCTGCGGCGCGTGGGTGTCGTACATCAGCAGCTCGTCCGCCTCCAGGAGCGGGCCGCAGTCGACGACGGTCCAGTCGGCGAGCTCGCGCGCCCGCTCGAGGACCACCTCGACGGCGCTGGCCGGCAGCTCGGGCCACCGGGCGGCGCGCGTGATCCCCGTCAGCACCCGGAGCCTGCCGCCGACGACCGGGCTGTGCCGGGCGAGCGTCGGCAGGTCGAGCGACCCGTGCGCGGC
>JADHZE010000111.1 GCA_026934365.1 Isoptericola sp. QY 916 | reverse complement strand
CGCCGGCCAGGGCCACGAGGGGCACGACGTCCGCCAGGTCGCCGTCGTCGCCCCCGCCCACGTCGCGGCCTGCGTCCCCGCCCGCGGCCGTGCCCGCAACCGTGCCCCGGGGGTCCGACGCGAGGGCGTGCTCCGCGGGCACGGAGGCGAGCAGACCGGGCAGGCCCGCGAGCTCCGCGACCGCCGCACGGCACGCGTCGCAGCCGGCCAGGTGCTCCTCGTAGTCCCGCCGGTCGGCCGGGCTCAGCGCGCCCAGGACGTACGCCGCGTCCCACTCGCGGTACGGGTCGGTCGGCGCGGTCATGGCGTCACTCCCTTCTCCTGCAGGGCGAGCCGCAGGGCGCGCAGGGCGTAGTGCATGCGGGACTTCACGGTCCCGGGCGGGACGTCGAGCTCGTCGGACAGCTCGGCGACGGACCGTCCGCGGTAGTAGGCGCCCACGACGACGGCGCGGTGCTCGGCCGACAGGTCCGCGAGCGCGTCGGCGACGAGCCAGGCGTCCAGGACCGCCTGGGTCCGGTCCGGCTCAGGCTGCTCGGGCAGGCGCCCGGTGGCGCGCTCGCGCGCGTGGCGCGCGCTGCGGAGCTGGTCGACCACGAGGTGGCGCGCCACCGTGAACAGCCAGGCGCGCACGGACTCCTCCGGCCGTTCCAGCACCTCGGGGTGGCGCCACAGGCGCAGCAGCGACTCCTGCACCACGTCCTGCGCGTCGGTGTCGGCGGGCACCAGCCGCGCGACGAAGCGCTGCAGGTCCGGGGCGTGCGCGGCGTGGATGGCCTCGAGGAGCTGCTCGTCGGCGCGGGAGCGCGGCCTCATGACCGCTCCAGCACCAGCGAGATCTCGACGGCGCCCTCGTGGTCCACGCGGACGAAGCCGAGCGACGGCGCTGCGACGTCGTGGTCCGCGAACGTCACCGGCACCTCGGCGACGACCTGCACGACCTCCCCGACGGCCGCGACATGGGCCGCGGCCACGACGTCGCGCGTCACGCCGTGCACGGTCAGCTTGCCCGGCAGGTCCACCTCGGTGGCGCCGGCGGCGAGCGGCACGGGCTCGGTGACCGTGAAACGCGCGGTCGGGTACGTCCCCACCTCCATCACGCTGCCACGGAAGTACGCGTCCCGCGGCGGTTCGTCGGTGTGGATGCTCGCGACGTCGACCGTCACCTCGCCCGACGTGAGCGCGCCGTCCTCGACGGTCACGGTGCCGGTCACCTGGTCGGTCCGCCCGGTGACGGTCACGTCCTCGCCCCGCAGCACCTCGTGCACGCGGTAGCCGGCCTCCGACCCGGGTGCCACCGTCCACGTGCCGTCGAGGGCCGCGGGGTCGGCGAGCGGAGCCCCCGACGTGGAGAGCGTCGGGACCTCCGCCGCGGCGCGGTTGGCGTGGTCGGCGTACAGGCCGGGGCCGACGAGCACGGCGGCGCCGCCGAGCAGGACCAGCCCGGCTCCCGCCCCCACCAGCACCTTCGTCCGTGTCCGCACGACCGCTCCTCCCGCCCCGGGCCGCGCCCGCCCGCGCGGCTCCACCCCGCACGACGAGGCAGGGCGCCCGAAGGTTCAGGTGAACCGCCGGCGCCGCGATCTCGTCGTCCCTCACAGCAGCACCCGAGCGGAGAGTCCGAGCCGGAGGAGTCATCATGCGCACCACGAGGTCACGACTGGCCGCCCTCGCCGCGGCGGCGGCGCTCGCCACCACCCTGGCCGCGTGCGGCGGCGGTGGTGGGAGCGGCGGCTACGGCGGCGGGGCGAGCACCCCGACCGACACCATGTCGGGCTCGTCCTCCGGCGGCGGGTCGGGGAGCGCCGGCGCGCTGTCCACCGCCGACAGCGACCTGGGCACGATCGTCGTGGACGGCCAGGGCATGACTGTCTACTACTACACGCCCGACGAGGCCGGGTCGGGCAAGAGCGAGTGCACCGGCGAGTGCCTGGCCGCGTGGCCCCCGGTGCACGCCGGCAGCACGACGCCGGAGGTGCAGGGCGTGACGGCCGAGGTCGGCACGATCACCGGCAACGACGGGGAGTCCCAGGTGACGCTCGACGGCCGCCCGGTCTACCTGTACGCGGGGGACGCGGCGCCGGGCGACGTCGCCGGCCAGGGCATCCAGGACGTCTGGTGGGTGGTGGCGCCGGACGGCTCCGAGATCACCACGATGCCCGGCTCGGGCGGCGGGGGGTACTGACGCGGCACCCGCGGCGCACGGTCACGGCCCGGTGTGCCGCCGCAGGATCGTGGCGGCGTCGGTGCCGCGCGGCAGGACGCCGTACCCGTGGCCGCGGTCGGCACCCAGCCGGGCGGCCACGAACGCGTCGGCCGACGCGTCCGGGGCGTGCCGCACCATGAGCGACGCCTGCAGCCCGACGGCGAGGGCCTCGACGACGCGGCGCGCGGAGGCCTGCTGCCCGGCGGGGTCCGCGCCGGCGAGCCCGGTGAGCACCGCGCGGGTCGCGGCGAGGTGCGCGTCGAGGTCGCGGTGGGCGCCGGCGGCGAGCGCGAGCTCGGCGTCGACGGCGGCCAGCGACGCCGGCTCGCGCGTCATGGCCCGCAGCACGTCGAGCGCGACGACGTTGCCCGAGCCCTCCCAGATCGCCATCACCGGCTGCTCGCGGTAGCGCCGGGCGAGCGGGAACGCCTCGGTGTACCCGTTGCCGCCGAGGCACTCCATCGCCTCGTACGCGTGCTGCGGTCCGCGCTTGCACACCCAGTACTTCGCGACGGCGGTGGCCAGGCGGCGGAACGCCCGCTCGCTCTCGTCGTCCGCGTCGTGCGCCGCGGCGAGGCGCATCGAGGTGAGCGTCGCGGCCTCGGACTCCAGCGCCAGGTCGGCGAGCACCGCCGTCATCGCGGGCTGGTCCACGAGGGCGGCGCCGAACGCCGTCCGGTGCCGCGCGTGCCACAGCGCCTCGGCGACGCCCTGGCGCATCCCGGCCGCGCTGCCGTGCACGCAGTCCAGCCGGGTGCGCTGCACCATCTCGATGATCGTGCGCACGCCTCGGCCCGGCTCCCCCACCAGGTGCCCGACCGTGCCGTCCAGCTCGATCTCGGCCGACGCGTTGGACCGGTTGCCGAGCTTGTCCTTGAGCCTCTGGAGGCGGAAGACGTTGCGGGTGCCGTCCTCGAGGACGCGCGGCACGAGGAAGCAGGACTGGCCGTCCGGGGCCTGGGCGAGCACGAGGAACGCGTCCGACATCGGCGCCGAGCAGAACCACTTGTGGCCGGTGAGGACGTGCGTGCCGTCCCCGGCCGGCACGGCGCGCGTCGTGTTGGCCCGCACGTCGCTGCCGCCCTGCTTCTCCGTCATCGCCATGCCCACGAGCGCGCCGGGCTTGGCGCCGGGCGCGGCGAGGGCGCCGTCGTACCCGGTGGCGAGCAGGCGCGGCTCCCAGAGCGCCGCCAGGTCGGGGGCGTGCCGCAGGCTGGGGACGGCGGCGTGCGTCATCGACACCGGGCAGGCGTGGCCGGGCTCGACCTGCCCGAAGAGGGAGAACAGCGCGCCGCGGACGACGTTCGCCCCCGGCCGCGGGTCCGCCCACGCGCTCGTGTGCGCGCCGCGGCCGACTGCCGCGGAGATCACCTCGTGGTAGGCGGGGTGGTACTCGACCTCGTCGATCCGCCGTCCCCGCCGGTCGTGGGTGCGCAGCACCGGCTCGTGGGTGTTCGCGAGCTCCGCGGCCCGCTGGAACGCCGCGCTCCCGACGTGCGCCCCCGCCTCGACGAGCCTCTCCTCGCCCCAGCCCCCGCCGAAGGCGTGCACGGCGTCGCGCAGCACCGGGAAGTCGAGGTACTCGTTGACGTCCACACGCTCCGGCGGCTGGTTGGTCACCTCGTGCGTGCGGTGCCCGCCCGCGTGCACGTCCTCGTCGACGGTCACGGCGGCTCCTTCCTCAGGTCGTCAGGAGGCGTACGCGCCCTGCCACACGGTGTCGAACGGCGTGCGGGCCTCGACGCGCGCCTCGATGCCCTGCGTCACCATGTCCTTCGCGACGCGGACCGCCTCGGGGACGTCGGCGCCCTTGGCGAGCTCGGCGGTGATGGCGGCGGCGAACGTGCAGCCCGCGCCGGAGACGCGCTCCTCGCCCACCTTGGGCGTGGCGAAGACGGTGACCTCGTCACCGTCGAACAGGACGTCGACGGCGTCGGGGCCGGCCAGCTCGACGCCGCCCTTCGCGACCACGTACCGGCGGCCGTGGCCGTCGCCCAGCCGGGCGTGGATGCGGCGCGCGGCCTCGGTCAGCTCCTCGACGGACGTGATGTCGTCCATGCCCGCGAGCGTCTTGGCCTCGAACAGGTTGGGCGTCACGACCGTGGCCAGCGGGAGCACCCGCTCGCGCAGCGCGGTGTCGGTGTCGAGCGCGGCACCGGGCTCCTGGCCCTTGCAGATCAGCACCGGGTCGAGGACGACGTGGCGCCACGGCTGCGTCTCCAGCGAGCGGGCGACGACGTCGATCGTCGCGGGCGTGCCGAGCATCCCGATCTTGACCACGTCCAGCGCGTGGGTGGACGTCGCGGCCTCGAACTGGTCCGCGATGACCTGCGGCTCCACGGGCACGAACCGGTGGCCCCAGTCGTGCTTCGGGTCGAACGAGACGATGCAGGTCAGCGTCCCCACCCCGTAGGTGCCGAGCTGCTGGAAGGTCTTGAGGTCGGCCTGGATCCCGGCCCCTCCCGTGGCCTCGGACCCGGCGATGACGTACGCGAGCGGCGGCGTGGTGCTCATGGTGGGCCAGCCTACGACGGTGGCGGACAGGTGATGTCGGGCGCGATCCGTAGGGTGGGCGCATGAGCGTGAAGATCGGGGCCCACGTCGACCGGACCGACGCCGTCGCGCAGGCGGCGGAGATCGGGGCGGAGGTGGTGCAGGTGTTCCTCTCCGACCCGCAGGCCTGGAAGGTGCCGCCGCTCGACCATCCCGGTGGCGCGGAGGCCTTCCGCGAGGAGACGGCGGCCGCGGGCCTCGACGTCTTCGTGCACGCGCCGTACGTGATCAACGTGGCGTCCACCAACAACCGCATCCGCATCCCCAGCCGCAAGCTGCTCCAGCAGATCATGACCGGCGCCGGCGAGATCGGGGCGAAGGGCGTCGTCGTGCACGGCGGGCACGTCACCGCGAAGGACGACCCGGACGTCGGCTTCGACAACTGGCGCAAGGCGATCGACGCGCTCGAGACCGACGTGCCCGTGCTCATCGAGAACACCGCGGGCGGCGACTTCTCGATGGCCCGCCGCCTCGACCGGCTGGAGATGCTCTGGGCCGCCGTGATGCGGGCGAACGGGGCCGAGAACGTCGGCTTCACGCTCGACACGTGTCACGCGTGGGCGGGCGGAATCGACCTCGCCACCGCCGTCGACGACATCCGCGCGATCACCGGCCGCATCGACCTGGTGCACGCCAACGACTCCCGCGACACCGCGGGCTCCGGGGCCGACCGCCACGCGCACTTCGGCGACGGGAACATCCCGCCCGAGCAGCTCGTCGGCGTGGTCGCCGCCGCCGGCGCGCCCGTCGTGTGCGAGACGCACGGCGACATGGGCCCCGACATCGCGTGGCTCCGAGAGCGGCTGGCCGCCTGACCTCCGCCTGCCGGCAGGCCTGTGGACGACGGGCGGGCCGGGTGCCGTGGTCGCTCGACGAGATCGGGCGGGAGCCGCTCAGCCGGTGGCGAGCCCGGCGTCGTGCACGACGATGGCGGCCTGCACGCGGTTGGCGGCGTCCAGCTTGGTGAGGATGCGCGACACGTGCGTCTTCACCGTCGGGACGCTCATGTAGAGCGCGGCGGCGATCTCGGCGTTGGACAGCCCGCGCGCGACGGCGAGGGCGACGTCGCGCTCGCGCTCGGTCAGCGTCTCCAGCCGCGCGGCGGCGGCCCTCCGGCCGTCGGGGGCGGACCGGTCGGTGACCCGCGCAATGAGCTGTTCCGCGACGCGCGGCGACAGGGTCGGCTCCCCCGCCGCGGCCGCCCGGACGGCCGCGACCAGGCGGTCCGGCGGGGTGTCCTTGAGCAGGAACCCGGCCGCGCCCGCGCGGAGGGCCTCGACGATCATGTCGTCCGCGTCGAACGTGGTGAGCACGATGACCCGCGCGTCGGGCACCGACCGGAGCCGCCGCGTCGCCTCGATGCCGTCCAGGCGGGGCATGCGGATGTCCATGAGGACGACGTCGGGCCGCTCGCGCGCCACGACGTCCAGCGCCTCGAGCCCGTCCGACGCCGTCGCGACGACCTCCAGGTCCGCGTCGCCGCCCAGGATGAGCGTGAGCCCGGAGCGCACCAGCGCGTCGTCGTCGACCAGCACCACACGCGTCGCCCCGCTCATGCCGCCCACCTCATGCCGCCCACCTCATGCCGCCCACGGTAGCCAGGCCTCCAGCACGAACGCCGCGGCGCGCCCGTCGCGCGACGCCGGGTCCGCCGTCGTGCCGTACGACAGGCGTCCGCCGACGAGCTCCACGCGCTCCGTGAGCCCCACCAGGCCGAGGCCCGACGGCGGGGGAACGGACGCCTCGGGCACGGGCCCGACGCTGCGGACCGGGTTGCGCACGACGATCGTCAGCCCCTCGCCCGGCGCGCCCGTGACGGCGACGGCCACGGGCGCCCACGGAGCGTGCTTGCGCGCGTTCGTCAGCCCCTCCTGGACGATCCGGTACGCGTGCCGGCTGACCGCCTCGCCGAGCCCCGCGGCCCGCTCGGCCAGGTCCTCGATCCCCTCCACCCGCACGTCGGCCCCGTTCGCGCGGGCCTCGGCGAACAGCTCGGCGAGGTTCGCCACCGACGGCTGCGGGGGCTCCGGCGGCACGCCGCCCTCCCCGTCCCCGGCGAGCGGGTCGCGCAGCACACCCAGCACCTCCCGCAGCTCGGTCAGCGCGGCGTGCGCGTTGTCCCGCACGACGCCGGCGGTCTCCGCGACCTTCTCCGGCGGCAGGTCGGTGCGGTAGGCCAACGCCCCCGCGTGCATCGCGACGAGCGAGATCCGGTGCGCCAGCACGTCGTGCATCTCGCGGGCGATGCGCGTCCGCTCCGCCGTGCGTGCCTGCGCCACCCGGCTCACCTGCTCCCGCTCGGCCGTCTCGGCCCGCTCCTGCAGCGACGCGAGGTGCTCCCGGCGCAGGCCGATGTACGCGCCGATCCACACGAACAGGGCATACATCACCGCGCCGCCGACGAGCTCGATCCACCGGTCGTAGGACTCCGGGGTGACGTACGGGTGCAGCGTGCTGTGCACCCGTCCCGCGGCCACGAACACCACTCCGACGACGGCGATCTTCCACCACCGCCGCGTCGTGGCCAGGGAGATCACCGCGATGGTCTCGGCGCCGACCACCAGGGACGAGACCGTCGCCCCGACGCACAGCACCAGCGCGATCGTCAGGGGGGCCTTGCGGCGCAGGAGCAGCAGCCCCAGCCCGACCAGCCCCACGAGGAAGTCCAGCGCCCACTGCCCGTCGGTCATCTGCCGCTGGCCGGTGTCCACCTCCCAGGCCACGAGGACCATCACCGTCAGGCCGGTGAGGAGGGCGACCAGCACGCGCCACGTCTCGCCCCACACCCGGCGGGCTCGGGACGGACGGGCAGGGGCGGTCGGCACGACGTCGAGCCTAGGCAGCAGCGGCACCGCGGGCATCCGCCGGGCGGAGGTGCCGCATCCTCCGGAAGGAGGACACGAACCATCCCCTCGCCGGACGCGGCGCCCGCCCGCGCCCGGGCAGGGTGGAGCCATGATCACCGTGGAGCACCTCACCAAGAGATACGGGCCGGCCGTGGCCGTGGACGACGTGTCGTTCACCGTCGAGCCCGGCCACGTGACCGGCTTCCTCGGCCCCAACGGCGCCGGCAAGTCCACGACGATGCGCATGATCTGCGGCCTCACGCCGGCCACGTCGGGCTCCGCCCGCGTGCTCGGCAAGCCGTTCACGGCGCTCGCCAACCCCGGCCGACGCGTGGGCGTGCTGCTCGACGCCGGCGCCCAGCACTCCGGCCGCACCGGGCGCGAGGTGCTCACCCTCGCCGCCCTCATGACCGGCGTCGACCGCCGCCGCATCGACACCACGCTCGACCTGGTGGGGCTCACCGACCGCGAGGCGGCCCGCCGCGTGGGCCAGTACTCCCTCGGCATGCGGCAGCGGCTCGGGCTCGCGTCCGCGCTGCTCGGCGACCCCGAGGTGCTGATCCTCGACGAGCCGGCCAACGGCCTCGACCCCGCCGGCATCCGCTGGATGCGCGACCTGCTGGACGACTTCGCCTCCCGGGGCGGCACCGTGCTGCTCTCGTCGCACCTGCTGCGCGAGATGGAGGCGGTCGCCGACCGGATCGTCGTCATCGGCCGCGGCCGCGTCGTCGCCGAGGGCCACAAGGACGACCTGCTCCGGCAGGCCGGCGCGTTCGTCCGCTCCACCGACGACGCCGCGCTCGCCCTCGCGCTGCGCCAGGGCGGCGCCGGCGTGGAGGAGCTGGCGACCGGCGGGCTGTCGGTCGAGGCCGAGCCCATCGACGTCGGCCGCGCGGCCGCCGCGGCGGGCGTCGTGCTCGCCGAGCTGCGCGCCGCCGACTCCCGCGGCCTCGAGGACCTCTTCCTCGAGCTCACCGCCGACGACGCCCGCGAGCAGACCCGCATGGAGGTGTCGGCATGACCACCGCGACCCCGACCCGCGCCGCCGGCGCGAGCCGCACGAACCGCCCGGGCGCCGACCTGCGCCCCGTGTCCTTCGCGACCCTCACGCTCGTCGAGTGGCGCAAGCAGCTCGACACCCGCGCAGGCCGCTGGATGCTGGCCGTCATCGCGATCATCACCGCGGCGGTGCTCGCCGTGATGATGGCGGTCAACGGCGGCAACCACTCGTTCAGCGCGTTCGTCGTCGGCACGACGACGCCGATGGCGATGCTGCTGCCCATCGTGGGCGTGCTCGCCGCGACGTCCGAGTGGTCCCAACGGACCGCCCTGGTGACGTTCACGCTCGAACCCCGCCGAACGCGCGTCGGGCTGGCCAAGGTGGTCGGCGCGATCGGCTCCGGTCTCGCGCTCCTCGTGCTCACCGTGGGCCTGGCCGCCCTCGCGCACCTGCTCGTCGTCGCCTTCCGCGACGCCGACCCTGCCTGGGACGTCTCCCTGCGGGCCGTGCTCTACCTGGCGCTCTCCGTCGTGCTGTTCATGGCGCAGGGCGTGGGCTTCGGCCTGCTGCTGCGCAGCACGCCGGCCGCGATCGTCACGCTGCTGCTCGCGCCGACGCTGTTCGGCCTCGTGGGCGGTCTCGTGCCGGGCATGGCCGACGTCCTGCCCTGGATCGACCTCGGCACCGCGGGCGAGCCGCTGCTCTTCGGCGGCGCGCTCGACGGCCAGGGCTGGGCCCAGCTCGCCGCCGCGACGCTCATCTGGGTGGTCGCACCGCTGGCCGGCGGCCTGTGGCGGACGGCGCGCAGCGAGATCTCGTCGTCCTGACCTGATCAGCCGGCCGGATCAGCCGTCGAGGTGCCCGCGCATCTCGACGGCGATCTGGTCGGCGTCGAGCTGGTCCAGGGCCCTGCTCAGCAGGTCCGAGTCGTAGGTCCCCACGGCTCGGGCCTCGAGCAGGGCCTTGCGCTGCGCGGCGATGGTCGCGAGGCGCAGCTCGAAGAACTGGGCCGACAGCTCCTCGGGCGTCGCCTCCTCCTCGTCCTGGTCGGCCTGCTCGCGCACGACGACGGTCCGCACGCGCTCCACGACGTACGGGGCGTAGGGGGTGCCGTCCTTGCGGCGCAGCCCGGGGTCGTCGAGCATGTCCCGGGCGGTGCCGTCGACGATCTCGCGCAGCCCCTGGGTCCCCTCGTCGAACCGCGACGACGTGACCCCGGCCAGCCCGAGCCTCCGCACCACCCACGGCAGCGTGCCGCCCTGCACCAGCAGGGTGCCGGCCGCGACCCCGAACGCGATGAGGACCAGCAGGGACCGCTGCGGGAAGTCCTCCCTGGGCAGGGTCTGCGCCGCCGCGAGCGTCACGACGCCGCGCATGCCGGCCCACACGATGACCACGCCCTCCTTCGGCCCGAGCGGGGCGGCGAGCAGGTAGTCGACGTCGGCGATCCGGCGCGTGAACCGGCGGCGGAACTCGGCGATCCGATCCATGCGGCGCTGCCGGATCCGCTCCTTCTGGTCGTCGGACAGCCCGCCCGAGGCCGCGGCCCGCCGCTTCGCGGCCTCGAGCTGCACGCGGCGCTGCACCCGCCGGACCTGGCGGCGGGGGTTGCCGGCCTCCCAGACGCGCTGGTCGCCCTGCGTCCACACGGCCGAGAGCGCCTTCGCGGCGTCGGGCGTGATGATCCCGCGCGGGTCGGTGAACTCGTCGAGCTTCGCGGAGACCCGCTGCTCCATCCGGTCGAGCGTCTCGCGGACCTGCTCCGCGCGCCGTCGGCGAGCCGCGAGGTAGCGCAGCAGCGGCAGCACGAACAGCGCGCGCAGCGCGATGACGACGACCGCCGCGAGCGCCGCGACGCCGACCGCCGTCCACAGCGACCCGTGCGCCTCGCGGACGTCCTGGACGAGGCCGAACACCTCCAGGCCCATGGCGAGGAACAGCCCGCCCTCGAGCAGGGTCTCGATGGTGCGCCAGTTCATCCGCTCGGCCACCCGGTCCTGGGGACTGAGGTGGCGCGCCGAGAGCGTGCTGGTGACGAGGCCGGCCGCGACGGCGGCGACGATGCCGGAGGCGTCCAGCTCCTCGGCGGGCAGGTACGCCACGAACGGCACGACGAACGACACCGCGGTGGACAGCGCGGCGTGCCGCAGGTGCTCGCGCACCCACAGGCCGAGGCGACCGACGATCACGCCGATGAGGACGGCGAGCAGCACGGCCTTGAAGAAGCTTCCGACCACCCCCCACAGGCTGACGCTGGCGGCCGTCGCGGCGATCGCGGACCGCAGCAGCACCAGGGACGTCGCGTCGTTGAGCAGCCCCTCGCCCTCCAGCATCACGACGACGCGCTGCGGCGCCCCGAGCTTCTTGATGATCGACGTCGCGACCGCGTCCGTGGGGCTGACGATGGCGCCCAGCGCGATCCCCGCGGCGAGGTCGATGCCGGGGATGACCCACGAGAACACGAACCCGAGCAGCACCGCGGTGATGACGACGAGCAACACGGCCATCCCGCCGATCGCCGTGAAGTCGCGCCGGAAGTCCATCGAGGGGAACGAGGCCGCCGAGGCGTAGAGCAGCGCGGGCAGCACGCCGACGAGGATGACCTCGGGGTTGATCGGGATGGCCGGGACGACGGGAAGGAAGCTCACGGCGACGCCGATCAGCACCAGGACCAGCGGTGCGGCGACCCCGGCTCGGGGGGCGAGCGCGGTGACGGCGATGACGACGACCGCTGCGAGCACGCCGAAGAGCAGGACTTCCATGCCGAACAACGTAGGCGCACCTCCGCGCGTTCTCCTGGGCCCGTCTCCGATCCGGTATCGGAGTGACCCACATCACACCTCGTCGGGACTTGCCGTAAAGATATATCGCGTCCTATCGTAGATACGTCGCCGCCCGAGGTCGAGGCGCCGCCGGCGCTCCCCGGGCGACACCGACCATCCATCCCGAACCAGTGAGGACACCGCTCATGCGTACCCCCCGAGACACGTCTTTCGACCCCCGCACCTACGACCCCCGGTCCTTCGACCGGCACCCCTTCGACCGTCAGCCCGGCCCGCGCGGCGACCGCCGCCGGCGAGGCGACTTCCCCGGCGGCTTCGGCCCCGGGTTCCCTCCGGGCCCGGGCTTCGGCCCCGGCTTCGGACCGCGCGGCCACCGGGGCGGCGGCCGCCGCGCCGGTCGCGGAGAGATCCGCGCCGCCCTGCTGCTGCTCCTCGCCGAGCAGCCGATGCACGGCTACCAGGTGATCACCGAGCTCGCCGAGCGCACCGACGGCCGCTGGCGCCCCAGCCCGGGCGCCGTCTACCCGGCCATCTCCCAGCTCCAGGACGAGGGCCTCGTCACGGTGGCCGACGACGGCGGACGCCGCCTCGCGTCGCTCACCGACTCCGGCCGTGCGTACGTCGAGGAGCACCGCGACGAGCTCGGCACCCCGTGGCAGAAGGTCGCGGAGGACCCGCGGCGCCAGGGGCACGAGCTGCACCACGCGATGCGCGCCCTGGGCGGCGCCGTCGAGCAGGTCGCCCGAGCGGGCACGCGCGCGCAGGCCGAGGCCGCGGCCGCGGTGCTCGACAAGGCGCGGCGCGAGGTCTACCTCGTGCTCGCGGACGACGTCGCCCCCGACGCCGACGCGGACGACACCGACGACCCGTCAGCCGAGGCCGACGATCTCGGTCGGTGACCAGCGGACGAGCCGGCCGGCGACCGCGAGCTGGACCCCCCAGCCGTCGCCGCCGAGCTCGACCTGCCACAGCTGACGACCCGAGGCGGCGTCGAGCGCTACCCAGTGCACGACGTCGCCTCGGGCGTAGTCCGGCACCACGAACGCGGCCAGCCGACCGTCGGTGAACGCCGCGTCGACGAACCGCGGCCCGTACGCCCCCATCGCGTCGAGCCCCTCCACCAGGTCGGGGCGCACCCACAGCACGTCCCCCGTGCCGAGGTCCACGCCGTGCACGCGCCGGCCCTCGTCCACCACCACGGCCACCTGAGCGGTCCGCACCAGCACGCTGGTGCTGCGCACGTCGGTGCGCCACAGCTCGGTCCCGTCGTCGGACGTCGCCACGGTCGCGGCGCCGCGCCGCGCGAGGTGCACGCCGTCCCCGCCCCCGTCCGTGCTGAGCGGCACGAGGTACCGCCCGCGCACCTCGCGCACCTCGGTGCCGTCGTCGCGCAGGATGCGGTCGGTGGCTGTGGGATCCTCGGCGCTGAGGTCGTCGGCGTCCGTGCGCACCGCGTAGCCGCCGCCGGTCAGCGGCTCCACGGAGAACCCCTCGAACGTCCCCGGGTCGGCCGGGCGGTCCAGGCGACCGCCGTCCGGCGTGAACCACGCGTCGATGCCGCACCCGCCGAGCCACAGCAGGCGGTCGGTGACCACCGTCTGGACGCCCCCGCGCAGGTCCACCCCCGACGTCGTGCCGTCGTCCGACCACCGCACGCACAACGACGGGTCCACCGCGCCGTCGAACGGGACCGTCTGCTGCCACCGGCGGTCGCCCGTGACCGCGTCCTCGACCCGGACCCGCAGGTCGTAGCCGTCCGAGATGGCCCCCGCGTCCGCGACGCCGGCCACGACGTCGTCCGCGACCCGCGGGTCCACGGGCGACGCCTCGCCCACCCACTCGACGGAGACCAGCGATCCGTCGCCGCCGGGGTAGAGCTCGGCCGGGGAGCCCTCCACCTCCCGCGTGCCCTCCACGGTGCCGTCGGCGGCGACCACGGTCACCGTGCTGCGCCGCACCCTGTCGCCCTCCGGGGCGCCGCCGTCGGAGGGCCTCGCCGTCACACACACGATCCGGTCCGCGGTGTCCGCCTGGACGCCGCCCGACCACACCTGCATCCCCGGGCCGCACGAGCTCGCGCCGGCCGGGAGCGCCACCTGCCAGCGCCGCTCGCCGGTCTCGACGTCCAGGCCGAGGAGCGTGTCCTGGCGTTGCGCCACCACCAGCCCGCCGGCCACCGCCATGAGCCCGCCGGGCACGCTGCCCTCCGCCTCGACCCGCCACACCTCGTGCGGCTGGGCGCTCAGGTCCAGCACCCCGCCGGGCGCGGCGCGCAGGGCGGCGATGCGTCCGCGGTCGCCCACCGTGTCGACGACCACCGCCGTGAGCGCCGCCGCGACCACGACCACCGCGGCCACCAGCCGGCGGCCG
>JADHZE010000110.1 GCA_026934365.1 Isoptericola sp. QY 916 | reverse complement strand
GGGCGGGCCCCGCGCCGAGGGCTCCCACGCCGCCGGGTCGGGCGTCGGGGACGAGGGCGACGGCGTGAACGACGCCAGCGTGGCCCTCGAGCTGCGCACGGCCGGCGGGCTCGACGTCGTCGCGCTCGGCGACCTGGAGGAGGGCGCGCAGGACGCCCTCGCCGCCGCCCTCGCCGCGACCGGGAGCGCGGCCGACGTCGACGTGGTGAAGATGGCCCACCACGGGTCGCGGTCGCAGTCCGCTGCGCTCGCGGGTCACCTGTCGCCGCGCGTCACGCTGGTGAGCGTCGGCGCCGACAACACCTACGGGCACCCGACCGACGACGCGCTCGCCCTCTACGCGTCCGTGGGGTCCGCGCTGGTGCGGACCGACGAGTGCGGCACCGCGGCGCTCGTCGTCCGAGGGCAGGAGATCGGTCTGGCGTGCGGCTGACGGGGGCCACCGGAGACCGACCGGGTACGGCGTGGGACGGGGACGGGAGGTCGTGCGCGGGTGAGCAGGGGAGTCGGCGGTTCGTGGCAGGCTGGGGGCGTGCCCGCAGCCTCCACGTCCCGACAGCCCCGTCCCGCCCGGAAGGGGAGGCCGTCGGCAAACAGCCGGTCGTGGGACGACCCCACGCTGGCGCCGGTCCTCCTGGTGCGCGGGCCGGAGGGACTGCTCGCCGAGCGGGCGGTGGACGGCGTCGTCGGCCTGGCGCGCGAGCGCGACGCCACCACCGAGAAGGCCGAGCTCGACGGCGGCACGTACGCCGCGGGCCAGCTGGCCGTCGCGGCGAGCCCGTCGCTGTTCGGCGAGCCGAGCGTCGTCGTCGTGCGGGGTGCCGAGGCGGCCACCGAGGACCTCGTCGCGGACGTGGTCGCGTACGTCGCGGCGCCCGACCCGGAGACGGTCGTCGTGGTGGTGCACGGGGGCGGGCAGCGGGGCAAGAAGATGCTCGACGCGATCGTCGCCAGCGGCGCCCCCGTGCTCGAGTGCGAGCCGATCTCCAAGGACGCCGACAAGGTCCAGTTCGTGACGGCCGAGTTCCGCGCCGCCCGCCGCCGGGCGGACGCGGCGGCGGTCCGGGCGCTCGTCGACGCGCTGGGCACGGACCTGCGCGAGCTCGCGTCCGCCTGCTCGCAGCTCGTCGCGGACACGACCGGCACCATCAGCGAGGCCGTCGTCGACCGGTACTACGGCGGGCGGGTCGAGGCGACGGGCTTCAAGGTCGCGGACGCGGCGGTCGCGGGGGACACGGGGGGCGCGGTCGCCCTCCTGCGCCACGCCCTCGCGACGGGCGCCGACCCGGTGCCGATCGTCGCCGCCCTCGCGCTGCGCCTGCGCACCCTGGCGCGGGTCGCGGCCATCCGCGGCGGCGCGGCCACCGCGCGGGAGCTGGGGCTGCAGGACTGGCAGGTGCGCAACGCCCAGCGGGACCTCTCCCGCTGGACCCCCGAGGGGCTCGCGACCGCCATCGGCGCCGTCGCCCAGGCCGATGCCGACGTCAAGGGCGGCGGCCGCGACCCGGTCTACGCCGTCGAGAAGGCGGTGCTGACGATCGCCCGCTCCCGCCGCGGCTGACCCCACCCCGCGGTGAGCCGGCGATCGGCCCCGGAGCTCGTGCGAGGCGGGCCCGTCTCCTGCTCACCGCGCTGCAGGCCCGCCGCAGGGCCGCGGGACGCGCGAAGGGCGCCGCACCCGGTGGGTGCGGCGCCCTTCGGAGCCTTGCTGGTCCGCCCCGACGTGAGAGGCGTCAGGCGGACGGAGCGCGACGACTACAGGCGACTCAGAGAGCCTCGACCTGCTTCGCGATGGCCGACTTGCGGTTCGCGGCCTGGTTGGCGTGGATGACGCCCTTCGAGACGGCCTTGTCGAGCTTGCGGGACGCGGCCTGCAGCGCGGTGGTCGCGGCCTCCTTGTCGCCCGCGGCGACGGCCTCGCGCACCTTGCGCACGTAGGTCTTCAGCTCAGACTTGACGGCCTTGTTGCGCAGGCGCGCCTTCTCGTTCGTCTTGATGCGCTTGATCTGGGACTTGATGTTTGCCACGTGTGGACTTCCTGGTGTGTTCGCCTGCCGGCGAGCGGATAGGTCGTAGAGGGCGGCCACAGCTCCGGGACTGGGGTGGGGAACCCGTGGAGAGGAACTGCGGCTGTGCCCGCCGACCTGGGCGGACACGCAAACATCAACGATAGCAGAGGGGTCCAGCCCGGCAGAACCGCGTGCGCGGTGCCGGTCTGTGAGATCCGCCCGGGCATCCGCCCAGGTCGGGCCGGACGCCGGATCAGCGGCGCGCGTCCGCCATCGCCCGGGCGACCCGGTCGAACGTCCGGCGGTCCATGACGGCGCCCTCGCGGCGCACGGCCTGCGGGTCCACGCGGATCACACGGTTGAGGCGCACCTCGCTCGGGCGCTTCCGCGAGTCCCACGCCCCGGTGCCGACGTCCATCCAGAGGCGCCCGTGCCGGGCCTCCTGCGCGGCGTCGCGGTCGTGGTCCTTGCTGGTGAGCTGCAGGGCCAGCAACCACGGGCCGTCGCGGCCCACGAGCAGCACCGGCCGGTCCTTGCCCTGGCTGTGGTCCTCCTCGTACGGCACCCACGTCCAGACGACCTCGCCCGGGTCGGGCTCGCCGTCCATGTTCGGGGAGTACGCCGGGCGCACCGTGCCCGTGTAGTCGCCGGGGTAGCCGGCGGCCCGGGCGGGCGTCGTCGTGCCGCGCCGGTTCGACGCGGGGCGGGGGCTCGAGGGACGGGTGGTGGAGGTGGGCCGCGCGGAGCCGCGCGACGACGGGCGGGTCGCCGCGCGCAGCACGTCCACCAGCAGGTTCAGCCATCGGTTCGCCACGGCGGACAGCCTACGTGCGGGTCACTCGAGCACGAACCGCGCCAGCCGGTCGGCCATCGCCTCGGGCTCCCACGAGTGGTCGGCGCCGGCCACCGTCTCGGCGGTCCCGTCCGGCACCGCGGCGGCCAGGTCGCGCGCGGCCTCCGGCATCCCGGGGAACGTCGGCTCCCCGGTCATGGCCAGCAGGGGCGTCGCCAGGCCCGCGAGCCCGCCGTCCTCCAGCGCCCGCGTCGCCCAGACGAGCGACAGCGCGTCGGCGCGCTGCGAGACGGCGGACGCCGCGATCGCGGGCCAGTCCGGCGAGGCCTTCGCCCCGGCGAGCCACTCCGGCGGCATGTCCTTCATGTACTGCTCGGTGGCGCCCTCGAGGTCGCCGGCGTCGAGCCGGCGCACGAACTCCCCGGCCCACGCCGCGGTCGCGTCGGCGCCGGACTCCAGCGGCGCCTCCCACAGCGCGAGCCCCAGGACAGGCAGGCCCGCGGCGGCGGCGCGCAGCGAGATCGAGCAGCCGGACGAGTGCCCGCAGAGCACGGCGGCCCCGCCCGCGGCGTCGAGCACGGCCGCGACGGCGTCCAGCTCGCGGTCCAGGTCGAGACGCCCGGAGGCGGGGGAGTCGCCGCGGCCGAGCCGGTCGAAGACGACGGTCGTGACGCCCGCCTGCGCCAGGAGCTCGGCCGTGCGGGTCGTCACCGGGTCGACGGCGCGGAACGGCCCGGCGCCGGCGACGAAGACGACGGCGGGGCCGGAGCCGCGCAGGTCGTAGGTGACGCGGTCGCCGCGCGCGGTGGTGGCGGTGGCCGTGGTGAGGTCGGTGGCTGCGGGGGGCGTGGCGGTCTCGTCTGTCATGCCGGGTGGACCGACCGGCCCGCCGCGACTCATCGGACGGGACCGTCAGGGCACGAGCGGCTCGGCGAGCACGCGCTGCGCCGCATCCAGGTCGCCCTCGACGACGGCGCCGGCCTCCGCGAGCGTGAGCCGACCCCACAGCAGCAGGTCGAGCCGCTGCGCCGGCGCCGCGAGCGTCGCGTCCACCCGGTCGTCGGCGGAGGCCGCGGAGGCACCGAGCGTCCAGGACCAGCCGAGGTCGGAGGCGACCACGCGGAGCCGGTCGGCGAGCGGCGCCATCCGGCCGAGCCGCACCTGTCGCGGCTGGAACATCGCCACGATCTCGTCGACGCCGTCGCCCCAGACCTCGGGCGCGACGGCGACCGCGCCCAGCGCGTCCGGTCCGGACCCCCGCCGCGCGGCGCGCAGGTCGTGCAGGTGCACCAGCGTCTCGTGCAGCTGTCGCCGCCACCAGAACGACGCGGGGCCGTCGCCGAGCAGCGTCTGCGCGGCACCCTCCGGGCCGGCGGCGTCGAGCGTCGTACGCAGGTCGGCGGCGTGCCGGACGTAGAGCGCGGCGAGAGCCCCGCGCGAGCCCGGGCCCGTGAGGTCGGGCGCGGGCAGGTCCTCGTCGCGCGACGGGTCGCCCACGGCCATGCCTGCCGCCCAGTGGTGCACGCCCGCGAGGTGCAGCACCAGCTCGGCCGCGCGCCAGTCGCCGCAGGCCGGGACGAGGGCGTCGGGCGCGACGTCGGCCGCCGCGGAGGCGAACTCGTCCTGCAGCCGGGCCAGCAGGGCCAGGCGGTCGGGCTCGGGGCCGCCGTCGGTGCGGCGCCCCGTGCGCGGGTCGACGTCGGGGCGGGGCTGCGCGGCGGGCGGGGTCGGCATGGCGCGAGGCTAGCGCCAGGACCGGCCAGTCCGGGAGGGGTGTCTCAGGCGCCCAGGACGGCGTCGACCTCGCCGAGGAAGTCGTCCAGGTCGTCGGGGGTCCGGGAGGTCACGAGCGGGAAGCCCGCGCCGTCGTCGCGCACCACGGACCGGTCCACCCAGCGGCCGCCGGCGTTGCGCACGTCGGTCGCGAGGGACGGGTAGGAGGTGAGGGTCGCGCCGCCGACGCACCCGGCCTCGACCACCGCCCACGGGCCGTGGCAGATGGCGGCGACGGGCCTGCCGGAGTGCGCGAACGTCGTGACGAGCCCGATCGCGGCCTCCTGCAGGCGCAGGGTGTCCGCGTTGATCGTGCCGCCGGGCACCAGCAGGAGGTCGACGCCGTCGGGGTCGACGGCGTCGTACGTCGTGTCGGCGCGCACGGCCCGCCCGGGGTCCTTGTCGCCGACGAGGGTGCGGACGTCGCCCGGCTCGTTCGAGGCGACCACCACCTCCGCGCCCGCGGCGCGCAGGTGCTCGAGCGGGACGACGAGCTCGTCCTGCTCGACGCCGTAGCTCGTCACGATCGCCAGGACGCGCTTGCCGGTCAGTGCGGTGTCGGTCATGTCGGGGCTCCTCCCGTCACGTCGGTCGGTGGACCCCGACCGTACGCAGCGGGGCGCGACGCCCGCACGCGGGACGTGCCCGGGACCGCGGCGGACAACCTCATGGGACAATGGCCGGGCCTCGTCACCACCGACGACACCCATCCAGCGACCCTGACGGAGCGAATCGCGTTGCCCATCCCCGGACCCGCGCTGCGTGCGCGCATCGAGCCGAACGCCACGGCGCCCGAGCTCATCCGCAACTTCTGCATCATCGCGCACATCGACCACGGCAAGTCGACGCTCGCCGACCGCATGCTGCAGCTCACCGGCGTCGTCGAGCCGCGGGCCATGCGGGCGCAGTACCTCGACCGGATGGACATCGAGCGCGAGCGCGGCATCACCATCAAGTCGCAGGCCGTGCGCATGCCGTGGCAGCTGGGCGAGCAGCCCCACGCGCTCAACATGATCGACACGCCGGGGCACGTCGACTTCACCTACGAGGTCTCCCGCTCGCTCGCGGCCTGCGAGGGCGCCGTCCTGCTGGTCGACGCGGCGCAGGGCATCGAGGCGCAGACCCTCGCCAACCTGTACCTGGCGATGGAGAACGACCTCGAGATCATCCCGGTCCTCAACAAGATCGACCTGCCGGCGGCGCAGCCGGAGAAGTACGCCGAGGAGCTCGCGGGCCTGGTCGGCGGCGACCCCGAGGACGTCCTCAAGGTCTCCGGCAAGACCGGCGAGGGCGTCGAGGCGCTGCTCGACCGCATCGTCGAGCGGGTCCCGGCCCCCGTCGGCGACGCCGACGGCCCGGCCCGCGCGATGATCTTCGACTCCGTGTACGACACCTACCGCGGCGTCGTCACGTACGTGCGCGTCGTGGACGGCAACCTCAACCCGCGCGAGCGCATCGCGATGATGTCGACGCGCGCCACGCACGAGCTGCTCGAGATCGGCGTCATCTCGCCCGAGGCCAACCCCACCAAGGGGCTCGGGGTCGGCGAGGTCGGCTACCTCATCACGGGCGTGAAGGACGTGCGCCAGTCGAAGGTCGGCGACACGGTCACGAACATGGCGAAGCCTGCCGAGGAGGCGCTCGGCGGGTACAGCGACCCGAAGCCGATGGTGTTCTCCGGCCTGTACCCGGTGGACGGCACGGACTACCCGGCGCTCCGCGACGCCCTCGACAAGCTCAAGCTCAACGACGCCGCGCTCAACTACGAGCCGGAGACGTCGGTCGCGCTCGGCTTCGGCTTCCGCGTCGGCTTCCTCGGCCTGCTTCACCTGGAGATCGTCCGCGAGCGGCTCGAGCGCGAGTTCGACCTCGACCTCATCTCCACCGCCCCGAACGTCGTCTACGACGTGACGCTCGACGACGGCACCGAGGTGAAGGTGACCAACCCGTCGGAGTTCCCGGGCGGCAAGATCAAGGAGGTCCGCGAGCCGGTGGTGCGCGCGACCATCCTCGCTCCGAGCGAGTTCGTGGGCACGGTCATGGGCCTGTGCAACGACCGCCGCGGGCAGATGCTCGGCATGGACTACCTGTCGGAGGACCGCGTCGAGCTGCGCTTCACGCTGCCGCTCGCGGAGATCGTCTTCGACTTCTTCGACCACCTGAAGTCCCGCACCCGCGGCTACGCCTCGCTGGACTACGAGCCCTCGGGCGACCAGGCGGCCGACCTCGTGAAGGTCGACATCCTGCTGCAGGGCGAGCAGGTGGACGCGTTCAGCGCCATCGTGCACAAGGACAAGGCCTACGACTACGGCGTCATGATGACGGCGAAGCTCAAGGAGATCATCCCGCGCCAGCAGTTCGAGGTGCCGATCCAGGCCGCCGTCGGCGCCCGGGTGATCGCCCGCGAGACGGTGCGCGCGATGCGCAAGGACGTGCTCGCCAAGTGCTACGGCGGAGACATCAGCCGTAAGCGCAAGCTGCTGGAGAAGCAGAAGGAGGGCAAGAAGCGCATGAAGAACATCGGGTCCGTCGAGGTCCCGAAGGACGCCTTCATCGCCGCGCTCTCCTCCGACGGCGGCGGCGGCAAGGACGCCAAGGACAAGAAGAAGTAGTGCCCGCGCTGCCTGAGGGCACGCCCGTGCCCGACGACGGCGCGCTGCCGGGGTGGGTGCGGCCCTCGCCGTCCGCTCCGGACGGCGCCGGCCGGCCGTTCGGCGTGTACGTCCACGTGCCGTTCTGCTCGGTGCGCTGCGGCTACTGCGACTTCAACACGTACACGGCGTCCGAGCTGGGCGGCGGCGCGAACCAGGCGGCGTACGCCACGACCGCGCTGCGCGAGGTCGACCTCGCGGCCCGCGTGCTCGACGACGCGGGCCTGGGGTCGCGCCCCGTGTCCACGGTGTTCTTCGGCGGCGGCACGCCCACCATGCTGCCCGCCGCGGACCTCGCGCGGATCCTGCGCGGCGTCGACGACACGTGGGGGCTCGCGGACGGGGCCGAGGTCACCACCGAGGCCAACCCGGACTCGGTGACGCCCGAGTCGCTGCGGCTGCTCGCGGACGCCGGGTTCACACGGGTCTCGTTCGGGATGCAGTCCGCGGTGCCGCACGTGCTCGCGACGCTCGAGCGCACCCACGACCCGCGCCGCGTGCCCGACGTCGTGACCTGGGCGCGCGACGCCGGGCTCGACGTCTCCCTCGATCTCATCTACGGCACGCCGGGCGAGTCCCTCGAGGACTGGCGGACGTCCCTCGAGGCGGTGCTCGCCACCGGCGTCGACCACGTGTCGGCGTACGCGCTCGTCGTCGAGCCGGGCACGAAGATGCACGCCCAGGTGCGCCGGGGCGAGCTCGCGCTGCCCGACGAGGACGACCAGGCCGCCAAGTACGAGCTGGCCGACGACCTGCTGACGGAGGCGGGCCTCGGCTGGTACGAGGTGAGCAACTGGGCGCGCGGGCCGGAGCACGCGTGCCGGCACAACCTCGCCTACTGGCGCGGCGACGACTGGTGGGGGATCGGCCCGGGCGCGCACTCGTACGTCGCGGGCCCGGCGGGCGGTGCCGATGCCGTCGCCGGCATCGAGGGCATCGAGGGGATCGGGCACGCCGGTGTGCGCTGGTGGAACGTCAAGCACCCGCGTCGCTACGCCGCCCTCCTGGAGTCCGGCGCGTCGCCGGGCGCCGGCCGCGAGCTGCTCACACCCGCCGAGGCCCGGCTGGAGCGGGTGCTGCTCGGCGTGCGCGTGCGCGAGGGCCTGGAGATCGCGGCACTCGACCCGTCGCGCCGCTCGGCGGTCGCCGGGCTCGTCGCGCGCGGCCTGGTCGACGGCGTCGCCGCCGTGCGCGATCGCGTCGTCCTCACCCGCCGCGGCCGCCTCCTCGCGGACTCCGTCGTCCGCGAGCTCACCCCCTGATCGTCGCGCCCACAACGGTGAGCCGGGCGGGTCAGGAGATCATGCGGATGTTGAGCGGGTAGCGGTACGCCTCGTGGCGGTTCACGGCGACGGCGGCGAGGATCGCGAACACGATCGACGTGACCCACGCCGCGATGAGGATGACGATCCCGACCAGGGCGATGAGCAGGATCAGCCCGACGATGTACGCGATCAGCAGGGTGAGCTGGAAGTTCAGGGACTCCTTGGCCTGGTCGGCGACGTAGGCGCTCCGGTCGCGCAGGAACAGCCAGATCAGCAGCGGCACGAGGAAGGGCAGGATCCCCGCGCTCAGGAGCGCCAGGATCGGCGGCCCGAGGTGCGCGACCATCGCCCAGGTGCGCTCGTCCGACGGCGAGAGAGGCTGCGGCCCGTACCCGTACGGGGGCTGGCCGCCGTACGGCGGCTGGCCCGGCGGCGGGCCGCCGTAGGGCGGCTGGCCCGGGGGCGGACCCGCCGGTGGCTGCTGCGGCGGCGGTCCGTACGGCGGGGTGCTCATGGAGCCATCTTCGCGCATCTGCGGTGGTCACGTGCGGTGGCGGAGGCGTTCGGGGGCGGCCAGAGTGGGCGAAGGCGCCGACCCCGCCGGGTGCGTCGCCCGGACCCACTCAGGAGGAACGATGAGCGAGAACACGCCGCAGCAGCCCGGCGACCCCCAGGAGCCGCCGCGTCAGCCGGGGTACCAGCCGCCGCCCGGCCAGCCCGCCCCGCAGCCGCCGTACGGGCACCAGCCGCCCGCCGGCCCGCCCCCGCACGGCGGTGAGCCGCCCTACGGCGACCAGCCCTACGCGCAGCCGCAGCAGCCGTACGAGGGGCAGATGCCGGACCCGGGCCTCTACCCGGGCTCCGAGTACCCGCCGGACCGGTCGGCGGGGCCGATCACGCCCCACGGCGAGGGCAGCGGCTTCCTCAGCGCGCTGTTCGACTACTCCTTCAGCCGGTACATCACGCCCAGCGTGGTGAAGGTCGTCTACATCATCGTGACGGTGCTGGTCGCGCTGGCGTGGCTGTCGGGCCTCGTCGCCACGTTCTCCCAGTCGATCTGGGGCGGGATCCTCTACCTCGTGTTCGGGTGGATCATCGCGCTCGTGTACCTGGCGCTCGCCCGCATCACGCTGGAGTTCTTCGTCGCCGTCATCTCGGTGTCGGAGAAGGTCAACGCCTACGCGGAGCGGGACGGCATCCGCACCCGCTGAGCGCCGCGGGAGCCGCGGTCGGTCACGCCGTGACGAAGTCGATCAGCTCCTCGACCCGGCCCAGCAGGGCCGGGTCGAGGTCGCGGTAGTCCCGCACGGTCGCGAGGATCCGCTGCCACGCGCGGCCGACGTCCTCGGTCGACGACGCCGGCCAGCCCAGCTCGCGCAGGATGCCGCGCTTCCACTCCGTGCCCCGCTCGATGGTGGGCCACGACGTCAGACCCAGCCGCTCCGCCTTCACGGCCTGCCACACGTCGACGTACGGGTGGCCCAGCACCAGGACCGTCCCGCGCGGCACCCGCCGGAGGGCGTCGTCGGCGAGGCGCCGCTCCTTCGACCCGGGCACCAGGTGGTCGACCAGCACGCCCACCCGCCGCTCCGGCGTCGGGGCGAACTCGTCGAGGGCGTCCGCGAGGTTGTCCACGCCGTCGAGCAGCTCGACCACGACGCCCTCGACGCGCAGGTCGTCGCCCCACACCTTCTCGACCAGCTCGGCGTCGTGCTTGCCCTCGACCCAGATGCGCGACCCGCGGGCCACCCGCGCGCGCTGGTCGTGCACCGCCACCGAGCCAGACGCCGTCCGGGTGGGCCGCGCGGGGGCGCGGGAGGTCACGGGAGCCGTCAGCTCCACCGGCTGCCCGTCCACCCAGAAGCCCGGGCCCAGCGGGAAGGACCGCGTGCGCCCGCGCCGGTCCTCCAGCACCACGAGGTGGATGCCGCCCGACTTCTCCACGCGCACCACGGCGCCCACCCAGCCCGTCGTGACCTCCTCGACCACGAGGCCGTGGTCTGCCGCGCGGGGCCGGGTCACCGGTCGGCGGCGATGGTGCGCGGAGCCGTCCGGCGCTTCCGGGGAGCGGGAGCCGGAGGAGGACAGGACGTCGGAGCCGTAGCGGTCGTGCACGGCCGTGAGCCTACGGTCGCGACCCCGGGGGAGCGGCGCCCGACACGCGCCGCGCGCCGCCCGGTCGGGACCGGACGGCGCGCGGCAGGGGTGCGGGTGGGCGTGTCGGGTGACGCTGCTGCGTGCTCCGCTCACGCGTGGCGCGGTCGGTGCAGCGGTGCCATCGCGGGACGACGCCGGGGCTCCACCGGCGCGGCCGGTCCCGACGGCTCCGCGTCCGCGACGGCGTCCTGGAGCGCGCGGCGCGAGGCGCGGAGCTCGTGCGCCAGGCGGCGCAGCGCGACCTCGCGCTCGAGCTCCTCCTGACGGCGCTCGAAGAGCATGTCGTACACGTGCGGATCCATGATGTCCTCCAGCCGGGGTGTGGTGTCACGCCTAGGGAGGAGGGCGCACGGCCTCGCGTACACGACTGCTCAGGGCATGTGTACAGGTGCGTCGGGCGACGTCAGGAGGGGTCCTCGCGCGCCAGCAGCGCCGCCTCGGTGCGGCTGGACACGCCGAGCTTGCGCAGGATGGCGGAGACGTGCACCGACGCCGTCTTGCGGCTGATGAACAACCGCTCGGCGATCTGCCCGTTCGTCAGGCCTTCGGCGACGAGAGCGAGCACCTGGCGCTCGCGGTCGGTGAGCGCGCGGTCGGGCCGCCGTGCGCGGGCGGCGCCACGGGCGAGGCCCGCGCCGTCGAGCAGCGCGCGCTCCTGGTCGCCCACGAGGCCGCAGCCGATCGCGTCGGCCGCCTCGACGGCGGCGTCCAGCCGCTCGCGCGCGGTGGTGCGGTCGCCGGCCTCGAGCAGGGACGCGCCGTCGCGGTACAGGGCGTACGGCCGCAGGTGCGCGGGCCCGCCGGCCGCGACGACCGCCTCCCACGACCCGTCGCCGAGCTCGGCGGCGAACAGCGCCGCCCACGTCGGGTAGGTCGGCCACACGGTGCACGTCGCCAGCGCCGCGCGGTACGGCGCGACGTCGACCTGCCGCCCTGACCTCCGGGCGCGGTCGAGCACCCGCGCGGCCACGGCGAGCGTCGTGAGCCGGTAGAACGGGCCCAGGGCGTCGGGGTCGACGGCGATCCGGACGAGGTCGAGCGCGTCGTCCAGGTCGTCGCGCAGGAGGGCGAGCTCGGCGAGCGTCGCCGAGACCCGCGCCCGGATCTGTTCCTCCACCCGGCCGAAGCGTTGCCAGGTCGCGCGGTGCACCCGCGCCCGCGCCTGGGCGGTGTCGACGTCACCGCGCCACATCGTGAGCCACGTCCACCGTTCGCCCAGGTACACGGCGTAGTCGCTGGGGTCGACGAGCGGGACGGAGCGTGCGTACCACGCCTCGGCGTCGGGCCACCGGCCGGACCCGATCCACGCCTCCGCCACGTTGCCCTCGAGCATCGCGCGGGTGGCCCACCCGGCGCCGAGGGCGCGGGCGAGCTGCGCCCCCGACTCGGCGAGGTGCTCCGCCTCGGCGAACTGGCCGAGCTTGAGCCGGGTGTCGGACGCGTTGGTGTAGTAGTGGCACTGGGCCCGCCAGTCGTCGCCCGCCACCTCGTGGGACCGCTCGAGCTCGTCCAGGGCGTCGAGGTCCCCGCGGTCCAGGCGGCTCATCGCCCGGAGGTTGAGGGCGAGCGAGGCGTTCTGGCGGTCGCCGACCGCCGTCGCGGCGGCGAGCGCCTCGCCGGCGGCCGCGACCGCCTCGTCGTGGCGGTGGTCCATCATCGCGTTCCGCGCCTTGAGACGGAGCAACGGGGCCCGGCCCGCGGGGTCGTCCGCCGGCAGGAGCGCGAGCGCCTCGTCGAGCATCCGGTCCGAACCCGGGTCGCCGGCCTTGCCGAGGATGTGGGCGAGGGTCGACAGCGCCTGCGCCCGCCCGGCGGGGTCGTCCACGGGCCACTCCTCCACCGCCTCGCGGGCCAGTCCCGCCGCGCGCTCGATCTGCGCGGAGTCCTGGAGGGCGACGGACACGTGGCGCAGGAGGGCGGCGCGGTGCAGCCCGGCGACCCCCTCGGCGTCGGGCACCAGCTCCCAGAGCTCGAGCGCTCGCTCGCCCGCGGCGGCGACCACGGCGGAGGAGGCCTCCCCGGAGGTCTCGGGCACCGCGATGACCTCGACCGCCGAGGCGAGCGCGCGGTCGGGCAGGCGGGCCCGCCACCAGTGGTCGGCCGCGGCCGCGACCCGCGCGAGCGTGCGTTCGCCGTCCTCCAGCGCGCTCGCGCACGCCGCGTGCAGCCGGCGCGACTCGCCGGGCAGCAGCTCGGCGTCGACCGACTCCTGGATGAGCGCGTGGCGGAAGCGGTAGCCGTCGGCGTCCGCAACGAGCACGTGCGCGTCGACCGCCTCCCGGGCGGCGGGCTCGGCCTCGTCCAGGCCTCCCGCGCCGAGCATGGCGACGAGGAGCTCGTGCGGGGCCCGCTGGCCCGCGGCGGCGACGGTGCGGCAGAAGCGCTGGGCGGGGTCGCTCAGGGACGAGTAGCGCAGGAGCAGCAGCTCGCGCAGCGAGTCGGGCAGGGCATCGCCGGCGAAGTCCGCCAGCTCCTCGGCGTAGAACGGCACGCCCTCGCTGCGCTCGACGAGCTCGCCGAGCACCGTGCCAGGGAGGTCCGGAGCGTCGGGGCGTCTCGAGACGAGCGACGAGAACAGGCGCGTCGCCTCGGCGGCGTCGAGGCGCGGCACGTCGACGCGCGTCGCGAGCCGGGCCCGCTCCAGCTCGGCCAGGGTGGTGCGCAGGGGGTGGCGTCGCCCGACGTCGTCGCTGCGGTAGGTGGCGATCACGAGCAGGGTGGTGGTCGGCGCGGTGCGTGCGAGCCGGGCGAGCACCGTACGGGTCACGTCGTCGGACCAGTGCAGGTCCTCGAGGACGAGCACGACCGGGCGCTCGACGGCGAGCGCGGTCGTGAGGTCGGCCAGGACCTCGGGCAGGCGGCCGGTGTCGACGTCGCGCCGCACGTCCACGAGCCGGGGGGCGAGGAGCCCGAGCGCGTCCGCGGCGGGACCGGCCGCGGCGAGGGTCGCCTCCGGGCCGAGCGTGTCGACGACGTCGGACAGGACGCCGGTGAGCGCGGCGTAGGGGAGGGGGCCCGAGCCGGAGTCGGCGCACTGCCCGTGCAGCACGAGCGGCGCCGCCCCGTCGTCGCGGACCTCTGCGAGGAACTCCGCCACGAGACGGGTCTTGCCGATGCCCGCCTCGCCGCCGACGACGACCACGCCGCCGGAGCCGCCGCGGGCGTCCGCGTACGCCTCGCGCAGGGAGGTCAGCTCGGCGGCGCGGCCGACGAGCGGCGAGGGGGCGGTT